>CAKQPE010000073.1 GCA_934256695.1 uncultured Eubacteriales bacterium
ATACAGGTGTTGAGACACGCAATTACAAATATAAGTCCCAAAATTATAATTCCGACTTTTCCGAAAAGGAAAGAAACAAGGTTTGTAAGAACCTCGGCTCCGTTTGACGCATCTGCAAAAGAACCGCCGGAAACAGCACCGGTATGTGCAAGAGCAGAGTAAACAACTATAAATAATGCTCCGGCAATAAGTCCCGCAAGGATTATATATTTTACAACGGAGTTGTCATCGGATATGCCTTTGTTTCTTATGTTAAGGGATATAATTATGCCGAAATTAAGAGCGGCTATTGTATCCATTGTAAGATAGCCGTCCAAAAATCCCTGAAGTACCGGAGAAGAAGCATATTTACCTGTAGGTGTGCCGTAACCGCCCGGTGAATGTAAAACGCAACCGATTACAATTATAAATATAAGTATCAAAAGCGTAGGGCCAAGGATTTTTCCGAGCCTGTCCGAAAGTTTTTCGGGATTTAATGCAAGGAAAAGAGCAACGGCAAAGAAAATAAGAGGATATATAATTTTTGCCGCATAAGGTATGTTTGAAAAAAACGGTGTAACTGCCATTTCAAAGGAAGTTGAGGCAGTTCTCGGTATGGCAAGGCAAGGACCTATTGAAAGATAGATCAAAAGTGTAAAGATGAAAGAAAATTTCTTGTTTACACGACTTGCAAGGTTATCAAGACCGCCGGATTTTGCTACAGCGGCAACACCGAGAATAGGTAGACATACCGCACTTAAAACAAATCCTGCCATGGCGATCCAGACAGAAGTACCGGCATGAAAGCCGAGAAACGGCGGAAAAATAAGATTTCCCGCACCGAAAAACATTGAAAACAAGGGAATGCCGACGAATAAGCAATCACGCTTAGAAAGCTTGTTCAAAAAAATCACTCCTTTTAAATTATATATTTCAGCATCTTTAAAATAAGGATATAATAAAACCTAATTTAAATCAATGCTTTTTTAAAACTATGGACTTTGTGCCTATCGTAAATTATGTAAAAAAGACTGCCGAGGCTTGGTGCAAAACCGCAGGGTTTTAATATATCTGTTGAATTTTATATAATTAAATGCTATTATATTAATTTGAAATTTAAGCTTTTAATTTCGGGAGGAGTAACAATGAACAAATCAGATAAAAATGTACGCAAACTTACAATGATAGGAATGCTTTGTGCAATAGCTTATGCGGTAATGGTAATCGGCCGTGTGCCTATAGTTTTGTTTTTGAAATATGACCCTAAAGATGTTGTAATAACCATAGGCGGATTTATATTCGGTCCCCTTTCGGCTTTTACAATATCTGCCATAGTATCAATAATAGAAATGTTTACCGTAAGCGATACAGGCATTATAGGCTGTATAATGAATATACTTGCAAGCTGTAGTTTTGCCTGTACAGCGGCTTTTATATATAAGAAAAAACACACTTTAAGAGGTGCTGTTGA
Organism: uncultured Eubacteriales bacterium; assembly: GCA_934256695.1. Lineage (GTDB taxonomy): Bacteria > Bacillota > Clostridia > Lachnospirales > Anaerotignaceae > Neoanaerotignum_A. The sequence goes on from CAKQPE010000073.1 coordinate 1,451, forward strand.
AGGACTTTTATGCGGCCTTATAGGAATGACGATTATAATGGTTTTATGGAACTATCTTGTTACGCCTATATATCTCGGCTATCCGAGAGAAGCGGTAGTAGAGCTTCTTTTGCCTGCCATAATACCTTTTAATCTGCTTAAAGGCGGAATAAACATGGCCCTTGTACTGCTTTTGTATAAGCATGTCGTAAATGCTTTAAGACGTGCAAAGATGATTGATTTATCCAAAAACAGTGCCGAACAAAGCACTGTAACAAAAAATAACACAGGTGTGATGCTTGTTGCTGTGGTTATATTGGCAACGGCAATCCTTCTTGCACTTGTATTGAAGGGTGTTATTTAAATGTTTAAAGCAATTTTTAAAAAAATGTAAAAATTTGTTTAAATTTTGTTCTAAAAAACAGTGTAGTATAGTGTTATACTTTTTAATATAAATTTATACTGGTTTTGCGGAATTTTTTCTGCAAAAAAGGAGGAATAAATTATGAAAAAAACAGTTATTTTATTTACGGCGGCAGTTTTATCATTATCAATATTTTCGGCTTGTGGAACGAAATCATCTTCAAGCTCATCTTCGGGTTCGGTTTCTTCTTCAGACGAAAACAGCTCGGGAATTACCGTATCAGGTGACGGCGTAGACGTTAACATTGATTCAGACGGCAGTTCTTCCGAAAATGAAGCAGACAGCAGCAATGAAGGTACACTTTCGGTTGTAGATATAGTTTCTGGTGATTTTGAGTTTCAGGGTCTTGCAGATGATCACAGTGCAGAAGTATTGACATCTGATGGAGAGGTTGAGGTTTTCCAGTTTACAAGAGATTCCGTACGTGAAAAATTAAGCAGTATGAATGTAGGCGATAAATTCAACTGTGATTATTATGTCGATAACAATACAAAGTCAAAAATAATAAGAAGAATTAACGATTAAACAAATAATATATATACTTAAAGCTCCGATACAATCGGGGCTTTAAGTATATATGCGGAATATATTGAAAATTAAAAAGTGCATAAATATAAATAAAGCATAGCTTTGTTCGTTACTGCGATACGTACAATTATTTTTAATAAAATACAGCCGGATATATTAAATTTTCGCTTTATTGACATATATGTTTAAATAATTTGTGTAATTTTAAAATAAAGTTCTTGAATTTAATTTAAAAAAGGCATATATTAGTATTGTTTTAACTCAAAGAAGGCAGGTGATATTTCTGGATAACAAAGATTATATAATGTGGCTGAGCAAGTCTCTTTATTTTAATTCAAAGAAAGTATATTATCTGCTGGATATATTCGGTTGTGCCGAAAATGTATTTAATGCCGAAAGAAAAGAGCTTTCGGATCTGAAAACATTAAAATCCGAAAATATTGATTTGATGTTTAAAAACAAAGATAAAATACCGTTATGGAAAAGTGACCTTGACAGGATTGGAGCAGAATACATTACCTTTGAGGAAGAAAAATATCCGCAAAAGCTTAAAAATATGTATTCTCCGCCTGTGGGAATATATGTAAAGGGCAAACTTATTGAAGAAAAAATACCTTCTGTGGCAATTATAGGCTCAAGAAGATGCACGGCATACGGAAGCGAGACAGCAAAAATGTTTTCACGTGAACTTTCGGAAAAAGGAGTCTGCATAATAAGCGGAATGGCGGCGGGAATAGATTCTGTAGCTAATCAAGTGGCACTTAAAACAGGCGGATATACGGTTGCTGTTCTTGGTTTTGGATTCAATTTCTGTTATCCTTATGAAAACAGAAAGCTTATGGACGATATAGCGGAAAAAGGCTGCCTTATAAGTGAATATTCTCCGGATACAAAGCCTGAGGTATACTATTTTCCGAGAAGAAATGAATTAATAGCGGCATTGAGTGATGTTGTTGTAATAGTCGAAGCCGGCAAAAAGAGCGGAGCACTTATTACGGCAGATGCAGCCTGCCAGTATGGAAGGGAAGTAATGGCAGTTCCGTCAAATATAACAAGTCTTAACGGAAAAGGCGTAAACGAGCTTATACGTGACGGCTGTGCAGTTGCACTGGAAACCGAGGATATTATATTTTCATTAAAAAATATTTCTTATAATTTTGAAGAAAATATCGGAAACGAAAGGCAAAAAGACTATAAGCCGAGAGGTGAAAATGCAAAAAAAGAGCAGTCCGAAAAACAAACAGGTATTGCAAAAGAAGAAAATTTGAGTAAAATAAAAAAAACAGCTGTCGAGTTGGGATTAACTTCTTTTGCTGAGGAAATATATAATCTGCTTGGTTTTGAACCCGTATCTACAGACTATATTGCCGCAAAGACAAAATTTTCCGCAGCGGAAATTCAAAGCGGACTTGCTATGCTTGAAATATACGGAATAATAGAAAAATTACCTGGTGACAGGTTTGTAATAAAGTAAACATGAGGTGTTTTAATGGCTAATAAAAATCTGGTTATTGTTGAGTCGCCTGCTAAAGCAAAGACTATTAAGAAATTTTTGGGAAGTAAATATAAAATAGAGGCTTCTATGGGTCACGTAAGAGACCTGCCGAAAAGTCAGCTTGGTGTAGACGTAGAAAATGACTTTGAACCGAAGTATATAACAATAAGAGGCAAAGGTGAGCTGCTTGCAAAACTGCGAAAAGAAATAAAAACAGCAGACAAAGTTTACCTTGCAACTGACCCTGACCGTGAGGGAGAGGCAATAAGCTGGCATCTGGTGGCGGCATTGGGGCTTGATAAGGATAAGTACAAAAGAATTACTTTCAACGAAATAACAAAAAATGCGGTTAAAAAATCCATAGCCGAGGCAAGGGACATAGACATGAATCTTGTTGACGCACAGCAGGCAAGACGTGTGCTTGACAGAATAGTGGGCTATTTGATAAGCGATCTTCTTTGGAAAAAAGTAAAAAGAGGATTAAGCGGCGGTCGTGTTCAGTCTGTAGCATTAAGGATTATATGTGACAGAGAAGAAGAAATACGTTCTTTTATACCGGAAGAATACTGGTCTATAGATACAGAAATATCCGCAGGCACAAAGGAAAAATTTCAGGCCAAATATTACGGAACAGACGGCAAAAAGACAGAGCTTAAAACAGGTGACGAGGCAGAAAAAATAGTTGCCGATGTTATAAATGCCGATTTTGATGTAAAAGAAATTAAAAAAGGCAAAAGAATGAAAAAACCGCTTCCGCCTTTTACAACAAGTACAATGCAGCAGGAAGCAAGCAAGTATCTTAACTTTACGGCACAGAAAACAATGATGGTTGCTCAGCAGCTGTACGAAGGTGTTGACGTAAAAGGTCAGGGTACGATAGGTCTTTTGTCATATATCAGAACAGACTCCGTAAGAATTTCAGATGATGCCTATGCCGAAATAAAGGAATATATAACTGAAAACTTAGGAGAAAAATACCTTGCAGAAGAAAGAGTTGTATATAAATCAAAGAACAATGCACAGGACGCACATGAGGCAATAAGACCTACCCATGCGGAACTTGAGCCTGAAATGATTAAAGATTCCCTTACAAAGGAGCAATATAAACTGTATAAACTTGTTTGGGAAAGAACTATAGCCTGCCAGATGAAACCGGCAGAATACGAAAGCCAGTCAATTACTTTGCTGGCAGGAAACCATATGTTTAAGGCGTCGGGTTCACTCCTTACTTTTGAGGGATTTTTGAAAATATATAACAGAGTTGACGAAACACAGGAAAGCGGACTTCTTCCTGTTGTAAATGAAGGTGATAAGCTGAAAGCAAATTCCGTAACGCCTTTACAGCATTTTACACAGCCGCCGGCAAGATTTTCCGATGCTTCACTTATTAAGACTCTTGAAGAAATAGGTGTTGGCAGACCAAGTACCTATGCACCTACAATAGCAACAATTATTGCAAGAAACTATGTTACAAAAGAAAAGAAAATGTTCTACACAACGGAACTTGGCGAAGTGGTAAACGATATTATGAAAAATTATTTCAAAAATATTGTAAATACGGATTTTACCGCCGCAATGGAAACTGATTTGGACAGTATAGAAGAAGGAAAAATAGACTGGAAGGAAATAATAAGAAGTTTCTATCCTATATTTGATTCCGAGCTTAAAAATGCACAGGAAAAGTTAAGCAAAATAGTTATAAAAGACGAAGTTACTGATGTAATATGCGAAAAATGCGGCAGCAACATGGTTATAAAATACGGTAAATATGGCAAATTTCTTGCTTGCCCTAATTTCCCGGCCTGCTCAAATGCAAAGCCGCTTTATGAAAGTGCGGGAGTGAAATGTCCTCTCTGCGGCGGAGATGTGCTTATAAAGAAAACAAAGAAGGGCAGAAAATATTTCGGCTGTGAAAATAACCCTGACAAGTGTGAGTTTGTAAGTTGGAACAAGCCGGTTGAGAAGAAATGTCCTAAATGCGGAAGCTACATGGTAGAAAAGGGAACAAAGAATGTAAAACTTCTTTGCTCCAACGAGAAATGCGGATATTCTGAAGATAAAGAACAGCAGGATTAAAAAATTAAGTCCAAAGCATTATTTTTTACGGCTTTGGACTTGTTTTTTTGTTTGACTTGTGATAAAATACCATACGTTACTGAAAACACACCTATTTCCAATATTGCTATGGTGCCTGCACATACAGGTTGTGCGACAGATGGAAATGGGGAGGATTAACCAATAGGAGGAAATACAATGAGCGTTATTTCAATGAAACAGTTATTAGAAGCAGGTGTTCATTTTGGACATCAGACAAGAAGATGGAACCCTAAAATGGCTCCTTATATCTTCGCAGAAAGAAACGGTATCTACATCATCGACCTTCAGAAAACAGTTAAGAAGGTAGACGAGGCTTATTTCGCAGTTTCCGATATTATCGCTAACGGCGGCGAAATCCTTTTCGTAGGTACAAAGAAACAGGCTCAGGATTCTATCAAAGAAGAAGCTGAAAGATGCGGTATGTACTACGTAAACCAGAGATGGTTAGGCGGTATGCTTACTAACTTCACAACAATCAAAACAAGAATCGCAAGACTTAACGAGCTTGAAAAAATGCAGGAAGAAGGTACTTTTGAATTACTTCCAAAGAAAGAAGTAGCTAACCTTCTTAACGAAATGGAAAAACTTCAGAAAAACATCGGCGGTATCAAAGAAATGACAAAAATTCCTGATGTTATGTTCGTAGTAGACCCTCGTAAAGAAAAAATCGCTATTCAGGAAGCTCACATTCTCGGTATCCCTGTTGTAGCTATCGTAGATACAAACTGTGATCCTGAAGAAGTTGATTACGTAATCCCTGGTAACGATGACGCTATCCGTGCAGTAAAACTTATTGCAGGCAAGATTGCTGATGCTGTTATCGAAGCTAAGCAGGGCGAGCAGGAAGTTACTTCAACAGAAGAAGCTGCAGATGCTGAATAATTAATGATTTTAGGCTTCAGCCGAGCCGCTTTGGCTGAAGCTTTTTTAAGCAAATTTTACAGTTCTTAAAAGAGAACTATATATTTACTGTTTTTATAATTTTCTAAGGAGGAAATTGAAAATGGCTATTACTGCTGCAATGGTAAAAGAATTAAGAGAAACAACAGGCGTTGGTATGCTTGATTGTAAAAAAGCACTTGCTGAAACAAACGGCGATATGGAAAAAGCTGTTGAATATTTAAGAGAAAAAGGTCTTGCTGCTTCTGCTAAAAAAGCAGGCCGTATTGCTGCCGAAGGTATTGTTTATGCTTTCATTCCACCATGCAATACAAAGGGTGTTCTTGTAGAAGTTAACTCAGAAACAGATTTCGTTGCTAAGAACGCTATATTCAGAGAATATGTTGATCAGGTTGCAAAACAGGCTCTCGGCTCAGAAGCTGCTGACATCGACGCTTTCCTTGCTGAAAAATGGGAACTTGATCCATCTTTAACAGTTGCTGATGCACTCAGCCAGAAGGTTGCTGTTATCGGTGAAAACCTTAAAATCAGACGTTTTGAAAAATTTATCAAAGAAGGTTCAGGCAGACTTGTATCTTATATCCACGGCGGCGGAAGAATCGGCGTTCTTGTAGAGCTTGCTTGCGATAACGATTCAGACGAACTTGAAGAACTCGGAAAGAACCTTGCTATGCAGATAGCAGCTCTTAACCCTAAGTTCATCGCTGACGAAAATGTTCCTCAGGAATTTATCGACCACGAAATGGAAATTCTTGTTAAACAGGCTCAGGAAGACCCTAAGAATGCTAACAAACCTGCTAACATTCTTGAAAAGATGGTTACAGGCAGACTTAAAAAAGAACTTAAAGAATTCTGTCTCCTTGATCAGGCTTATGTAAAAGACGGTGACATGACTGTTAAGCAGTACATTGACTCTGTTGCTAAGACAGTAGGAGCTCCTATCAAGCTTACACGTTTCGTTCGTTACGAAACAGGCGAAGGTCTTGCTAAGAAAGAAGAAAACTTTGCAGAAGAAGTTGCTAAGGCAGCTAAATAATTAAATTATAAACTGATTTAGGTGCATATGCCGGAAAATCTTTGCAAAAGGATTTTCCGGTTTTTTGTTGCATTGATTTTAGAGGTAAATTTTCTGCCTTTGTCTTGAAATAAATCATTCTTTATTATACAATATTTATTTAGCGAAAGATAACAGCTTTTTATTTGTCAGGAGGGTATATATGACTTTAAAAAAATATGCATTGGCAGTCTGTGTTATGGCATCGGCACTTTCATTTACTGCCTGTTCAAAGGATAATGCTTCATCATCAGCTTCCCAGTCAATAGAAATATCGGCAGACAGTTTCAGCAGTGAAAATATAATTGCAACGGCAACTGAAAGAAACTTAAATCAGAAAAGTGCAAAAGCAAAAATGGTTTCGGATTTCAGTTTTAAAAATTATGATGGAAAAGATTCAAGTGCGGCTGTTGAAACAAACATAACTGCCGTTACAAAGCCTGTATTTAAACATATAACAATGAATGTAACCCAGAATGGAGATCTGTATTCCACATCTGAGTTTTATACAGATGAAAATGATAAGGGCGAAAAGACTCTTTACATTGATTACGGTGATAAGTGGTATCAGATGCCTGTAAGTGATGAAGAACTGTTTTCAATACTGGGTCAGTATGATGTAAGAGAGGTTTTGAATATACTGCTTTCAAACATAAGTGATGTTACGGTAGGTGAAACAGAGGACATAAACGGAACAAATGCATATAAGGTAGACGGTATTGTTAAATCTGATGTTGTTCCGGATGTTATTATAAATTCCGGTGTGTTTGTTGCAAACGGACTTACAAACCTTTATACACAGTATTTTGAAGGTGTTGAGGATATGCCTGTAACACTTTATATCGACAGCAAAACAGGTGATGTTGTTAAATTCAGCTTTGATGCAGGCAATGCATTCCAGGTAGTGTCAGACTATGCATATAACCTTACAAAGGATATGGACGAGTACAAGGACAGCCAGAGACTTGTTGTAAATGCTTATAAAGTTGGCGGAGATATTTATGACATAGACAGTACAGAAAAGACAGAAATACCTGACGAAGTTAAAAACGGTGAGGTTCTTCCTTCTATTTCGGAGGAGATGGAAGCTCAGCAGAAGGCACAGCAGGAAACAACATCTTCATCTGCCGCTTCAACCTCGGCTGCACAGTAAAAAATAAATTTTAGAATATATATTTTGGAGAGATATAAAAATTATGATTAGTGTTAATAATGTTACACTCCAGTACGGAGGCAGGGTACTTTTTAAAGATGTATACGCAACATTTACACCGGGCAACTGCTACGGTGTTATCGGTGCAAACGGTGCGGGAAAATCCACATTTCTTAAAATACTTTCCGGCCAGATTGAGCCTAACAAGGGTGAGGTTGTAATTGCACCCGGAAAGAGACTTGCCGTACTTAAACAGGATCACTTTGAATTTGATGATTTTGATGTAATGACAACTGTTTTATACGGTCACAAGAGACTTTACGATATAATAAAAGAAAAGGAGGCTCTTTACAGCAAGCCTGATTTTTCGGACGAGGACGGCATAAAGGTTTCCGAGCTTGAAGGCGAGTTTGCGGAGCTTGACGGCTGGTCGGCGGAATCAAATGCGG
>CAKQPE010000074.1 GCA_934256695.1 uncultured Eubacteriales bacterium
TTTCACCCCAAACCCCGAAAATTTTTTGAAAAAAATTTAGTAAAACTTTTGGTAAAATGCAATTTCATTGCATTTTTTGTAAATCCATTTGCGATATTTTTAAAGCCTTCCGTCAAGCTACGCTTGCCACATTCCCTTTCAGGGACGGCTTTCGATTTTGGAAGGCTCCCATGAAAGGGGGGGGGAGCTGTCACGAAGTGACTGAGAGGTTGTGATTTCAGTTCGATAAATTTATATTTATCATTTCATAATACCAATATCTTATAAATCGAAAACCTTCTTTTTTCTTCCGAAAAGTCTCATCTTCCTGTCCATAAACTCTGCCGTAAAATCAGCTCTGTCTGTTTCTGACGTTATATTTATGGCTGATAATAAAATTTCTTCCGTAAGCATATGTTCTTTTTCCATTACTTCTATAAAATCAATATTTTCATAATAAACTATAGTTCTAATTGTATCAGATATATGCTCAGATAAATAGTCAATATATTGTTTCTTGCTTTCATTATTCAGCCCATTTTGGCTTTGCAGTCTGTTTATTGCTATCCTGCACATAGTCTGCGGAAGTTCCTCCCTTACGGCATACCTAAAAGCCAAATCATACAAATCATAGTTTATCCTGTGCTTTTCTATGCACTTTCTGTAAAGAACACCGGCACCATGAGTTACCGTTTCAAAGGTTTTGGAATAGCATTTATCTATGTATTCGTACCCAAAGCTCGGCAGAATAAGTTCACCGCCTGTTTCGCCTATTTTAATAACTATCTCTCCGCTTAGCTCATTTAAAAATCCCGATACCGACGAAGATAAATTGTTGTCGGAAGAAATTGTTATGTTTTTCAAATTCTCACAATTTTTGGCAAAGCCGTCACCTATGTATTCCAACCCAGAAGGAATTGATATTTCCGCCAGATTTCTACAGTTGTAAAAAATATGCTCTCCTGCATACTTTAAATTATTCCCAAAATACACACTTTTTAAGCCTCTGCATTCACAAAAGGCATAATCACCGGCATACTCCAAACTTTCCGGAAAAGTAACCTCTCTTATTTCCTTGTGCCATCTGAAAGACTCATTGCCTATCTTCTTTACCTTTAATCCGTTTATTTCCTCCGGTATAGAAACAAAGCCTTCATTTCCGTTATATTTGTCTATGCTCACGCCATCATCTGTGACAGAATATTCAAAATTTTCAAAAACAGCCATAATAACACCTTTTACCTCTTAAAATTTATATATACCGAATTTATATTATACACATAATAAACTTAATCTGCTATAATGTAATCCAAAAACCTCAAATAATCAATATCTATTTTTTAAAGGAGATTCTTTTTTATGGAAAATAAATTTAAAGGAGCTGTCTTTTTCGATTATGACGGAACTCTTACATACAAAAACACCGGGCTGTTTCTTCCTTCGGCAGAAACTGTCGGAGCAATAAAAAGCCTGCGTCAAAACGGATATGCCGCCTGCCTTTCAACAGGAAGAAGCTACAGCTATGTTCCCGACTGCGGAATTGAATTTGACATTATGCTTACCGATAACGGCGGTTGTACAGTCTACAATGATAAAATTCTCGGTGAAAAGCCTTTTGATAAAAAAACAATAAAACTTCTTACGGATTATTTTACCGAACACAACATGATATATGTTCTGGAAAGCTCTCACATATGCTTTGTAAATCTTCCCGATGACACACTTTTTAACAAAATGATTGCACTTTTCAATGTTTCTCCCGAAAGTTTTACTCCTGTCGAAAAATATAATGGTGAAAACATATACAAGCTTATGCTCATTTACCGCAATCCTTCCGATTTTGAACCGTTTAAAAACAAGTTTTCTGATATTGCCGATATTACTATGCCAAGCGGAGATGTTACCTCTTGCGACATAAATCCAAAAGGCGTATCAAAAGCTGACGGAGTATTTGATGTATGCAAATATTTTAATATAGACATAAAAGATACTTATGCTATAGGTGACGGAGAAAACGACTATACAATGCTGAAAGCCGCCGGTCATGGCATTGCAATGAAAGTGCATCACCAAAGTCTCGATTCCGTTGCAGAATACATAACAGGTCCTGCCAACGGTGACGGCATACGACAGGCATTACTCCACTACGGACTGATTTAAAATTCAAAACCATGGAGTTTTAAAACCTTGGGACTCTGTCCCAAACCCTGCAAGCCTTTGAAAAGGCTTGACCTAAACTTTCAATAAAATGCAATTTCATTGCATTTTTGGGGAACAAATTATAATGTATACTATAAATTTTTAACTTATATTTGTTGAAAAGTGTAAGTATTTCGTTCCGATTTGTTAACAGTAAATTCTATATCCGTTGCCATAAATTTTGCAAGGCTTTATTTCCGGAGGCACATGGAATGTGCGGTCTTAAAGAGATTTTTGAAGGTGCAGGAAACTTTTTCGAAAAAAGTTTCTTGCAAATCCCACTTTTCAATTTGGGAAAAATTAAATTTAATCCGCTTTATCAAAACTTTGATTAGAGGATTTACACCTCATTCGTCTCGCTGTCGCTCAGCACCTTCTCCACCAAGGAGAAGGCTTTAAAAATCGCCAAATTTATCTTTAACCGCAAAAAAGCCTTTAAAACAAATTGTTTTAAAGGCTTTTTATTAAAAGTTTCGCTTGAGCCTTTTCAAAGGCTCACAGGTGTGGACAGCGTCCACGGTCTTTAAGTTTTTGCTTATTTTTCAATAACAACTTCCTGTGTTTCTTCGTTCCAGTTTACAACTGCACCTAATTCTTCGGCTACAAATCTGATTGGTACATAAGTACGGTCATTAATTATTTCAGGTGCTACGCCGTAGCCCTCAAGTTCAACACCGATTGTCATTGTTATTGTCTTGCCGTCAATATTAAGTGTTACTGTCTTTGTGCTGTCATTCCACTCAACATCTCCGCCGAGAGTTTCCGTTACTATTCTTATAGGTACTAAAGTTCTGTCATTTACTATAACAGGAGCAACGTCATTGTTGATTTCTTTATCGTCAACAGAAACAACATTGTTGCCAATCTGCATTTTGATTACAGTCTTTTCTTCGTCTTTTGCTGTGTCTGCGGCTTTTTTAAACTCTGCATTTATCTTAACATCAGATGAAGGCATAGCAAAGCTGTACTTTCCGTTGCCAAGGTCTGTAAGTTTAACTTCCTTGCCGTTCTTGTCTGTTATTGTAACTGTGTCAATTTCGTATCCTTCGTCAGGAGTTACCGTAACAGTTACTTTAGAACCATTTGTGGCAGAATCCTTATCAACCTTAACTTTACCGTTTTCGATAGTGCTGTCGGCTGTTATATCTTTCTTGGAAGATGAAGAACCGCCGCCACCGCCTGATGATGAACTTCCGCCAGAGTATGAAGAATCACTGCTGTCGGAAGATTTCTTCTTCCAACCTGCATATACAGTTGTATCTTCTTCTATGGCTGTAGCAAAATTAAATTCTGTTGTAAGGTTTTCATCTTTAAACCAGCCGAGGAATTTGCAGCCTGCCTTTGAAGGATTTTCCGGTCTTTCTGCAACACCACCGAACTTAACTTCCTGTGCATTTACTTCTGTACCGCCGTTTGTATTAAATGTAACATTGTGTTTAACTAAATTGTAGTAAACTTTAAGAGTTGTAATTTTAGGCTTACCGTTTTCAACGACAATTTTCTCTACTTCCGCACTTAATACACTGCCTTTGTTGTCTTTGTCAATTTCATAGTTTTCGTATTCTTTTTCTTCAGCCGCAACTTTTTCCCCTACATATGCCTTAACTTCTTCTGTAGTCTCTGCAAGTTCGTATTCTCCGTTAAGGTTTTCTTTGTAGTATTCAACATTATAAAGTGAAGCATCTTTATCCGTATCACCGCTGTTTTCTTTTATTTCAACTGTACCATTTTCACCTGCGGCTTCGGCAGCTTTATCCAATGTTTCGGCATATGAAAAACCTTTGCTGCTTTCGGCAACATATTTAACATCATCTGAAAGATATTTGTCATCTACAGCTTCAGAGAATGTTCCGCCGGAAACCTCTAATTTATAATCAGTTTTCATAAGTTCTTCTGATACTGTATCTATTATAGGTGCATTATTTTCTGTTTTGAATGTACCGCCTGTTATTGATACATTACCGAAATTCGAAGCATAATCTGCTGATGATATTGCAGCGTCCTTGCTTTCAAAGTTGCCGTCTGTTATTGTAAGCTGTCCTTTGTCTGCACTGTCAGCACCATAACCACTATTTACAACTGCATATTTGTCTGACTTAAATGTACCGCCGTTTACAGTTGCTATATTCCAGTTCATAAATGCTGCCTGTGCAACATTTGTAAATAAACCGTCTTCTATAGTAAGTTCGCCGTAGTCATCATTCTTTACTGTGTTAATACCGCCTGTATATGTTCCGCCGTAGATTGTAAGTACGGAATTTTCTTTGCTTGTATTTTTATTTCCGTCATACCATCCGTTTTCAAAAAGGCTTGAGAATCTGCCGTCGGCTTCAACTTTTATATTGTCGTTGTCACCATTATCTTCACCGATTGTCATTGTACCATGGTTTAATATTACATAATATGAGTTTCCGTTTGCACCTTTTACTGTTCCGGCTTCCTCACTTCTTGTAATAGTTCCGCTGTAAACAGTCATTGTGCCGTTGTTCCATATTGCAGCTTTTCCATGAGTTACGTTATCTATTGTACCTGTTCCTTTGTCACTGCAGTCATCTATTATAAGTGTACCGTTATTTGTGATTGTGTGATCGCCGTCGTTTGTTATTTTATTGCCGTTAAGGTCTATTGTTAATTCGGCATTTTCCGGAATTGTTATGTTTTCCGTTACATCGGCTGTTAATGTAATTGTATCTCCTTCTGTTGCCGCATCTACTGCTGCCTGAAGTGTGTCATACTTTGTCTCGCCTATAGAAGCCGCTTTGGTTTCTTCTGTTGTGCTTTTGCCTACTTCTGTACTGCCCTCCGATGTCTGTTCTGCTACAACAGTTGTGTTGTCCTCTGCCAAAACTGTTGCAGGAACGGAAGAAATTACCATTGCTGTAGACAAAAGCACCGAAAGACTGCTTTTCTTGTTAAACTTCATTTCCAATCATCCTTTCTTAAATTATATATATTCATATCATGCGAAAAATGTAATAAGTTTAACTTTATGTATAATTACAAATACAGCCAATCAATGCGGATTTTTATATCCCTTCTCTCTTTTACAAAACACCACTTTAAAACAAAAAATCAGCTAAAAAAGTTAAAATATTACCGCTAATCATACGCAAACGTAAAATTCATCTTACTTTCTCCATGATACAAAATACATTATACCCCCCCCCCGAAAAATTTTCAACATTATCCACAAAATAAAAATGATAATTTTCTGCATATTTTGATATACATTTTTTGTGAATTTTTTGGAAACTTTTAAGTCTGCCGGACTATGTCCCAAACCCTTCAAAACCATGGGCACTGTTTTTTGGGAAATACAAATTTCTACTGATAATCCGTCACCGAAAAAAGCTTTATATCGCCACTTTAAATTCTTGTATAATTTATATTTAAAATAAAAAATCCCACTCAAAAATATTTTGAATGAGATTTTTTATTTTTTCTGTTATGTGGGTAACCCCAGTGTCTTTTTATAATTTTTCTTCCAATATATCGGCTATTCTCTTGCTGGCAAAACCATCGCCATAAGGGTTTGATGCTTTGCTCATCTTATCATATTCTTCTTTGTTTGTAAGAAGTGTCTTAAATTCTTTGTAGATAGTCTCCTCATCTGTGCCTACAAGCTTTAATGTGCCTGCGGCAATACCTTCCGGACGTTCTGTTGTATCACGCATAACAAGCACCGGCTTTCCGAGTGAAGGTGCCTCCTCCTGTATTCCGCCACTGTCTGTAAGTATAAGATAACTTCTTGACATAAAATTGTGGAAATCCAAAACATCAAGTGGTTCTATTATTCTTATTCTGTCATCGTTTCCAAGTTCTTCATCAGCAGCCTTTCTAACAACAGGATTCATATGTATAGGATAAATTACCTTTATATCAGGAGTTTCGTCTACTATTCGTCTTATGGCTCTAAACATATGGTGCATAGGTTCACCAAGGTTTTCCCTTCTGTGTGCCGTAAGAAGTATAAGTCTGCTGTCCTTTGCCCATTCGAGATGTTCGTTTGAATAATCATCTCTGACAGTAGTTTTAAGTGCATCTATTGCTGTGTTTCCCGTTACATAAATAGTATCGGCATTTTTTCCTTCTTTTAACAGATTGTTCTTTGAAACATCAGTCGGTGAAAAATTAAACTGTGCCACTATGCCAACAGCCTGTCTGTTAAACTCCTCAGGATATGGTGAATATATATTGTATGTTCTAAGTCCGGCCTCTACGTGACCAACCGGAATCTGCATATAAAAGCAAGCAAGTGCTGTTGTAAATGTGGTTGTTGTATCACCGTGAACAAGAACTACGTCAGGCTTTTCCTTTTCCAATACATCACGTATTTTACCGAGAATATTTATTGTTACATCAAAAAGTGTCTGCTTTTCCTTCATTATTGAAAGATCATAATCCGGCTCTACATCAAATGCCTCTAAAACCTGATCAAGCATCTGCCTGTGCTGACCTGTGACGCATACGACTGTTTTTAATTTGTCTCTTGATTTAAGCTCATTTACAAGAGGACACATTTTTATTGCCTCCGGTCTTGTACCGAAAACAACCATTACCTTCTTCATATCTTCAACTCCTAAAATCAATCTGTAGTCTGTATATCTTTCACGAAACTTCTTTTAAAAACATAATACTATAAATAAAATATATAGTCAAATAAAGTCAAAACCGTGGGACTCTGTCCCACACCCTGCGATTTTTTGAAAAAAATCGAGTAAAACTTTTATCAAAACGCAATAAATTGCGTTTTTCGGAAAATATATATTTTTATTGCACAAAAGTCCACTTAAATTCATTTAAGTGGACTTTAATAAAGTTTAGGTCAAGCCTTTTTAAAGGCTTGTGGGGCATTGGGGTGAAACCCCAAGGTCTTAATCTTCGTAAAAATTCTTTCCGTCAAAGGCCGCACAGTATGGGTACGCACCCTTTCCGGAACCGTCGGCAAGGATTAAAAACACATCTGTATTTTTAATCAGATACTCTTTTGTGTTCATAATCGCGTTTTTTATTCCGCACCTGTTGTTGAAATCCGTTATCATATCCGATATTTCTTCGGCTTTTTCTTTGTCTGCTTTAAATACTGCACCGAACCTTCCGCCGAAGGCTATGCACCACAGCCCGTTTCCTATGTAATCCGCTTTGTCGTCTGCCGATTCACTGTCGTCTCTCGGACTGCCTATTATTCCTCCGCCAATGTGCAATGCGTCGGCTATTTCGATTCCTATGCCAAGTGCGTAAACGTCCGTTGAGTCAACCTCCTGTGTTGTCTCATACAGTTTCACATCTATAAAATAATCATGCTTTATACCTGTAAAATCAGCTTTTTCGGCAGCAGAAACATATCTTTCCTTTACTTCTTCGACCTTTTTATCACTACATAAGGCACAAATATATACTCTTTCACCGGATTTTGAGCTACAACATGAAATAAATCCTTCCATATCTTTATTCCTTCATATTTTTCTGAACAAATGACCATATTCTGTACAATGCTCGTTCTATATTTTCTATTGAATATGCATATGAACATCTTATAAATCCTTCACCGCATTCACCAAAGGCTGTTCCCGGAACAACGGCTACTTTTTCACTGAAAAGAAGCTTTTCGCAGAACTCGTCACTTGTCATTCCTGTTTTCTTAATGCTTGGGAAAACATAAAAAGCGCCTTTTGGTTCAAAGCAGCTTAATCCCATCTGCCTGAAACCGTCTACCATAACACGGCGTCTTTCATCATAAGCGTCTCGCATTACGGCTATGTCTTCCTCTCTCTGCTCGCTTGTCAGAGCCTCTATACCGGCATACTGGCTCGGTGTAGGAGCACACATGGCGATATACTGATGAATTTTGTTCATATTAAATATCATTTCTTCCGGACCGCAGGCAAAGCCCAGTCTCCAGCCTGTCATGGCAAAAGCCTTTGAAAAACCGTTCAGCACAACCGTTCTTTCGTACATTCCCGGCAAAGAAGCTATAGAAACGTGTTTTGTGCCGTAAGTAAGCTCGGAATATATTTCGTCACTTATTACAAAAAGGTCATGCTCTATAATAACCTTTGATATTGCCGCAAGGTCATCTATCTCCATTATACCACCTGTAGGGTTATTTGGATAGGGTAAAATAATTGCCTTTGTTTTCGGTGTTATTTTATTCTCTATTTCCTTCGGAGTTACTCTGAAATCGTTTTCCTCATATGTTACAACAGGTACCGGAACACCGCCGCACATAGACACACACGGCTTGTAAGAAACATAAGACGGCTCAATAACAAGCACCTCGTCACCGGGATTTATAATTGCTCTTAAAGCAATATCTATACCTTCGCTGGCACCGATTGTAATAACAATTTGCGTTTTAGGGTCATATTTAGTCGAATATTTTTCATCAAGATAGTCAGATACGGCTTCCCTAAGTTCGAGCATACCTGTATTTGACGAATATGAAGTATGTCCCTTCTCCAAGGATGAAATTGCCGCTTCTCTTATATGCCAAGGAGTCTCGAAATCAGGCTCACCTACACCAAGAGAAATTGCATTTTCCATCATATTTGCCACATCAAAAAATTTTCTTATACCGGAACTCGGCATATTTTTTATATTTTCTGCTAAAAACTTATTCATTTTTCCGTCTCCAAACTATATATTAAAAACTGCTTTCAAAACCATTCTTCATTGAATGATTATTAAAATATTTACACAAAATTATTATGTGTTGTTTATTATATCACACTTAATCTTTTTTGTGATTAATTTTTTTAAACTTATCTATTAAAAAAATCAATCAATAATAATAATACTTTACACAATATAATACAGATATTTGTACTATACAAAAAAATTACGGATAAATATATAAATTTATCGAACTAAGACCGTGGGACTCTGTCCCACACCTGCAAGCCTTTGAAAAGGCTTGACCTAAACTTTTAGTAAAATACCGTGACAAAGTCACGGTATTTTTAGGTTAACTGTAAAATTGCCAAT
>CAKQPE010000075.1 GCA_934256695.1 uncultured Eubacteriales bacterium
CAGGGACGGCTTTCTGGTTGGGAAGGCTCCCATGAAAGGGGAGCTGTCACGAAGTGACTGAGGGGTTATGATTTTAGTCCGATAAATTTATATATTTATTCCATTTCAAATAATAATCAAACTTTAAGCTCAAAAACATCTTTTGCATTTTGGCTTGTAACAAAATACACCTGTTCAACAGATATATTTTTAATTTCCGCAAGCTTTTCGGCAACATATTTAATCATTGTAGAATCATTTCTTTTACCTCTGTTCGGCACAGGTGCAAGATATGGGCAGTCGGTTTCAAGTACAATTCTGTTTAAAGGCACTTCTTCGGCAACCTCTACTGTTTTTCTTGCGTTTGAATAAGTAAGCACACCGCCTATACCGATATAAAATCCCATTTTAACATAGTCCATAGCCATTTCCGCACTGCCGGAATAACAGTGGATAATACCTTTTCTTACACCGCTTTTCTTAATCATATCAAAACATTCCTGTGCCGCATCTCTTGAATGAATAATTACCGGCATATCAAGCTCTTTTGCAAGTTCAAGCTGGCGTGAAAACCAGTATTTCTGTGTCGGTTTATCCGTATTGTCATAATGATAATCAAGACCTATTTCGCCTATTGCAACAACTTTCGGCATAAGTGCAATTTTTTTAATCTCTTTAAGCATATTTTCATCCATTGTATCTGTATTGCTTGGGTGTATGCCGGAAGCTGAATAAATAAAGTCGTATTTTTTGCCAAGCTCAACCCCCGCTTTTGAGGCTTTAAGGCTTTCTCCCGAGTTGACTATATAATCCACCCCATTTTCATGCATAGAGCTTAAAAGCTCGTTTCTGTCTGCATTAAACTTACGGTCATCATAATGTGCATGTGAATCAAAAATCATAATATCCTCCTATAAATTAAGCTGTCGGCAATGCCGACAGCTTATTAAACCGTGTGGTGACCCCACCAATATCTTTATCTAACTTCGCTTCCGCTTTCAAACTGCTTGTCATCTGTAAGAAGTGAAAGATTTCCGTTTTCATCTTCGGCACAAAGAATCATTCCGTTTGACATTTCACCCATCATTTTTCTCGGTGCAAGATTTTCAACTATGACAACCTTCTTTCCTACCATTTCTTCCGGTGAATAATGCTTTGCAATACCGGAAAGTATAGTACGTACATTTTCGCCTACTTTAACTGTATTTTTAAGAAGCTTTTTTGAACCTTTAACAGCCTCGCTGGCTATAACCTCACCTGTTACAAGGTGAACTTTTGCAAAATCGTCTATTGTAATTTCTTCTGCCTTTTCTTTCTCTGCTTCTGCCTGCTTAGCTTCTTCTCTCTTTACCTTGTTTACAACTGTGTCCTCCTGAGCCTTCTTAATAGCCTCTGCCAGTTCAACAAGCTCCTTCTTCATATCAATTCTTGGGAAAATAGCAGGTCCTTTTTCAACTTTAAGCTCTTTAGGAAGAAGTCCCCATGTCTTTATTGTATCCCATTCAAGTATAGCTGTATCTTTTTCGATACCAAGCTGTGCCTGCATAAGCTTAGGTGCTTTAGGCATAAACGGCTGAAGCATTATTGAAACTATTCTTATGCTTTCCGCCACGTTATATAATGCACCGGCAAGCTTAGGCATATCTTCTTCGTTCTTTGCAAGAACCCAAGGCTGAGTCTCATCAATATATTTGTTTGTACGGCGGATAAGAGTCCACAGTGATTCAAGAGCATCGCTGAACATCATTTTATCCATGTATTCTTCAAACTTAACAACTGCTTCTGCGGCAACGGCTTTAAGGTCTGCGTCAAATTCTGTTTCTGCCTGATTTGCAGGAAGTTTTCCGCCGAAATATTTATCAATCATTCCAACTGTACGTGAAACAAGATTTCCAAGGTCGTTGGCAAGGTCTGAGTTTATTCTCTGTATAAGAGCCTCGTTTGTAAAGTTTCCATCCTGACCAAAAGCAATTTCTCTGAGAAGGAAATATCTTACTGCATCAAGACCGTAACGCTCAATAAGCACCTTAGGGTCAACTACATTTCCCTTTGATTTTGACATTTTTCCACCGTCAATTATAAGCCAGCCGTGACCGAATACCTGTTTAGGAAGCGGAAGGTCAAGAGCCATAAGCATTGCAGGCCATATAATTGTGTGGAAACGCACAATCTCCTTACCTACTATCTGAACATCGGCAGGCCAGTATTTTTTGAAAAGCTCGTCATGGTCTGTACCGTATCCGAGAGCTGTAATATAGTTTGAAAGAGCATCTACCCATACATATACTATATGCTTAGGATCAAACTCTACCGGTATACCCCATGTAAATGATGTACGGCTTACGCAAAGATCTTCAAGACCCGGTTTAAGGAAGTTTGCAATCATTTCCTTCTGTCTTGACGGCGGCTGAATAAAATCAGGGTGATCTTCGATATATTTAATAAGTCTGTCCTGATATTTTGAAAGTCTGAAGAAATAACTTTCTTCTTTTATTCTTTCCACATCACGACCGCAGTCAGGGCATTTTCCGTCTACAAGCTGATGTTCCGTAAAGAAAGATTCGCAAGGTGTACAATACCAACCTTCATACTCCGATTTATAAATATCGCCTTTGTCATAAAGAGCCTTAAATATTCTCTTAACACCCTCAACATGGTCTTCATCTGTTGTTCTTATAAATCTGTCATAAGAAATATCAAGGCTTTTCCAAAGCTCTTTAATTCCAGCTACAACTTTATCAACATACTCTTTAGGTGTAATACCAAGGCTTGTTGCAATACGCTCTATTTTCTGACCATGTTCATCTGTACCTGTCATAAATCTTACGTCATAACCTCTGAGTCTTTTGTATTTTGCAAGTGTATCAGAAGCAACTGTACAGTAAGAATGACCTATGTGAAGTTTATCACTCGGATAGTATATAGGTGTTGTTAAATAAAATGTTTTTTTCTCCAAAACGTATCCCTCCAAAATTTACGTAACTGTTAATGTAATTATTATAACTGTCTTTTAGTCAAAATAAAAGCAATTTTTTACAGAAATAACAAAAGTACGTTCTTTTAAATAAAAATCAGGAATATAAATAAACGTACAGACAAAAGGCAGGTATAAAAATTTCAAAACTACAAAAGGAGGAGATTAATACGTCTGATGAAAGGAAAAACTGTCCTGACCACAAAATAATAATAGACGGACGAGAAAACATATCCATAATCGGAATTACCGATGTTATTTCATTTGATGAAGAAAACATAGTCTGTTCTTCCGTCATGGGCCTTATTGCAGTAAGAGGAAGTAATCTTCATATAAGCAGGCTTGATCTTGAGGCTCAGGTTCTTGAGGCAGAGGGCAGCATTGACTCAGCCGAATACGCCGAAGAACCTATATCCGGCAACAGCTTGCTTAAAAGACTTTTCAGGTAGGCGGTGCAGTATGATTTTATCCTATCTGTTTCAGGCAAAGTTATTCACAATATTTTTTATTTTTGGTATTGTGTCATCATTTTTTTATGATTTTATACGGCTTTTCAGATTTTACAAAATACACGGCAAAATTTTAAAATCAATAGAGGATTTATCATACTGGCTTATGCTTTCGGCAGTATTTTTCAATTTACTTCTTTATGCAAATAACGGTGAATTAAGACTATTTGTTTTTATGGCATTTTTCACAGGCCACATAATGTATTTTTATACACTAAGCCCATATATTTTCAATGCCGAAAAATATATAATACATATTCTGATTTACATAATAAGACTTTTTATTACCATAATAACTACCCCATTTAAGCTGATTTGGGCTGTGTTTGAAAGACCTGTAAAATTTTTATGTAATAAACTATTGATTTCATTAAAAAAATATGTAAAAATATTATTATACAAATCAAACTTCTTACCCTCAAAAAGGAATGGTTTAAAATGTCAAAACACACAAAAAACAAAAAACAAAAATCCTTTTTAAATATATTCGTATTCTGCTTTATGGTGCTTTTTATGGCTGTAATATGCATAAATCTTTACTCACAAACAAGAGTGATATATAACCTCAAACAGGAGGAAACCACTCTCACAAGCCAGATTGACGACGAAAAAAAGAAAAATCTCCAGCTTAATGTAAATCAGGATTACTATACCTCCGATGCATACATAGAAAAAGTCGCACGTGAACAGTTAGGCCTTGTAAAACCCGGCGAAATAGAGTTTATTAATAAGGCTAAATAAAATTTTATATTTTTCCAAAAAAACTGTTGACAATATATTCTTTTGTGCGTATAATAGTCTTTGTTGTGGCGGAGTAGCTCAGTTGGCTAGAGCACGCGGTTCATACCCGCGGTGTCGAGGGTTCGAATCCCCCCTCCGCTATTTAATTTCGGCCCGTTGGTCAAGCGGTTAAGACGCGGCCCTCTCACGGCTGAAACAAGAGTTCGATTCTCTTACGGGTCAGTTATAATTTAATATTTTGGGAGTTTAGCTCAGCTGGGAGAGCGCTTGCCTTACAAGCAAGATGTCACAGGTTCGAGCCCTGTAATTCCCATAATGCCTTCGGTATATTGCCGAAGGTTATTTTTTTGATAAAATACAATAATAAGTCATGATATTCGGAAATTATTTTTCCGTTAAATACGCCTTCTCCCCGATGGAAAAAGCGGTACGAAACAGTTTTAAAGTCGTCCCTGAAAGGGAAGATGTCCCGAAGGGACAGAAGGGTTGTTTTTAATAATCAAAACCCTTCCGTCAAACCTACGGTTTGCCACCTTCCCTTTCAGGGACGGCAAAAAGCAGTACAAACAGATTTAATAAGGAGAAAATATATGAAAATAATAGACGCACATATGCACTACCGTCTGGGATATGAACCTTTCAGTCTTGTTGCAGAAAATTCCGGACACATTAATTCTGCCGAACATTTAAAAGCCGAGTTTGAAAAAAACAATATCTGCCATTCGATAGTAATGGGAAATCTTTCCGTTGAACTTGAGGACCACAACTATCCGTCCAATATGAGCTACTGCATAGGTCTTGACTCAAACTGCTTTAAAAATCCCGAAAAACCATACAGCTATTTTGTAAATATGGTTGAGGAGCATTTAAAAAGAGACAACTGTGTCGGAATAAAGCTCTATCCAGGATACTGCCCTATGTATCTTTCCGACAAAGCATATACGCCTTTTTACTCCCTTGCGGAAAAATACGAAAAAGCAGTTGCCGTACACATGGGTGCTTTAGCGGCAGGAAAAACAACTTATCTTAAATACAGTCACCCTCTCACATTAGACGAGATTGCCGCAGACTGGCCAAAAGTACAGTTTATAATGTGCCATTTTGGAAATCCGTTTCTTGCCGATGCCGCTGCTGTTGCGGAAAAGAACCGAAACATCGCCATTGACCTTTCCGGACTGGTAGAAGGAAACTTTGATTTTGATTTATATTTTGAAGAACGAAAGGGATATGTCGAAATATTAAAGGCATGGCTCGGCTATTTCGGAGACTACAAAAGGATTATGTACGGCTCGGACTGGCCTATTGTGAACATAGAAAAATACATCCGCTACATAAAGCGTATAATACCCCCAAAATACTACGATGACGTATTCTTCAACAATGCTGTCAGAATTTACAAATTAAAGCTATAAGACTTTAGGACTTCACCCCAAACCTTGACCAATTTTTGAAAAAGTTTCGCTTGAGCCTTTTTTTATGGTCAGAAATTTTGCTACGCAAAAACGACTTCGTTGCCCTGTTTCTTAGAGTTCTCTAACCTACGCATCTATCTTTGCGGTTCATTGCTCACAGATATGGACAAAGTCCACGGTCTTAATCCTTTTAAAATTCACAGTTTGTTCGCAATTTAATCATCATATATTTACATTTAAGATTTATTATATCTGCATAAAGAAAGTAAATAAATCATACACACAAATAAACCTCCCCTTAATTTATTTGTTTATATAAACTTTCTTTTTTACATAAATTAACCTCCTTTTTAAGCGAAAGAACCTAATCCGTTCTTTCGTTTTTTAGTTTCTGATAAAATTTATTAACTTTATTTTTACAAAACATTTACCGAAACACGGTAGATAGCAAGACAACAATAATATTATACTCTGAATCGTAAGTTATAGATTTTGAAATACCGATACATTTAGGAGGACATTAAATGAAAAAAAATATTATTTTAAAATCGGTTTTGGCATTTGCTTTAGCCTCTGTAGTTTCTGTAGGTGCATATTCATTTATACCTGTATCAAACTTAACTATTGAAGCCGCACAGACAACAGAAACTTCCAAAAAAACCGTTTCCGCACCAAAGTATGTATTTCTTTTTATCGGTGACGGAATGAGTTATCCTCAGATTCAGGCTGCAAGCGATTACCTTGGTGCAAGTGCACAGGGAAACAGTCCAAAAATACTTGAAGGTGGCAGAGACCTTTCTTTTATGGAATTTCCAGTAGCAGGCAGTGCAACAACTTTCGATTCTACTTCCTTCTGTCCTGATTCGGCTTCAACGGCAACTTCAATTTCAACAGGACACAAAACTTACAGTTCAGTAATAAACATGGACGAAACAAAAACTATTTCTTATGAATCCATATCGGAAAAACTTAAAAAACAGCTTGGGTACAAAGTAGGCATTATAACAACCGTTAATTTAAATCACGCAACTCCTGCCGCTTTTTACGCACATCAGGCAAGCAGAAACAATTATTATGAGATAGGCGAGGAGCTTATAAGCAGCAATTTCGATTACTTTGCCGGTGGCGGACTTAAACAGGTAACAGGAAAAGATAAGGACAAAGGAAACCTTTATACATTAGCCGAAAAATCCGGATATAAAGTTATAAAAACACAGTCCGAAGCAGAAAAGCTTACTGCCGCTGACGGAAAATCAATTATAATCGGCGAAAACCTTGCTGACAGTGATTCTTTAAACTACAACAACGACAGACCTTCAAATGAATGGGCATTAAAAGATTATGTTAAAAAAGGCATAGATGTTCTCGATAACGAAAAAGGATTCTTTATGATGGTTGAAGGCGGAAAAATCGACTGGGCTTGTCATGCAAATGATGCCGGAAGTTCTATAGCAGATACACTTGCTTTAAGCGATGCTGTAGGCGAAGCAGTTAAATTCTATAATGAACACCCTACAGAAACTCTTATCCTTGTAACAGGCGACCACGAAACAGGCGGTCTTACAATCGGTTATGCCGGCACAAATTATGATACCTATCTTGCAAATCTTACAAACCAGAAGATTTCATATGCAAAATACGATGAAGAATATGTTGCAAAATACAAAGCAGAAAAAACACCTTTTGAAACAGTTTTAAAAGATATTACAGCAAACTTCGGTCTTATGACAGCCGATAACCCTAAAGCGGCTTCAAACGAAAAGCTCGTTCTTACAGACTATGAAATTTCACTTCTTAAAGCCGCATATGAAAAAACAATGTCCGGTGAAGCAGTTGATGAGTCCAATCAGGCCGAATATGTACTTTACGGAACTTATGAACCGCTCAGTGTTACAATAACACATATCCTCAACAATAAATCCGGCATAAACTTCTCATCTTATTCCCACACAGGACTCCCAGTAGGAGTATTTGCCCTCGGAAACGGTGAAGAACTTTTTGAAGGATATTATGATAACACAGATATTTACGATAAAGTTTCCGAACTTCTTAATGTAAAATAAAAAGCCTTTCTCTTTTCATAAATATACTTCCAAAGCCGCGATTAGGTGCAGTCTTTCTGCACCCTTTCGCACGTTAAAAACATCTTAGGAGCGACTGTAATAAAATGAGTGAAAAATTAAAATACCATATGCCTGTAATAGTATGTATTATTCTTCTTTTTATACTGCTTTTAATACCTACAGGTTATGAAGACGCAGTTATTTATAAAGGTACAGACAGATGTGCCGCAAAAGTTATAAGCACAGACAACAGCAGCATAATAGATACCGGACTTATACGTTCCGGCGAACAAAACTGCGAAATAAAGCTTCTCGGCGGAAAATTTAAGGGCAGTATCGTAAACGGATATAACATATTAAACGGCTCTCTTGAATCGGACAAAATATTTTCCGAAGGCGACAAAGCTCTTGTAGTAATTGATTACAGTGGTGACAAAATTCTTTCCATAAACATGATAGACCACTACCGAATGAACTATGAAGCAATTCTTGCCATATGTTTTATTATATTTTTAATTGCGTTTGCCGGAAAAACAGGAATACGTGCCATTCTTTCGTTTGCCATAACAGTGCTTATGATATGGAAAATACTTGTGCCTCTTTATCTAAATGGATTTGAACCGATAATAATCGGATTTTTTATAACGGTTATTCTTACTGTACTTATAATTTCGCTTGTATATGGATTTAATTA
The DNA here is from genome assembly GCA_934256695.1 of uncultured Eubacteriales bacterium. Taxonomy (GTDB): domain Bacteria; phylum Bacillota; class Clostridia; order Lachnospirales; family Anaerotignaceae; genus Neoanaerotignum_A. The sequence continues at coordinate 8,373 of CAKQPE010000075.1, forward strand.
TAAAACATTTTCTGCCGTAAGCGGAGCAAGTCTCGGACTTTTTGTTACAGCCGTATTAGGAATAATATTTACATCAAAACTGAAAATACACGGTGCGATAATGCCTAATTCCGAAAGTCTTTTGTATAGCGGCTATCAAGGATTAAACCTTACAAAAATATATATGGCAAGCATATTCATAGGCTCATCCGGTGCCGTAATGGATCTTGCGGTAGATATAACATCTGCCGTAAATGAGGTAATAGAAAAAAAGCCTGACATAACCGCAAAGGAAGCAGCCATAAGCGGAATGAATGTAGGCCGTGCAGCTATGGGAACAATGACAACTACACTTCTTCTTGCCTACTCCGGCGGATATATTGCCCTTTTAATGGTTTTTATGGCTCAAGGAACACCTATATATAATATACTTAATTACAAGTATGTGGCTGCCGAAATAACAGATACAATAGTCGGCAGTTTCGGTCTGGTCAGTGTTGCACCTTTTACAGCTTTAGTAAGCGGAATATTTCTTACTAAAAGTAAAAAATGCTAATCAGTCTTTCAGACTGTAGACAATGTTATTTTATGATGTGGAAGGGTTCGGGAAACGAACAAGTTTCCCGAATGGAAT
>CAKQPE010000076.1 GCA_934256695.1 uncultured Eubacteriales bacterium
TTAATAACATAACTTATAATTTTATCCCGAAAAACGCAATGTAATTGCGTTTTGATAAAAGTTTAGGTCAAGCCTTTTCAAAGGCTTGCAGGGTGTGGGACAGAGTCCCACGGTTTTAGAGTCCGATAAATATAAATTTATCGAACTAAAAGCCAATTCGAAAGCCGTTTCTGAAATGGAAGGGTTGGCAACTTTGTAATTAATCTTAAAATCATTGCGAAAAATCCCACAACTTTTTTGTCATGGGATTTTTAAAACATTATTATTTATCTCGGAAGCTCAATAACGGCTTTCTTGGATTTTCTGTATAATACAAATCGGTTGCCTATAACTTGAACAACCTCTGCGTGTGTTCTTGCGGCTATTGTTTCCGCTACTTCTCTTGCACCGAGAAGGTTGTTGTCAAGTACGTTTGCCTTTACAATCTCTCTTGCTTCAAGGGCAAGATTGAAAGACTCTGTAAGCTCCGGTGTAACACCGCTTTTGCCTACATGAAAAATTGTATCAATACCGTTAGCCATACTTCTTAAATATGATCTCTGTTTGCTTGTTAACATATGAAACTCCTTTTCTTTATTTTTACAAAATAACTATCTTTGTTTTGCAACTTCCTTAACGTCTTTATGTAAACCCATTACAATAAGCGTTTCATCTATCTCAAATATATGTTCCGGTGAAGGAAGCGGAAATATATTTTCATTTTTCTTTGTTGCCAGTATACTTATATGATACTTCGTTCTTATTGCTTTTTCAACAATACTTTTTCCGCACCAGCTTTTTGGCACTGCCACTTCATAAATACCTATTTCCGGCGTAAGTTCAATATAATCGAATATATTTTTTGCACCGTATTTTACGGCAAGTCTCTCTGCCATTTCCCTTTCGGCATAAACAACATGGTCTGCACCGTTTCGTATAAGAAGTTTTCGGTGAACATCTCTGCTTGCCCTTGCTATTATGAATTTTGCACCCAAATCCTTTAATATAACCGTTATTTCCAATGCTGTCTGAAAATCATTGCCTACAGTAACGGCACATATGTCAAAATTATTTATACCGAGTGATTTTACAAACCTTTCGTCTGTCGCATCACCTATCTGAATATTTTGCACAAAATCAACGGCATTATCCGCACGTTCCTCGTCTTTTTCTACGGCAAATACATCATTTCCTTCTTCCAAAAACTTTTTTGCCATATGTCTGCCAAATCTGCCAAGACCTATTATAAGTATTGTTTTCATAAAAATACCTCCTCTCAGCCCACCTGTATTTTTTCCAAAGGAAATTTCGAAAACGGTTTTTCCTTCGGTGACATAACGGCCATAATTACCGTAAGCGAACCGACTCGGCCTATTATCATAAGACAGATTATTATCATTTTTGATATAAATCCGAGACTCGGTGTAACTGATAAACTTAATCCGACTGTTGCAAGAGCCGAGGTACATTCAAAACCGGCACACAGCAGAGGGATTTTTTCAATATGGCTTATTATTACAGCACAAACGCAGATAAGCGATATATACGTAATAAATATTGATGACACAACGGCAAATATACCGCTTTCAAGCCTTCTTCCGAATATATTGCATTCCTTTTTTCTTCTTAAAGAAGCAAATATGCTAAGCACAATAACGGCAAATGTGGTTGTTTTTATTCCTCCTGCCGTAGAACCGGAAGAACCGCCTATAAGCATAAGGCAAATCATTAAAAATATTCCGCTTTCGGAATACTTCGTCAAATCAACTGTATTAAAACCTGCCGTTCTTGCCGAAACCGACTGGAAAAGCGAAGACAGTATTTTTCTGCCGAAGCTTAAATTTTCATATGCTCCCGATTTATATTCCGCAAGCAAAATGAACAATGCTCCGAATATAATAAGTATACTGCTTACGGAAACAACAATCTTGCTGTGAAGTCTGAATTTTGAAAATTTAAACCTGTTTGTCAAAATATCTTTCCATACAAAAAAGCCTAATCCACCCGTAATTATCAAAAGCATTATAACGGTATTTATATACAGGTCCCCATTATATTCGGTAAGGGATATATACTCACCGCTGTATCCCATAAGGTCAAACCCGGCATTGCAAAAAGCCGAAACACTGTGAAATATTCCATACCAAATTCCTTTAGGTAGTCCCATATTATTTCTGCAAAAGTAAAATGAAAGCAATATAGCACCAATAGCCTCAACTGTAAAAGTTGATAAAATAATAAATTTTGTCATTTTTACAATTCCTCCAAGCTGTGGAGCGGATATTGAGTTTTGCATAACTACCCTCTGTGAAATGCCTATTTTTCTGCTTGATACAGTCATAAACCATACAGCTGCCGTCATAAAACCGATACCGCCTGTCTGTATAAGCAGTAATATTACAGCCTGTCCGAAAAACGACCAGTGGCTGTATGTGTCAAACCTTACAAGCCCCGTTACGCATACTGCCGAAGCAGAAGTAAAGAACGCATCCGAAAAAGATGTATACTCACCTTTTGATGAAATAGGCAGAAATAAAAGTATTGCTCCTATAAATATAACGCATATATAGCCCCAAAATATAATTTTTGCAGGAGGCATAAATTTTAGTTTTTCATTTATTTTATTAAAATTTATATTCAATTTGAAACAACTCCCAAAAATATATAAATATTATTTAAAATAGTCAAATTCCAAATCGTAAATCTTAACTGTATCGCCTTCTTTAATGCCTTTTTCCTCAAGAGCCGCAATAATGCCCTTTTCACGAAGGTATCGCTGGAAGAAAGCGAATCCTTTTTCTGTATCGATGTTTGTATAGCCTATCATCTTTTCTACACCCACACCGGATACAATATAGTAATTTCCGTCTATAACCTCTATCGTAAACGGCTCATTATCAATCTTAACTTCTTCGTATTCCTCGAAATCTTCTTCAAATACAATATCCTTAGGATAATCCCTGAGCTTTCTTGCCGCCGCTTCTATAATTAAATCAAGTCCTTTGTTTGATGCGGCTGAAATAGGATAAACTTCGTATCCCAGCGGTTCAAAATGCTCTTTAAGGCGTTTTACGTTTTCTGCCGCTTCCGGAATATCTGTCTTGTTTGCGGCTATTATTTGTGGTCTTTTAAGAAGGTCCGGTTTATATGCTTCAAGCTCCGCATTAATTTTATTTATGTTTTCAATAGGGTCTGTGCCTTCAATAGCCGCTGCATCTACAACGTGTATAAACACCTTTGTTCTTTCAACGTGTCTTAAAAATTCATGTCCGAGACCTACGCCCTCGCTTGCACCTTCCACAAGACCCGGAATATCAGCCATAACAAAGTTTTCGCCTTTCTTGTACTGAACAACACCAAGGTTAGGAGAAAGGGTTGTAAAGTGATAATCGGCTATCTTAGGGTTGGCATTTGTTACCATAGAAAGAAGTGTACTCTTTCCTACATTAGGGAAACCTATTATACCTACATCGGCAATGGTTTTAAGTTCAAGAATAACGTCATATTCCTTGCTTGGCTTGCCTCTTTCGGCATATCTCGGCACCTGTCTTGTAGGTGTTGCAAAATGCTGGTTTCCTCTGCCGCCTTTACCGCCTCTTATAAGAATCTTTTTTTCGCCTTCTTTTGTAATGTCGGCCATTACTTTTCCGCTTTCGGCTTCACGTACCACTGTACCTATAGGAACACGAATAGTTACAGATTTTCCGTCAGGGCCTGTACAGTTGCGTTTTCCGCCGTCTGTACCGTTATCTGCAACAAATTTTCTCTTAAATCTAAAATCAACCAGAGTATTAAGGCTTGAACTGCCTTCTATAATAACATCTCCGCCTTTGCCGCCGTCGCCGCCGTCAGGACCACCGTGGCTTATATACTTTGCTCTGTAGAAGGAAACGGCACCATTACCGCCATCTCCGCCTTTTATATGAATTTTCGCTCTGTCTACAAACATTTTTTATCACCTCAAAATAGAAAAATACATATCCTGTAACAAACAGAAAAACAAATTATAAAGACCTGCGGGACGCTGTCCCACACACCCTGCGATTTTTTGAAAAAAATCGAGTAAAACTTTTATCAAATACCATGACTTTGTCATGGTATTTGTGTTAAAGTTTACGTCCACGCTTTTTAAAGGGTGGCAGAGTTTGAGACAGAGTCTCAAGGTTTTAGTTTTTAGTTTATAATTCATTTTTCTCTTTGTTACAAGACAATAACTACATTTTAAAAAAATAAGGTTCCAAATGATGTCATTTGAAACCTTAGAAAATTACTAAAATTATTCAGCTGCTTCAGCTAAAGGATAAACAGAAACCTGTTTTTTATCTCTTCCTAATCTCTCATATCTAACTGTACCGTCGATAAGAGCAAAGAGTGAATCGTTACCGCCTTTGCCTACGTTAAGACCAGGGTGGATTTTTGTTCCTCTCTGTGTGTAGAGAATGTTACCAGCTAAAACAAACTGTCCGTCAGCACGTTTTGCACCAAGTCTTTTTGACTTAGAGTCACGGCCGTTCTTTGTGGAACCAACACCTTTTTTATGAGCAAAAAACTGAAGGTTTAATCTCAACATAAAACTCTTCCTCCTTCGTCAATTATTTTTATATATTGACTGTACTCTTTTTCAATATTGTTCAGTCCGTAGAGCATACTTTCCATCAAAAGCTCTACATCATGGTTTTTACCGCCTTCTTTAATTTTCGGCAAAGAAAATTCTATATAACCGCCGTTATCATTATCGGCATTACATTTGAATTTTTCCTGCGTAAATTTTTCAATACAGTTAATTGTATTGATAACAAGTATGCTTACTGCAGAGCAGACAATATCTTCTCCTTCTTCGGCATATCCTGCATGACCTGTAAGGCGGAATCCGCATATTACAAAATTCGGATTTCTAAAAATTTCAGCTTTAATCATAATTATTCTTAGCTATTAAAGAGTAATTTTGCTGATCTGAAGTTTTGTAAATGGCTGTCTGTGACCGTTCTTTTTATGGAAACCTTTTTTAGGTTTGTATTTGTAAACGATAACCTTTTTGCCTTTTCCTTCGCATACAACAGAAGCTGTAACTTTAGCACCCTCAACATAAGGGAAACCAATCTTAGTATCGTTGTCATCTGATACAACTAATACCTTATCAAATACATACTCGCTGCCTGCTTCTACGCCTAATTTTTCAACGCTGATTACATCGCCTTCAGCAACCTTATACTGCTTATTGCCTGTTTCAATTATTGCGTACACAAGTACACCTCCTCGCAACTTTACTCGCCAAATACGGTATTACGCCCTTTGCATAATTTCAAACCTCTTTGTGCGGCTTATACGCATTCAAACGCACTATTGCATTTTAACAAACATATACTTATCTGTCAATAGAAAATCTCAATTTTTTTGCACTTTTTCATAAAGTTTCTTTATTTTTAAACTGTACTTCTCATCTCTAAATTTAGAATAAATATTTTTTTCAATTACAGACATAAGTGACTGAAAACTTTCTTTACCGAAAACAGCCTTTCCTGCTTTTGCAGAAAATACCAGCGAGTCATAAAGAGCTGCTGCATACTCATCACTGTCTGCACCTTTTATTTTTTTGTATATTCCGGCGGCTTTTGCAAAAAAGTTTTCCGCAGCATCTGTTTTCCCTATTTCAACATACACTTTTGCAAGTTTTGAAATAAGCTTTGCATACTCAAGACACTCTCCGTTTTGTTTCAGAATTTCAAGAGCTGCTTCGTTATATGCAGATGCCGCATCTTCTTTATGTCCGTTTTTCTTCATAAGGTTTCCGAGATGAATTAATTCTTTTATATAAATATCTAATTCTTTAATCATTCTCCTTGTACTTAAACTTATGTTATAAAGTCTTTCGGCATCTTCGTATTTCTTTTCTTTTTCATATATCTTTCCCAAGCCATATGTAATGTCGGCATAAAGACTATTTTCAAAATCCCCGCTTTTTTCCATAGCATTTTTTGCCGAAACAAGGTTTGCCTTTGCTCCTTCTGTATCACCGTTTTTGATTAATGACTCATATGTATCGCAGACCGCTTTAGGATACATACTGCTTTCAGGATTTTTTAAAACCTTTTTATAATAGTTCTCTGCCCTTTTCTTGTCACCTGTTTTAGCGAAAGCTTTTCCAAGCAGGACTGATATTTCGTCTGCCGATGAATTTTCATTTCCGTTTACAGCAAACTCTGTTTCAAGGCATTTTATAAGTATTTTTTCAGCTTCCTCTGTTTTGCCGATGCAAATAAGAAGTTTTCCCAATTCTTTAAGATAACGGCTGTATTCCAAAGAACTTTCACCTTTAACTTTAATCACAAAGTTTTTGTATTCATCAAGCATATCAAATGCCTTTTCAAACTCACCCATTGCGGAAAAAAGAGGAACAAACCTGAGATTTATATCGTTTTTGTCAACAAATTTCTCGTATTTCTTATCCTTTGTTGCGTCCTTAAAATACTCGTATGCCATCTCTGGCTCGTCACAGTTATAGTAATGCTCAATTAAATCAAAAGTATTTATATAGTATTCTTTCTGTGTATCTTTATAGTCTGTGCTGTTTATGCCTATGTACTCACTCTGATATTTCATAGCATCTTTAAACAAAGTATCTGCCTGTTCATACTTTCCGCATTTGTTTTCAATAACGGCAAGATAGTAAAGGCCTCTGAAATAGCGTGGGTGGAATTTTCCGTATTGAATTTTTCGCATATCAAGAGCTTTCTGTGCGAAACTTAAAGCGTCTGCTTTCTTTCCCATCTTTACCATAAGCTCGGAAAGTTTCGTAAGATTTATGCTTATTCCCATATTATCATGCTCGGAACCGCTTTTTCTTAATTTTAAAGCTTCATAATAATATTCGGCAGCCTTTGAATATTTTTTCGTCTTTATATAAAGATTTGCAAGGCTCATAAATGAATTAATATATATTGGGTCATTTTCTCCCAAAGCTTTTTTTCTTATATCCTTTGCCATAAGGTATTTTTCTTCCGCAAGCTTATAGTTTCCCATTTCAAGGTATATATCACCTGCTGTATTAATTATGAAAGCATACCCAGGTGTCTCAACACCTGTTGAAAGTTTTTTCGCCTCTGCTGCCAATTTATTGCACTCTATGGCTTTTTCAAAATTTTTTGCCTTGCAGTAATCTACAGCCATATTATTAAGTCCGTCAGAGTAATACGGATGTTCGACACCTATAAGACTTTTAATAAGATTTACAACCTCTTCGTGAGTTTTTGTCGCTTTCTCATAGTCTCCGATTTTGTTATATGCGGCACCAAGGGCGTTCAGGTTTGTTATGTAATCCAGATGTGTCTTATCCATAATTTTTTTTCTTATATCAACTGTTTTTTTATAAAAATATACGGACTTTTCGTAATTACGTGCTTTATCGCATATTGATGCGGCATCGGCAAGATTTGAAAGATAGAAAAATGTTTTTTCTCCGGAAAAATCTTTTAAAATATTTAATGCCTTTTCATAGAGTTCTATTGATTTTTTATATCTTCCTTTTTTACCGTTTATTCTGGCACAGCCGATAACTATATCTGCCAAATCGTCTTTAGGATAATTTTTAATGCTTTCGGCTCTTTTAAGTGCCGTTTCAAAATACTGTAACGATCTATCATTTTTATCTAAATCTTCACAGATACTGCCCATGTTATAAAGACTCATCACTGTATCTTTATGGTTTTCACCTAAATTTTCTTCTCGTATTTTAAGTGCTGTTTTATGATACTGAAACGCTTCTTTATACTTTCCGGCAAAGCTTAAAGAAACCGCCATATTGCTTATTGTATCGGCATAAGAAAGGGAATTTTCACCCTCTGCCTCTTTCCTTATTTCCGCCGCTTCTTTGTAAAGCTCAACAGCATTATCATATAGCATTACGTTATCATACATTATTGCTGTATTATTTGCATCGTTTGCGTACTCAAGACTTTTGCAGTCGTTATTATCTTTATATAGCTTAATTATGGCACTTCCGCATTTTACGGCTTCTGCCAACTCACCGTTTTCCGCTGCTTTAAAAAATTCGTTTCTTAATTTAACTATTTCACCAATATAGTACCCCATTAAAGTACCTCCAAAACTACTGCTTATTATTTTTCTTATATTCATCAATAACAAGCTTTATTATATCATAAGAAAAGCCTTTTCTTAAAAGAAAATCCTGTAATTTTTTAAAATCCTTTTCATCTTTAGGTTCTTTGGTTCTTATTTTTTTATCGAACAATATTTTGGCATATTTTTCTTCGTCTATTTCACTGTCATATATTGCTCTTTCAATATATTTATCATTTATGCCAAGGCTTTTTAATTTGTATCTCAAACCATAAGTTCCCAAAGGATTGAGTTTAAGGCTCTGGCGTATAAAAGCCATGCAGTATTCGTAGTCATCTACATATTTATATTTCAGCAGAAATTCAATAACCCTATCCGTTACACTCTCGCTGAAATCCTTTTCAATAAGTTTGTTGCGTACTTCTTTTTCCGTACGCATTTTATAGCCTATATATTTAAGAGCCGTATCTTGTGCTTTTATATATACATTTGTGTCCACTATAAAATTAAATCTGTTCTCGGGTATTTCCTCGCCTACTTTAATCTTAAAGTAGGCTATATCCTCTGCTATAAGAGAAAAGGCATACTCTCCGTCAACATACACCGAATACTTGCTCTGGTCGTTTTTCTGCTGTTTTATATTAGTAACAATCATATATTTTTCTCCCAAACGCAAAAGCGGCAGTCCTCACAAGTGCAAAGACTGCCACAACAATAAAATCTTGGGGTTTCACCCCAAACCCTGACCAACTTTTGAAAAAGTTGGAACAAAACTTTTATCAGATACCATGACTATAGTCATGGTATCTTGTTAAAGTTTAGATCCACCCTTTTTAAAGGGTGGCAGGTGTGGACAGAGTCCACGGTTTTTCTTTTTATATCTCTATGC
>CAKQPE010000077.1 GCA_934256695.1 uncultured Eubacteriales bacterium
ATATCATACACCTTAAGATTGCTTTCTATAAGTGTACGTATTCTCTTGGCAGCAAATATCATCTCTGCCTCTGCCGAAGATATATCGTCCAATTCTTCGTTTTCTGTCTGATTTTTCTTCTCTATTACATCAATTTCAACAGCCATATCTTCACTTTCAGGGTAATCTCCTCCGGGATAAAGCCAAGCTTCTTTGCTGTATTCCATTTCACCTGTACGGTAAAACATAATCTGGCGGAACAGGAAGTTAATTGAATCCAAAACCTCTTTTCGGCTTCTGAAATTTTTAAAAAGGTCTATTCTCTGTTTTTCACCTTCTGACTTATAAGTATTATATTTTTCCATAAAAAGTCCCGGTTCTGCCTGACGGAAACGATAAATACTCTGTTTAACATCACCAACCATAAAACGGTTGTTTTCGTTTTTTCCCCTTCCGCTTACAGAAAGAAGTATCATTTCCTGAACGGGATTGCTGTCCTGATACTCGTCAGTCATTACCTCATAATACTTTTTTTGAAGCTGCAAAGCCTCTTTTGAAGGTTTAAAACCATTTTCGTTATCATCAATAAGTATTTTCAGTGCAAAATGTTCAAGGTCATTGAAATCAGCTGTATTTCTTTCACGTTTTGCTTTGGAATACATATCGGAAAATTCCATTACTATATCTGCAAGCTCTTTTATAAGCCTTCCCGTTTTGTAAACATCTTCTTTTTGATATTGTATATCCGTAAAGAAAAAGTTTTCTTCCAGACTCGAAATGCCCTTTTTTACTATTTCTCGCATTGCTTTTATTGTTTCGGCAATTTTCTTATCATCGTCTTTCCCCACTCTGCCTATATTTACAAATTTAAAGGAAGAAATTTTATCATACGCACTGTCAAAATCCTTCTCTATTGCACTTCTGAGCTCATTTAAACCTATTAAATCGGCAGTAAGAGCTTTTGCATAGGACTCAGGGCCGTTTTCAACAGCAATATTAAGTGCTGTATCGGTACATTTTATATATTCATTAATTTCAAAAAGACTTTTTTCTTTTATATAAATTCCCCACATTGTTTCGTCAAAAGGAGCTGAAATATCAAAATTATATTTTTCGGCCGATTCTTTGAGATATTTTTCCGGAAAAGGCATACTTTGTATAAACCCATGTATATCAAGTACAATATCTTTTAATTTGCTGTCACCGAGACTTTCGCCGAAAGTTTCTACAAGAGACAAAAAACTCTCGTTGTTTTCTCCGCCGTACCGCCTTTCAAAAAGCTCCTCCAAAACAGCAGCCTTAATAAGTCCGCACTCGTTTTCATCAGCTATTCTGAAATCGTGGTCTATATTAAGCTTCGTATAATTTTCTCTTACCACTTTCATGCAAAACGAGTGTATTGTGGTTATATCGGCATAGTTTACAAGTGTAAGCTGTCTTAATATATGCTCATTATTTTCCTTTTCCGCTATTGCAGCCAATGCCTTTCCTATTCTTTCCCGCATTTCCGCCGCCGCTGCCGATGTAAAGGTAACAATAAGAAGGTTGTCTATATCAACGGGTCTTTTTTCATCTGTTATTATGCCCATTATTCTTTCAACCAAAACGGCTGTTTTTCCGCTTCCTGCCGCCGCCGATACAAGTATATCCGCATTTCTTGTATTTATTGCCTTCTGCTGTTCTTTTGTAAAGACAGTACCCATCTGTTCATGCCCCCGTTGCATCGTTTATATTTGAAATCTTAATGCGTCTGTTTATCGAAATATATTCAGAAAAATATTTTACAAATGTTTTAAATGAATTATAACAGAAGTTTTGGAAAAAAGCCACGAAGAAAGCACTGCTGTTGTCACTGCCAAATATATATTTAATTGCCGTTCTTGCAAATACCGCCGGAAACTGTTTCGGAAATTCCATTCTGTATTTATAAAGTATTTCAAAAAGTTGTTTTTCCGTTTCCTCAAAAGAATATATCTTATAAAAAAATATACTCATTGTAAAAAAATCCAGCTTATCTTTCTTTTTTGCAAGCATTTGTATTGTATGGTGCATAGCAATAATTTTAAAAAACCTTCTTTTTCTTTCGCTGTTGATTTTTTCGGCACTTAATTTAAAAATATTGCTCCTAAAATTATTGATAATAAAACATTCCTTTGCATCTATTGCCGAAAATTCCGCAAGCAGTGCATAAAACGAACTGCAAAAACTATTATTCACCTTATATGCATTGTCTACATATTCTGTTTTTATATTTTCCAATTCATTTATAAAATCTTCATTATTAAATTTATATATATTCTTTAAACACATCATAAAAAACACCTCCTATAGAATTTTAAACCACAGAAGGTGTAATAAAAATACATATTCGTATACAAAATAATTACAAAAATTTCACTGTCTTATGTTTCGTTTACATAAACTTTCGCATATGGATTAATGCACTTTTTTCTAACCTTGAAACCTGTGCCTGACTTATGCCAACCTCATTGCTTACCTCCGTTTGTGTCTTGCCTTCAAAAAACCTCAATGCCAAAATATGCTTTTCTCTGTCAGTCAAACGTCCCATTGCCTGAGATATTGATATATTTTCAACCCATTTAATGTCCTTATTTTTTTCATCACTTATCTGATCCATTACGTAAAGTGTATCTCCACCATCATGGAATATAGGTTCATACAGAGATACCGGATCTTGTATTGCGTCCAATGCCATTGCAACATCTGCTTTATCTATGTTAAGTTCCTTTGCTATTTCGTCTATTTTCGGTTCTCTTGAAAGTTTGTTTGTCAGATTTTCTTTAGCTTGAAGTGCCCTGTAAGCAATATCTCTAAGATTTCTGCTGACCCTTATACTGTTATTGTCTCTGAGGTATCTTTTCACCTCTCCCACGATCATAGGTACAGCATATGTGGAGAACTGTACGTTTTGTGATAAATCAAAATTATTTATTGCCTTTATGAGCCCTATGCACCCAACCTGAAACAAATCGTCCATAAGCTCTCCTCTGTTGGCAAATCTTTGTATTACACTTAGGACAAGTCTTAAATTGCCGTATATATATTTTTGTTTAGCCTCCGCATTTCCTTTTTTTATTTCATTTAGCAATCTCTTTTTTTCTTCGGAATTGAGAATAGGCAGCTTAGATGTATTTACACCACATATTTCAACCTTATTAAAAGCCATATTAAAAGTACCTCCTTTAATACTGCTTTTAAATAATTCCCTATATATATACGTTTTATTCATCTTTTGTAATATATAATTATTAATTTAAATTAAATTCTATCAAAAAATGTTGCCTCTGTCGATTATTATGATATAATAGTACACATTGTAAAAATACGGAGGTTTAGCATATGTCCAGAAAGAACAGACAAATGAAAAACGATATAACCAAAAGAAAAAAGAAAAAAAGACATAATCTCTTAGCTGAATTTATAATAATAACATTATCAATAGTAATTATATTTTTTGCCCTTGCAACTGGTGTATTTATATTTATGTTCGGCAATATTCAAAAGGAAGCTATTTCTTCCGAAGACGTTAGTGCCGTAGAAATTTCCGACTCAGACAATGCCTATACAGGAAAGGAAATCAAAAATATTGCTCTTTTCGGTACGGACTCAAGAGAAAATGATGACAGCGGCCGTTCAGACGCAATTATTATTGCTTCCGTAAATACAAAAACCGGCGTTATAAAACTTATAAGCATCGCCCGTGATACATACATAAATATTCCGGGATACGGTAACACCAAAATATGCCATGCCTATGCCTACGGCGGTTCAAGTCTTGCCGTTAAGACACTTAATTCAAACTTCGGTCTTGATATTACAGACTTTGTTAGTGTAAACTTTGACCAGCTTACGGAAATAGTGGATAAACTTGGCGGAATAGATGTGGAAATAACAGAAAACGAAAGACAGGAATTTAACAAAGTAATATCCGAAACAACAAACGAAAAAATATCCCAAAGCGGTATGGTGCATTTAAACGGTGCTCAGGCCCTCTGCTATTCACGTATACGTAAAGGTGACAGTGACGATGCCAGAACAAGCCGTCAGAGAGAAGTTTTACAGCTTCTGTTTGAAAAAATGAAAAAGGAATCTCCTTTAAAATATCCTTCAATAGTAAGAGAGCTTATGCCTTATGTAACAACCTCTCTTAATACAGAGGAAATAATTAAGCTTGCCGCCGTTGTTGTAACCAAAAATCCTTCAATGGAAAGTGCGGGAATGCCAAATGAATACATAGAACATTCCGGCGGAAAGATAGACCGTGTATGGTACTATATATATGATATAGATACTGCCGCAGATATGATAAAAGAATTTATATATGATGATATAGATTTTTCACAGTACGGTCAGACAGATTTAAATCCATCGGAAAGCAACTAATCTTAAATACAATAAATAGGCGAAAGGCTTGAATAAAAATCAGCTTTTCGCCTTTGTTATATATAATATGTAAAACAACAACCGCATTAAAAAACACTTATAGTTTTTAAATTATAACAATTATTATAGATTCTGTTTATCTATTAATCATATTCTTCTATATATTAATTCTATGAACCAATTATTATCGTATAATTTTTCTACATTCGTTTTTTGTGCAATTTTACTTATTTAATCTTATTTTAATTTGATTTTTCCTTTTGTTTTAGGCATTTTTTATATATTCATTTATAAACTTCACTAAATAAATCTTTTAATTAATTATTTCTATGTATTTTCAATATGTTTTATGTATAATTTTCAAACTTTTTTCAGCTTTTTTCTGTTGTATTTTTTACTAAATTTTGTTTGACTTTTTTCACTCTATATGATTATAATTGCAATGCTTTTAAAAATTATAAATTTTTAATAATAATTATTGGGAATCACTAAATTTATAGGAGGTATTTAAAAATGGAAAGTTATGATTTTCTTGCAATACTTGCAGTTATTCTTCTTTCAACAAAAGCATTTGGTTTAATTACAGAAAAAGTTCATCTTCCACAGGTAGTAGGTGCTCTTATTGCCGGTATTGTTCTCGGCCCAAGCTGTCTCGGCATTGTTGCCAAAACCGATTTTCTTACCAAAACAGCTGAAATCGGTGTAATTATTCTTATGTTTATTGCAGGTCTTGATACTAATATAGAAGATCTTAAAAAAAGCGGCCTTGCCTGCTTTGCCGTTGCACTTTTGGGCGTAATCATTCCTCTTGTACTGTGTGGCGGTGTTTACTACTTATTTTATGCGGACAGTTTTACAATGCATAATCTTTTATGTGCAACTTTTGTAGGCGTAATATTTACAGCAACATCAGTAAGTATTACCGTAGAAACTTTAAATGAACTCGGTCAGCTTAAAAGCCGTGTGGGAAACACAATAATAGGTGCTGCAATTATTGACGATGTTCTTGGTATAATAGCTCTTTCAGTTGTAACCAGTTTCAGCGGAACAAACGTAAATCCTGCCGGAGTTCTTATAAAAATCGTTCTTTTCTTCGTTTTTGCCGCTATAGTCGGATATATTGTAAACAAATTATTCAAACATGTAGACAAAAATCATGGCGAAAGCAGACGAGTTGCTGTTTGGGGACTTGCATTTTGCTTAATTATGTCATATGCAGCAGAAAAATTATTCGGTGTAGCTGATATTACAGGTGCTTACCTTGCCGGCTTAATACTCTGCAATATTTCCAGAACAAGAAAAACTCTTGCAAAGAAAACAACAGTTGCTTCATATGTATTTTTCTCACCTGTATTTTTTGCAAGTATAGGTGTAGGTACTGACATAAGCGGAATTAACTCAGGATTAATAGTATTTACAGTAATACTCCTTGTTATAGCGATTATTTCAAAAATGATTGGCTGTGGATTAGGTGCAAAAATATGCGGTCTTTCATCAAGAGAAGCTCTTAATGTAGGCATAGGAATGGTATCCAGAGGTGAGGTTGCTTTTATGGCGGCACAAAAAGGCATGGATGCCGGTCTTATTGAACCCGAGGTTTTCCCTGCAATAGTTATTGCCGTTGTAGGTGCAACACTTATTACACCTATCCTGCTTAAAGCAACAATGCCTTCTAAATCATCTGAAACAACTATTGAAACAGTAACGGCGTAAATATATAAAACCTGTATTCGAAAACATCGAATACAGGTTTTTAATTTGTTAATATTATTTTTTCATTTCAAAAGCCGCTTTGAATTTAATTACTTTTTTTACTGCATTTATTCCGTCAGCAAACTCCAAAACAGCACAAAACTTATCTGCAAATGACACTATATAGCTTTCCTTATATTTGGGGAAATTAATTATACATGGCCACATATGCTTTTTTACCGCATCTTGCTCAACTTCGTTTAAACCAAATTCTTTTTTAGCGTTGTCACAGGCAACAAGTGCGTGCCAAAGCGGATGATAACCTCTTAAAGCATTTGGTCTCCTCCAGTCATAAAAATACATATCATGCACCAGTCCTGCTCTTGCAGCCGAACGATAATCAAGACCTAATTTTCTGCTCCATAAGAAACTGTAGTATGATACATTTATACTGTGCTGTAAACGTGAAGTGTGGTTATGCTGTTCAAAATTATCCAATTTCTTTAATTTATCTGATTTAAAAATATCTCCTACACAGCCCATATACTGAGTTGCCGTACTGTTTTTTTCGTCATTAAGTTTAACTGAAGATAAAATAGCTTTTTTCATTAACAATCTCCCTCGATTTAAAGCTGAATTTCCACTCCCATTTCAAGCATATTTTATCATACAGTTTACATAAAATCAATATTATTTTTTCTCTTTCGGCTTAAATATTAAAGCCGAAAAAAGTGAGCATAAAACCGCAGTTGTTATTCCGCCTGCCGAGGCTTTCAGTCCGCCTGTAAATATCCCTAAAATACCGTTTTTATTAACTTCTTCTTCGACTCCTTTTGAAAGAAGATAGCCAAAACCCGTAAGAGGCACTGTTGCACCGCTTCCTCCGAATTTATAAATATATTCATATATTCCCAAACCGCCAAGGATACAGCCTGATACCACAAACAAAACAAGTATTCTTGCAGAAGTAAGTTTTGTTTTGTCTATCAAAATCTGACCTATAACACATATAATTCCGCCTGTTATATACGCCTTTACATAATCCGATTTAATCATCCCCTTCTATTGAAACCGCATGGGCTATTGCCGGTATGCTTTCACCCTGCTGTAAAATATCATTATTTAATAATGCCCCTGTCGGAACCAAAAGCATCTTTCTTATTTTACCCTCCATAAGAAGTTTGTAATAATATCCGCAGAAAGTAACGGCAGAACAGCCACAGCCACTTCCTCCGCTATGAGTATCCTGTGTTTCGTTATTGTATATTTCAAGTCCACAGTCAGTTAAATTGTTATCGAAAACAATATTCTCCTCTGCCATATACTTTTTTACAAGTGCCTTTCCTACCTCGCCTAAATCACCTGTTGCTATTACATCATAATCTTCAGGGCTTCTTCCTGTCTCGTTAAAATGTGCCGACAGAACATCACAGGCAGCTCCTGCCATTGCCGCACCCATGTTTGCCGCATCTTTTATTCCCATATCTATAATTTTCCCTGTAGTTATATATGTTATTTTAGGTATTTTTGAATTTTTATTGTCTGCTGAAAGCACAGCTGCACCGGCTCCTGTCACTGTCCATGTTGAGGTTGGCGGTCTTTGTGTTCCCAAATCAAGAGGAAACCTGAACTGTTTTTCTGCGGAACAAAAATGACTTCCTGCACCGCAAATTATATTTTCGGCAAATCCTCCGTCTAAAATCATTGCTCCAAGTGAAATGGCTTCTCCGAATGTTGAGCAGGCACCATATATCCCAAAAAACGGTATTTTTAAATCTCTTAATCCAAAAGCAGAACTTCCGCACTGATTTAATAAATCTCCAGAAAACATATAGCCTATCTTTTCTTCCTCTAATCCGGATTTTTGAATTGCAAGATTAAATGCTTCTTTAAAAAATTTGCTCTCCGCCTTCTCCCAGCTTCTTTCGCCGAACATTGCATCATTTGATACATAATCAAAATAGTCCTTCAACGGGCCATCACCTTCTTTTTTGCCTACAAATGACGCTGTTGACGCAATATAAACAGGATTTCTCAATTTAACCGTATGTCTGCCTATACATAGTCCCATTTTTTACCTCCCAAAAAAGAATTTAAAAACACCTATCACCGCCGATGTGCTTAT
Organism: uncultured Eubacteriales bacterium; assembly: GCA_934256695.1. Classification (GTDB taxonomy): domain Bacteria; phylum Bacillota; class Clostridia; order Lachnospirales; family Anaerotignaceae; genus Neoanaerotignum_A. The sequence continues at coordinate 8,201 of CAKQPE010000077.1, forward strand.
TCCGTAGACTATAACCGGACCTGCAACAGTAAACATTTTTGCTCCGACACCAAGTATTAACCCTTGTGTTTTAAACTCTATAGCAGGCGAAACCATTGAATTTGCAAAACCTGTAATCGGCACTATAGTTCCCGCACCACAATAATGACCCATTCTGCTATACAATCCGGTTCCTGTAAGAATAGCTGCAACACCTATTAAAACAAGATTTACAAGAATTGACGTATTGTCTTTGCCTAAGCCAAAAGTTAAAAACCAGTTATTAAGTACCTGACCCACCGTACATATTGCACCTCCCGAAAAAAACGCCTTAAAGCAATTTTTTACTATATGACTGTTTGGCGAAAGTATTTCAACTGTTTTTTGGTACTCCTTCTTCTTTTTTGCTGATGTATCCACAAACATTTCTCCTTTCAAAAAAACTTGAACTTTGCTTCAATCCCAGACCATGAAAAATTGCATCGAAAACTAAAAATTTATATAAGACCTTGGGGCGTTGCCCCAATACCCCACCAGTTTTTTGAAAAAACTGGACAAAAACTTTTATCAAAACGCAATTTCATTGCGTTTTTCGGGATAAAAATTATAAGTTATGTTATTAAGATTTTGATTTTCTAAAACTTTATCGAATAGAATCTCCCTTGCATTGATTTTAAAACGTAAATCCTGTATCTGTTGCCGTAAACATTGCAGAGCCT
>CAKQPE010000078.1 GCA_934256695.1 uncultured Eubacteriales bacterium
GAATAAAATCTCCATTGTATTGATTTTAAACAGTAAATCCTGTATCTGTTGCCGTAAACATTGCAGAGCCTATTTCCACAGGCACATGGAATGTGCGGTCTTAAAGAGATTTTTGAAGGTGCAGGGAACTTTTTCGATAAAAAAGTTCCTGCAAAACCCACTTTTCCATTTGGAAAAAATTAAATTTAATCCGTTTCGCTTTGCTAAACACCTTCCCTTTCAGGGACGGCTTTAAATCTGTCTACTGCCCACTGGCAACTGACTGCTAAATTTATATTTATATTACTCCTTTACCATTCCTGCCGCTTTAAACAAGTAATCCCTGTCAGATATAAAAAGTCCTGCAAATATAAGTATTATTCCTAAAATCTCCATAAGAGTTATTTTTTCTCTGAGGAATATAACAGAAAATACTACCGTAACAACAGGTATAAGGTAAATATAAACGCTTGTCTTTACCGCTCCAAGAAATTTAAGAGCCGTATTCCAAGTTACATAACATACGCCGGAGCCAAGCAGACCAAGAAACATAAAGCTTATTGCTGTTTTTATATTAAAGAAGGAATTTATGCTTACCGAAAAATCCATAATCTTTGCTACCGGTATGCATATTATCAAAGCATAGAAAAATATATGTCTTGTCATAGGTGCAGGCTTTACACCCATTGTGCTTATTTTCTTTGTTATGGTTGAATAAACAGCCCAGCTTAAAGCCGCAAGTGCCGCAAGGCTTACGCCTCTGAAATCAAGTGCCTTATCGGCATCACCTTTAAAAGTAATAAATATTATTCCTGCCATGGCAATAACAAATCCTGCAAGAAAATATTTTTTTGTTCTTTCTCCAAGAAACAGCCTTGATATAACTGCCGTAAAAAACGGTGATACGGAAACCAGTATTCCTACAGCTGATGCTGTTGTATATGTAAGTGCCGTATTTTCAAAAAGAAAGTATACAACCACGCCGAAAAATCCCGCAAGAATAAACAACAGCTCGTCCTTTAAGCCATTTGTTTTTATAAGGCTATGGTCAAAGATCAACAAAAGCACCCATGCCATAAAAAATCTTATACATAATATTTCAATCGGTGTAAATTCCGTAAGCAGAACCTTTGTAACAACAAATGTTGTACCCCATATGAGTATACTCCAAAGAGCACACAAATGCCCTTTTATATTACTGTTTTCCACCTGTTCTCCCCCCTTTTTCTTTTGCAAGCGTAAGATACATTATATTCTAATAAAAAAATATATTCAAGACATTTTTAAGACCGTGGCCTCCGTCCACACCTGCCACCCTTTAAAAAGTATGGATCTAAATTTTAACAAGATACCATGACTACAGTCATGGTATCTGAGGGTGTCGACAAAGTCGACACCTAAGTCGAAATCAGGATTTCGACTTGTTCAAACAGAAGAATAAACAGACAGGTTCCATCGGCTTAAAAGCCTTGAAACCTGCTGTTTTCCTCGTCGGAAATAAATTCCGACTGCGGATTCCATTCGGGAAACCCATTCGTTTCCCGAACCCTTCCGCTTTATAAAATAACTTTGTCTACAGTCATGGTATCTGATAAAAGTTTTGATTGAACTTTTTCAAAAGTTCATAGGGTTTGGGGTGAAACCCCAATGTTTTAAAATGTCTTAAAAAATGCTGCCCGAAAAATATTCCGCAGCAGCATTTAAGCATTTTTGCATTAAGTTTTGATTAGTGGTGGAAAAGTCTAACTCCCGTAAAGCACATTGCCATGCCAAGTTTATCGGCAGATTCTATAACAAGGTCATCTCTTATTGAGCCGCCCGGCTGTGCAACATATTTAACACCGCTTCTTCCGGCTCTTTCGATATTGTCTCCAAACGGGAAGAAGGCATCTGAACCGAGAGCAACATCAGTCATGTTTTTGAGCCATTCCTTCTTTTCTTCGGCTGTAAATACTTCCGGCTTAACCTTAAATATGTTCTGCCACTTGCCCTCTGCAAGCACGTCCATATAGTCCTCACCGATATAAAGGTCTATGGCGTTGTCTCTGTCGGCTCTGCCTATTGTATCTGCAAACTGAAGGTTCATTACTTTCGGACTCTGGCGTAAGAACCAGTTGTCTGCCTTGCTTCCTGCCAGTCTTGTACAGTGTATACGGCTCTGCTGACCTGCACCTATGCCGATAGCCTGTCCGTCTTTTGCAAAGCATACGGAATTTGACTGTGTATATTTAAGTGTAATAAGTGCAATTACCATATCAATTTTTGCACTTTCAGGTATTTCCTTGTTCTTTGTAACTATATTTTCAAGAAGCTCCTTGTTAAGGTCGATTTCGTTTCGTCCCTGTTCAAAAGTTACGCCGAAAACCTGTTTTCTTTCTACTTCCGCAGGAGTATAGTTTTCATCAATCTGAATTAAGTTATAGTTTCCTTTTTTCTTTGACTTGAGTATTTCAAGTGCCTCCGGCTCAAAGCCCGGTGCTATTACACCGTCAGAAACTTCTCTTTTAATAATATTTGCCGTGGCAGCGTCACATACATCGGAAAGAGCTATAAAATCACCGAAAGATGACATTCTGTCAGCACCTCTGGCTCTTGCATATGCACAGGCAAGAGAAGAAAGCTCGCCAAGGTCATCAACCCAGTATATTTTTTTAAGTGTATCACTAAGAGGGAGACCTACAGCCGCACCTGCCGGTGATACGTGTTTAAAAGACGCAGCAGCAGGAAGTCCCGTTGCTTTTTTAAGTTCTTTTACAAGCTGCCAGCCGTTTAAGGCATCAAGGAAATTAATATATCCCGGTTTTCCGTTAAGAACAGTTACAGGCAGTTCACCGTTTTCCATATATATTCTTGCCGGTTTCTGGTTAGGGTTACAGCCGTATTTAAGTGCAAGTTCCTTCATTTTTAAAATTCTCCCTTCTTATTTGTTTTTGTTTATAATTCTTGTTTCGTAATTGCCTGTTTCAATATCAATATATCTTACAAAAAGAGAAACCTTATTTTCTTCGTTAAGGCTTGTCCAAATCATATTTGTAAATTCATCAATATCGCCTGATATATCAACTCTCTTTGGCTCACCTTCAAAGCTTGGAAGTGGATTTTCGTTTCTTGCATATGTATGAATAAATCTTCCTTCGCCGTTTATAGGATTGCTGTAGGCAAAAGTAAAACGATTGCAGCTTTCCGGTCTTCCGTCATCACTTTTAAGTATACTCATCGCATAGTTGTAAGTACCGTTTTCAATATGCATAATGCCTGAAATTCTCGGTGTATAGTTAGGGCCGTCAGGCTCAAATTCTCTTACTCTCAATGACTGTTCAAAAGTCTGCTGTTTATCCATAAGATCGTATATTGTGTCTGTCTGATCGCCGTTTGTAATGATTGTTTTATTGCCAAGCACCCTTACAGGAGCATATATTATAAGACTCGGATCCTCCAATTTAGAAGAGTCAAAAGCTTCTGTACGGATACCTTCTCCGTCTTCAACAAAAACTCTGTTGCGGCTGTTTGAGCTTCTTCCCATTATAAAATAAGCTGTTACAGCCTTTTTACCGTCGGCAGACTTTCCTATAACAATACCTCTGCCCGGATAAGCATTAGATATAAGTTCTTCTTTTAAAGATATAAGCTTCATTTTTTATCCTCCAAACACAATATATTAAATTACTAAAAAACACCTGCATTGTTATCTATCTATATTATAAAAAAAGATTACATTTTTCAAGACCAATCTATAAAATCAAGTAAAACTTTTAGTAAAATACCATAACGAAATAACAGTATTTTGATAAAAGCTTAAATTGCTTTTAAAATATTTATTAACAATTTGTTTACACTCTATCCATTTCAGATACATAATTTAATGGCATAATACTAACCATAGAAAGAAAAAAACATCTTTTATAAATAAAAACCATATATTAAAAGATAAATCTTCTTTCATAAAATCCCCTAAAAAATAATAAAATAATACCCCTTCTAAGAAAACAAAAACCGAACCAAAACAGTTCGGTTTTTGTTTTCTTTATTTTTAAAAACCATGAACTTTGCCCACACCTGCAAGCTGTCGGCGTTCGAAGTAATTCAGCCTTACCTTTGTTCCGGAGCAAGCGGCATTACCCAGCCATTATGATCTGTATGCAAGAGTTTCTCAGACTTTTCCGAAAGCGGTTTTCCGAGATAATTTTTATACAGCTCTTTTATATCCGGATTTTCATGTGAATACCGTATCTCTGCCTTTTGGTCAAGGCAATAAAGCTCACCGCTTCTTTCACCGTAAAGCTCAGTTCCGTCTTTTATCGGCTGACCGCCGCCGCCGGCACAACCACCGGGACAAGCCATAACCTCTACAAAATCATACTTAGCTTTTCCGCTTCTTATGGCTTTAATAACCTTTCTTGCATTGCCAAGCCCGCTTACTGCAACAACCCTCAAAACTTTGTCACCAAGAGCGAACTCTGCCTCTCTTATTCCTTCTCCGCCACGTATTTCTTTAAATGCGTCAGGCTCAGGATTGTGTCCCTGTGTTACTGCATAGGCTGTCCGCAAAGCCGCCTCCATTACTCCGCCCGATGCACCGAATATAACTCCCGCACCGCTGCTTGATTCTATAGGCTTATCACAAGGAACTTCTTTCAATGTTTCCGGTGTTATATGCTCAGCACGAATTATTCTTACAAACTCCCTTGTTGTAAGCACCAAATCAACATCTCTGCCTGTTTCGGCATCGTTCATTGTAGGCAGTGAAGCTTCTTTTTTCTTCGCTATGCAAGGCATAATGGAAACAAAGAATATTTTCTCTGGTGATATATTCATAACCTGAGCGTAGTATGTTTTAAGTATTGCACCAAACATCTGCTGAGGTGATTTTGATGTTGAAAGACAATCCACCATATCCGGATACTGTGATTTTAAAAATCTTACCCAGCCGGGACAACATGATGTAAATAACGGATATTTATGCTCACCATGCGAAATTCGTTCTATAAGCTCCGTTCCTTCCTCCATTATAGTAAGGTCGGCACTGAAGTCAGTATCGAAAACATAATCTACACCCATTCTCTTTAATGCAGCAGTTATTTTGCCCATAGTTGCATCTTCTCTTTTAACACCGAGACTTTCTCCCCATGCACTTCTTACTGCCGGTGCAACCTGAACCATAACAACTTTATCTTTGTCTGCAAGAGCATCAAAGAATTTTTCCGTATCGTCTCTGCATCCCAAAGCACCTACAGGACAGTGGGTTATACATTGTCCGCACATTGCACAGTCCGAATCCATAATCATTCTGTTATACGAAACATCAACATTGGCTCTTGCACCTGTTCCGTTAATATCCCATATGTGCAGTGTCTGTATTTTATCACACACCTGTATACATCTCATGCATTTAATGCACTTTGATGCATCTCTTTTAAGTATAGCTCTCTGGCTCCATAAAGTTTTAGGCGTAGTGTTTGTATACGGCACTCTGTATATACCTAAATCATTCGATATTTTCTGCAAAGGACAGTTCCCGCTCCTTGTACAGTAGGCACAGCTTGCATTGTGCTGCGACAGTATAAGTTCTATGTTTACTTTTCTTGCCTCTCTTACCTTCGGGCTATTGGTATAAATCTTCATTCCCTCACGGACAGTATTGTTGCAGGAAGCAATAAGTCTGTCCATTCCTTCAACCTCAACCATACAAATACGGCAGGCAGCTATTTCGTTAATTTCTTTTAAATAACACAGTGTCGGAATTTTTATTCCCACGCTTTTGGCAGCCTCAAGTATGGTAGTGTTTTCGCTTGCTTCAACAGGTATGTTATCTATAGTCAAATTTACCATTTATCTACTCTGCCTCCTTTAAATACTCCGTATCCGTAATGGTCACATCTTAAACAGCGGCTTGACTCGTTAAGTGCTTCTTCTTTTGTCAGTCCTGTTTCTATAAGATTAAAGTCACTGTTTCTCTCTCCGGCACTTCTTTCCTTGCTGTTCATTCTTCCGCAGGCAGGACGAACATTAAGTCTCGGCTGCGGAACTTCCACATCGGTTGAAATAATATGGTTAAATCCAAGGTATTCGTCTATGTTCGCCGCAGCAACCTTACCTGCCGCTATGGCACGTATTACCGTTGCAGGGCCTGTTACACAGTCGCCTCCTGCAAATATTCCGTCTATGTTTGTTATTTCATTGCTTGAAAGAGTATCTATAACACCTTTTTTCACCTGTACGCCGAATTCCTCAAACGGCTGAATTTCTATTCCCTGACCTACTGCCGCAATTACAATATCACAGGCAAGTCTTATCGGCTTTGCATCGGCATTTACAGGTTTCGGTCTGCCGGATTTATCTATTTCGCCGGCAATCTGCGGCTGAACCCATATTGCCGTTACATTTTCGTCCTCATCACCGGATATTTTTACAGGTGCCTGCAAACAGAGTATCTCACAGCCCTCGCTTTCTGCTCCAGAAATTTCATCTTCCAAAGCAGTCATGTCTGTACGCCTTCTTCTGTAAACACAGGTAACACTTTCCGCACCGAGACGTTTTGCACTTCTTGTGCAGTCCATGGCAACATTTCCGCCGCCTACAACCACTACTCTCTTTCTTGTAAAATCAGGCAGCGAATTATCTCCTATTCCTCGGAGCATTTCAACGGCAGATATAACGCCCCTTTTATCTTCGCCGTCAATACCAATCTTTTTATCGGTATGTGCTCCTATTGCAATATATATACAGTCAAAATCCTCTTTAAGCTTAGGTATCGTAATATCACTGCCTATTTCAACACCTGTATTTATTTTCACTCCGGTAGAAAGTATACAGTCTATATCTTCCTGAAGACGTTCTCTCGGCAGACGATAGCTCGGTATTCCATACCTCAACATACCGCCCAAACGCTCTCTCTTTTCAAAAACTTCTACCTCATGGCCCATAAGCGAAAGATAATATGCGGCACTTAAACCACTTGGTCCACCGCCTATAATGGCTATCTTTTTGCCTGTAGGTGCTGCCTTTTCCGGTGCAGGCACTATTCCCGCATGGTCAACAGCATATCTTTTTAAACCACGTATATTTATGGCGTCATCTATCATATTTCGTCTACACCGTGCCTCACAAGGGTGTTCACACACAAAGGCACAGGCAGTAGGGAAAGGATTGTCTTTTCTTATAAGTCTTACGGCATCGGCACATCTTCCGTCATTTACAAGTGCCACATATCCAGGTATGTCGACTCCGGCAGGACAGAGAGCAACACACGGCACTGGCTGATAAATATTGAAACGGCATCTTTTGTTTACTATGTGTTCCACATAATCATCTCTAAAACCTACAACACCTTTTAAAACCATGTTTGCAGCTTCACAGCCTATGGCACAATCCGATGTATTTTTAATAACTCTCGCGGTTTTTTCTATTAAATCTATGTAGTCAGGTGTAGCATTGCCGTTTAAAACGTCCTCCATAAGCTTAGAAAGCTGTGAAAGACCCACTCGGCACGGAACACATTTTCCACAGGTCTGTGCAAGACACATTTTCAAAAATGCATTTGAAATATCTATAGGGCATAATCCCGGAGGGCTGGCTGTTATTCTTCTTTCAACATCCTTATACAGGTTTTCCACTACAGTCTGGGCATAGTCCGGTGTGATTATATTTAATCGGCTCAATATTCACTCCTCCTAACTAAAATTTAATTTATCTAACCAAAAATATTATCGTATTACAAATTAATTATACTGCTTTTGATTAAAAAATTCCATTAAAATTTTTCACTGCGGAACTAAGACCGTGGAACTTTTTCCCAAGGTCTTATGTACCTTTTCACCATAATTGCCGCTGTAAATTCGTTACTTTACCTTCTGTAACTATATTGTCATCAAACGTCAATCAGTTTATAATGGGAAGTGAAGCAGTAAGAAAACACCTTATATCACGCTGTGAAGAATATGATGGCGATACAACAAGACTTCCTCAGAAAAAAGCCGGAAGAAATTACAGAAAATATTCATTATTTCAGAAATAAATTAAATATTGAATATGAATGGAAGGATTTTGAAAAGTTGAATAACAGGCTTCCCGAAGGATATAAGTGGAAAATTCTTGGTTTCCCTGCTGATTTAATGCACCAAAATACAGCACCGAATACAACTACAATGCGTAACAAAAAATATGTATCGGCTGACGGATATTTTGAAGCTGTGTATTCATATGATGGCAAACTTCTTAATGAAGGTGTGGCCGATATTGATATGGGAACTTATAATTATGCACCGTCAGAAAAAGGATTTTTTAAGCATTATGGAAAAGATATGATTACATATAATTTTTTAAAAAATACTAAAACCGATTTTAAAAACTTTACAAATGGAGAAGGTGTATATTAATGTTAAAAAGAATGAATATTTTTAAATATATTTCTATATTTTTAATATTTATAAATTTAATAATTTCTGCTGTGGTTATTTTTTATGACAATTATATTTTATATGATTTTTGGTTTAGAAATACAGGTATGTTTATACGATTTTTTATAATATCTTTATCGGAAGTATATTTATTTTTTGTATATGAAAAAAGAATATTTAATGACATCATAACTGTAATATCTATGTTTTTAGGACTAATATATATTATATTTTGCGTATTTATGATTGTTTCAATAGGGATTTTTAAGTTTTGATGCACACAATATACAGCTTTTAATTATACTTAGCTTTACAAGCATTACCTATATAATGCAGAAATATATATTATTGGTATATTGCCGATGATGCCGCCAAAAGAGCGGAAATAACTGAAAAATATAAATTTATCGAACTGAAAGACCTTGGGGCGTTGCCCCAATACCCCACGATTTTTTGAAAAAAATCGAGTAA
>CAKQPE010000079.1 GCA_934256695.1 uncultured Eubacteriales bacterium
TACGACTCAGCACCTTCTCCTGAGGAGAAGGCTTATTAACGGCAAATTTATACTTAATCCCAAAATACCGTGACCCGTCACGGTATTTTACTGAAAGTTTCGCTCAAGCCTTTTCAAAGGCTTGCAGGGTAGTGGGACAGAGTCCCACGGTTTTATAATCATTTTCTCTTTTGTTGCTTTAATTTTAATGATGTGTTATAATTTTAATCAAAATAAAAAGATTTTTTGGGGGGCTGCCGTAATATCGGCAGCCTGTTTTGAAAATAAAGGAGTGAATTAACCTATGAAAAAGCTTTTTTTGACTGCTGTTATGATTGTTGCAATGTCTGTAGGAGCGGTTGTGCCGAGCTTTGCCGGAGTAAAGGTTGAAGCGGGAGCAAGACAGGTGCAGGCAGAAGATATATTGGTAAAAGAATCTGCACCCGGAGCATTGCAGAAAGGAAAATATATATATTTAAGATGTCAGTATGTTTCCTTTGAGGACGGAATAAATTACGAAGTTGTTTCCGGTGACGGAAAAATAGATAAAGTTTCTTCCGAGGACGGTATAATTAAGATACATATAAAATCACAGAGCAGTAAAGAGCCTATGGTTATAAAACTCAGCAATGTAAATATGTACCTTAACGGTGGTCTGCCTGATGGTGATTATCCTCTTGAGCTTGTAACGGAAGAAAGTGAAGAATATAAGGATAATGCTTTCGGTCAGAATTATGATTCCGATGACAGTAATTTCGATACAAAATATCTTGTTTTTGATAAAGCATTTTTTACTGTAGAAGGAACTTCAAAAAATATGGAAAATGCCTCAGATAAAAAAGACGATGACCTTGTTCTTATTATACCTGAGATTGCGGTAGATGTGTCTTACGGCAACAAAAGCGGAGCATATATAAACGAAAGCGATTATGTTATGCTTCCCGTAAGATTTGTTGCGGAGGCTTTCAGTGACAGAGCCATAGTTTCGTGGGACGACAGCACAAAGACAGTTACCATAATAATGGGAACACGTGTAATATCATTTACGGTAGGAAGCAAAACAATGAAAATAAACGGAAACGATGTCCCTCTTGTTTCTCCTATGGAAATAAAAGACGGCCGTTCATTTTTGAGTCTAAGAGATTTGGGATATGCAATGGGTGTAAGGGAAGGCAGAATTCATTGGGATAATGAAACAAAAACGGCATATTTAAATTATAAAGGTGAATAAAAATGGAAATATCCAAAAGACTTACGGCTGTAGCCGAATTTGTAAAATACCGCACAATAGCCGATATAGGCACTGACCACGGATATATACCGTGTTTTCTTGCTTTAAACAAAAAAATAGATTCCGCTTTTGCCTGTGACGTAAACGAAGGCCCTCTTGAAAAAGCAAAGGAGAACATAGCTTTAAACGGACTGGAGAATGTTATAAAACCACGCCTTGGCAGCGGTCTTTCGGCTTTGGGAGATGATACGGCAGAAACAATCGTAATTGCGGGAATGGGCGGACTGCTTATATGCAATATTTTAAATGACGAAAAAGAAAAACTTAAAAATATAAAACAGCTTGTTCTTCAGCCACAGAGAGATACAGACAGTGTAAGAAAACTTCTTCACAGTCTCGGTTTTGTTATAGAGGACGAGGAAATGCTTATTGATAACGGCAAATACTATACAATAATAAGTGCCGTACACGGCAGTGAAAAGTATGAAAACGAAACGGATTATCTTTACGGCAGAAAACTTATGGAAAAGAAATCACCTGTGCTGAAAGAATATCTGGAAAAAATGAAAAGCAAGTACGAAAAAATACTTTCCAAAACAGCGGAAAAAAGCGAAACCGACGAAAGTATAGAAAAAATGAAAGTACAGTGCCATATGGCAGAGGAGGTACTTGAAAAATTATGAAATGTAAAGACCTTATAGATATTTTGGAAAAGAAGGCACCTGTTTATCTTGCGGAAAGCTGGGATAATCCGGGACTTCTTGTAGGCAGAAGGGACAAAGAGATTAAAAAAATTCTGGTAGCCCTTGATGTTACGGAAAAAGTAATAGACGAAGCGATAAAATTAGAAGCCGATATTATTGTTACTCATCACCCGCTTATATTCGGATCTTTGAAAACCGTAAATGACTCTACTTTTACGGGAAGAAAAGTTTTACGATTAATAGAAAACGGTATTTGCCATTATGCAATGCATACAAACCTTGATACTGCATTCGGCGGAACAAACGATACTCTTGCGGAGATACTCGGGCTTGAAAATGTAGAACCTCTTGCCGTAAGCTGTGAACAGGACGGACTTCCTAACGGATTGGGCAGAATGGGTGATATTAAAGAAGAAATGAAGTTTGTGGATTTTGCAAGACTTGTAAAAGATAAGCTTAAACTTGAATGTGTGAGCATTACCGGAGATAAAGAAAAAAATGTAAAAAAAGTAGGTTTATGTACAGGTTCGGGCTTTGAATTTATAGAGGAAGCACAGGCAAACGGCTGTGATGTATATATAACAGCCGATGTAAAATTCCATGATGCACAGAAGGCAGTTGATATGGGAATGTGCCTTATAGACGCAACCCATTACGGAACGGAGAATATAATAGTTCCGGTGCTTAAAAAATATATTGAAGAAGAATCCGAAAAAGCCGGTTTTGATGTGTCGGTATTTGAAAGCAAAGCTGACGGACAGGTATTTAAGTTTGTTTAAAAACAGTTGTGCAAATTTCAAAAGGAAGTGATTTGCTTTGGAAAAGATTACTATAGGTATAAACGGCAAAGACCGAATAGAAGTCGAAAAAGGAACCTTTGTTTATGAAATAGCAAAAAAATTTCAGAAATACTATAAAACGGAAATTGTTATAGCAAAAAGCGGAAATGTCCTTATTGAACTTGGAAACAGGATAGAAAAAAGTATGGATATTGATTTTGTTGATTTAACCAATCAAGACGGAATATATGTATATTCCAGAAGCCTTTCGCTTGTGATGGTTAAGGCAATAAAGGATTTGTTCGGTATAGAGACAAAAATTTCAATCGAACATTCCATAAACGGAAATCTTTACTGCGAGGTAAAGGGAGATAATATAACCGTTGACAATGAATTTTTAAATAAAGTTAAGAAAGAAATGCAGATGACCATAGACAGGAATATGCCTATAGAACGAATAATGTTAAGCTCAGACGATGCTATGGAATATGCTTCGAAATACGGTATGGAGGACAAGGCAAGGCTTTTGAGATACAGACGTGTTTCTTATGTAAATGTATATAAGCTGGGCGATTTTTATGATTACTATTATGGCTATATGCTGCCTTTTACCGGTATGCTGAAAATTTTTGATTTGGCTTTATATGAAAACGGATTTCTTCTCAGAATGCCTACGGCAAAAAATCCGTATGAGCCGTCAAGCTATGATAATTTTGAAAAAATATCGGCTGTATTTATGGAACAGCTCCGTTGGTGCAATCTTATGGGGGTTAAATGTATAGCAGATTTAAATGATGTTATAGCTGACGGAAAATTTGCAGACCTTGTAAGAATAAACGAGGCCCTCCATGAAAAGAAAATTGCACAGATTGCAGATAAAATAACCGAAAAAGCAGATAAAGTAAAAATTGTTCTTATAGCCGGACCTTCATCATCGGGAAAAACATCTTTTGCACAAAGACTTTGTGTCCAGCTCAGTGTAAACGGAATAAAACCTCATGCTATAGGCATGGATGACTATTTCATAAACAGAGACCAGACTCCCCTTGGCGATGACGGCAGACCGGATTTTGAAAATCTTAATGCACTGGATCTTGTAAAGTTCAATGATGATCTTAATAAACTAATATCGGGAGAAGAAGCCTTAATACCGTCTTATGATTTTATAACAGGGAAAAGACGTGCAGGCGGAAGAAAAATGAGACTGCATAAAGGCGAGATAATAGTTGTGGAAGGAATACACGGTCTTAATGACGAGCTGACAAAAAATATTGCAGATGAAAATAAGTTTAAGATATTTGTAAGCCCGATGACACAGCTTAATGTTGATGCACACAAGTGTATATCCACATCAGACAGCCGTCTTATAAGAAGAATAGTGAGGGATTACCAGTTCAGAGGAAATTCAGCTGCGGCAACAATAGAATCGTGGCATAAGGTAAGACAGGGAGAAGAAAAGAATATTTTCCCTTACCAGGAAAACGCAAACATAATATTTAATTCTGCTACTGTTTATGAGCTTAGTGTGCTGAAAGCATTTATAGTGCCGCTTTTGTATAAGATAGACAAAACAATGCCCGAATATATAACGGCAAACAGGCTTATAAAATTTATGGAATATTTCCTTTGTGCAGGAACCGATGCCATACCTAATAATTCTCTGATAAAGGAATTTGTAGGTGGCAGCGTATTTAATGTTTGACATAAATTTGATTGTGTGATAAAATTAATATTTGTAGATTAAAAGATGTAGTTTTGTGAGTAGGTCAGATGGTCGCCCTGTCAAAGGGGAGGAAAGTCCGGGCTTCACAGAGCAGGGTGCCGGCTAACGGCCGGTGAAGGCGACTTTAAGGAAAGTGCAACAGAAATAAACCGCCTGTATTTATACAGGTAAGGATGGAAAGGTGAGGTAAGAGCTCACCGCTCTGACGGTAACGTCAGAGGCTCTGTAAACCCCACCTGAAGCAAGGTTCGACAAAAGCATATGGAATTGCTCGTTCCGCTTTGATGTAACCGCATGATGATGTCGGCAACGACATACCAAGATAGATGACTGTCTAATACAGAACCCGGCTTATAGATTTGCTCACAAACACATTACTTAAAACTTTTGGACAGAAACCGATTAAAACTTTGTTTTAGTCGGTTTTTTGGTATACAGAGATAAATTTGTATTTGGTATAAAACAGTTGCTTTTAAAGTTTTTTCAATTTGGAAAATAGCAGTAGTCAGTATTCAGAATTTGCTGCTAACGGCCTGCTAAGCACTATTTTTTGTTTTAGTATTACCCTCATCTGTCTCGCTTTGCTCGACACCTTCTCCACAGGGGAGAAGGCTTTAAACCCTTCCGTGTTATGAGATAACTTTATCGACAGTCTGAAATACCGTGACTTGTCACGGTATTTTATTAAAAGTTTTACTCAATTTTTTTCAAAAAATTGTCGGGGTTTGGGGTGAAACCCCAATATGTATTTATTTGTTGACACAAAGTATAATAGGATATAAAATTGTATTTAACTTAATATTTAGGCTTATGGTGCCTGTTTTTCAACAGGAGAATAGGGAAGAAGGGTGAAAATCCCTCACGGTGCCGCCGCTGTAATTAATGATTTTGGCTTTTGTCCACTGCTTTTGTGGGAAGGAGAAAGCTTGTTTGTTTAATTTTAAGTCAGAAGACCTGCCATAAAGCCTTGTACCTCCGTCGGGTCAGCGGAAAGGGCAAAAAGATTTTATTTTTGTGCCTTTTTTTAAAAGGCTTTTTTTGAGCCCAAATTTAAAAATATTTTAGGGAGAATTTATATGTCTAAGAAAGCTATACTTGCAGTAAGTTTTGGTACAAGTTACCATGAAACAATGGGAAAAACAATCGGTTTTATAGAGAAGAAAATATCTGAAAAATATAGAGAATACGACATTTTCAGAGCTTTTACAAGCAGTATTATAGTAAAAAAATTAAAAGGCGAAGGATTTGATATAAACGGTGTTAAAGACGAATTAAACCGTATTTTAAATCTTGGATACGAAGAATGTTATATACAGCCTACACATATGATAGCCGGAATCGAGTACGAAAAAGTATTAAGAGAAGCCGAAGAATTTAAAGATAAATTCAAAGTATTAAAAATAGGCAAACCACTTTTTCAGACAACAAATGATTTGAAAAAGCTGGTAAAAATATTGGGTGAAAATGTTGAATTTAACGATGGCGAGGCTGTGGTGCTTATGGGTCACGGCAGTGAACATTGCGTAAATACTGTATATGCGGCTCTTGATTATATGTTTAAGGATTTCGGATACGAAAACTTTTTTGTAGGTACGGTAGAGGCTTATCCCGATTTGGAAACGGTTTTAAAGTTTGTTAAAGCAAAAAAATACAAAAAAGCCGTTTTAATGCCTCTTTTAATGGTTGCCGGAGACCATGCGTTAAATGATATGGCAGGCGATGAAGATGACAGCTGGGTTAATATTTTTAACTCAAACGGAGTTGAGGCGAGAGCCGTTGTTAAAGGAATAGGTGAGTATGCTCAGGTTGCAGAAATGTATATAGAGCATATTCAAGAGTATCTTAATATATAAGGAAGATAAAAATGCCTTTTGAGTACTATATAAAGAACGGAAATAAATCTTTAAGATGCGGTTTTACAACGGGAACCTGTGCCGCAATAGGAGCAAAAGGTGCTGTAACGGCACTTTTAAGCGGTACTTTGCCCACCTTGGTTTCGGTTGTTACGCCTAAGGGAATAGAAGTTGAAACACAGATTGTAAATGGGAATTTAGAAAATGGTACAGCTGTTTGTTCCGTAATAAAAGACGGCGGAGATGATATAGACGCAACAAACGGTCTTGAAATATGTGTAAGTGCCAAAAAGACAGAAAACGGAATTAGTATAGACGGCGGAAAAGGCATAGGCAGAGTTACAAAAAAAGGTCTTGACCAGCCGGTTGGAAATGCGGCGATTAATTCCACACCGAGAAAAATGATAAAAAATGCCGTTGAGGAAGTATGCAGAGAATACGGTTATAAAGGCGGAATAGAAATAGTTGTTTCCGTTCCAGAAGGAGAAAAAACAGCTTTAAAGACATTTAATCCAAACATAGGTATCGAAGGCGGAATATCAATAATAGGCACAAGCGGAATAGTAGAACCACAAAGTTTAAAGGCTTTGGCGGATACGGTTAAGCTTGAGCTTAATGTTGTGCATGAAAGCGGAAAAGAAAATGTTGTTATAACACCGGGAAATTACGGAGAAACTTTTTTGAAAGAACACATGGATTTGAAAAATATTTCATATGTAAAGTGTTCCAATTTCGTAGGAGAGGCTTTGGAAGAAGCTGTTCGGCTTGGGTTTAAAAACATACTCCTTGTTGGGCATATGGGGAAATTTGTTAAACTTGCCGGAGGACTCTATAACACACATTCCATGTACGGTGACTGCCGAATGGAAATATTCGGTGTCCATGCGGCAATGAGCGGATATGACAGTGATACGATAAGGGATATTATGAACTGTGCCACAGCAGATGCGGCAATAGAAATACTTGAAAGAGACAAAGAAAAGTTTAAAAAGACAATAAATTCAATCATAGATAAAATTCAGTTTTATATAGATAAAAAAACAATGGAAGAAAATTTGGCAGGCGTTGTTGTTTTTACAAATCAACATGGACTTATGGGAATAAGTGAAAAAGGAAAAGAAGCTATAAAACGTCTTGGAGGTTAAAATGAAAAAAGGAATACTTTATGGTGTAGGCGTAGGTCCCGGTGACAGCGAGCTTATTACACTTAAAGCACTCAGAATAATCGAAAAAAACAAAATAATAGCAGTACCGAGAACAAAGGGTGAAAATAACCTTGCCCTTGATATTGTTTCAAAAGAAACCGATATGAGCAATAAAGAGATACTTTATCTTGATTTTCCTATGACAAACGATAAAGAAAAGTTGGATATATACCATAAAAAGAGTGCGGAAGAAATAAAGAAATACCTTGATACAGGTGAAAATGTTGTTTTTATAAGTATAGGTGATATTTCGATTTATTCAACTTTCGGATATTTAGAAGAAATAGTAAAATCGGAAGGTTATAAAACGGAAATGATTCCGGGTGTGCCAAGCTTTTGTGCCGTAAGCTCTCTTTTGGACATAAGTTTAACGGATAAGAAAAAACCGCTTCATATAATACCGGCAGTATATGGTGATTATGAAAAATATATTGATACAGAAGGCACAAAAGTGCTGATGAAAAGCGGAAGTTCCGTTAAAGAAATTAAAAAAATGCTTGAAGAAAAAAATCTTTTGGAAAACTCATATGCAGTCTGTGATTGTGGTCTTGAAAGCCAGAAGGTGTTTAAGCATATGAAAGATATAGATGACAAATTGGGATATTTTACAACTATAATAGTAAAGGACAGAAAAGATGATTAATTTTGTTGGTGCAGGTCCGGGAGCGGCAGACCTTATAACACTGAGAGGACAAAAGCTTATTTCCGAGGCTGATGTAATAGTATACACAGGTTCACTTGTAAACAAAGAACTTTTAAACTATGCAAAACATGACTGCAAGACATATAACAGTGCTTATATGACTCTTGAACAGGTCATGGAAGTAATGATTGAAGCGGAAAAAAACGGTCTTAAAACCGTAAGACTTCATACGGGAGACCCTTCCCTTTACGGTGCAATACGTGAACAGATGGATATATTGGATAAGGAAAACATAGAATATAAAGTTTGCCCCGGTGTAAGCTCTTTTTGTGCCGCTGCTGCGGCACTTAATCTGGAATACACCCTGCCTTCGGTTACACAAAGTGTTATTATAACCCGAACAGAAGGAAGGACACCTGTACCACCTAAAGAGGATATATCTGCCCTTGCGGTACATGGTACAACAATTGTGCTTTTTTTAAGCACAGGACTTATAGATTCTCTTGTAAAAAAACTTTATGCAGCCGGAGTTTCACCGGATATGCCGGCGGCAATAGTTTATAAGGCAAGCTGGCCTGACGAAAAGAAATTTGTATGTACTGTTTCAACACTGAAAGAAACAGCAGAAAAAGAAAATATTAAAAATACGGCACTTATAATAATAGGAAAAGTGATTGATACGGAGTATGAC
>CAKQPE010000080.1 GCA_934256695.1 uncultured Eubacteriales bacterium
TGTATGTCCTGTTCTTGTTCAGGGAGAAAATGCAGCCGACACAATAGCGCAGGCTTTGAAAGATATAAATGAATATAAAAAAACAGATACAATAATTCTTGGCAGAGGCGGCGGCAGTGCGGAAGATTTACAGCCTTTTAACGAAGAAAAGGTGGCAAGGGCAATATTTGCTTCGGAAATTCCCGTTATATCTGCCGTAGGACACGAAACGGATTTTACCATAGCCGATTTTGTTTCCGATTTAAGAGCACCTACGCCATCGGCGGCGGCTGAGCTTGCGGTAAGTGATTCACAAGAGGAAAATCGAAAGACGGCTGATTTAATTCAAAGAATAAAAAATATTGCCGAAAACAAACTCAAAAACGAGCAGAACAGAATAAATTCTCTTTTCGGTGAAAGGCTTTTAAGGCGAATTGAAGAAAAAACGGTAAATGCATACATATTGGCAGAGCATATGCAAAACAGAATAAATTCCTGTATAGAAAGCAAAACGGAAAAAGCCGAAATGAATTTTGATTTAATTACGGAAAAACTTAAACTGCTTTCACCTTTAAATGTGCTTAAAAGAGGATATGCAGCTGTTTTTGACAATGAAAACAAAACTATTTCTTCTGTCAAAACTCTGACAGAAGGAGACAATATAACTATCAGATTTTTTGACGGCAGTGCAGATGCCGTTATAAAGAAAAGGGACTGTATTAATGGCAAAAAAGAAGAAAACTTATGAAGAAGCGGCTTTAAGGCTTGAGGAAATAGTAGAAAGAATGGAAACAAATGACGTTTCTCTTGAAGAATCCATTCAGCTTTACAAAGAAGGCATGGAGCTTGCCCTTGTATGCAGAGAAAAGCTGGACAGTATTCAAAAAGAAGTTGTTGAACTGAGGAAAAATTTTGACGGAAGCTTTTCACTTAAACCTTTTGACGCTGATGTGGAGGAAGATGAACAGTGAACCTTAAAGAAGAACTTGAAATAAAAAAGAAATATACAGACGAAGGCTTGGAAGAATATCTTCCGCCGGAAAACAAATATCCGGAAGTAATATATAAAGCAATGCGATATTCCGTTTTTGCCGGAGGAAAACGCCTGAGACCTGTAATAATACTTGCCGTATGCGAAATGCTTGGCGGTAACATTGAAAAAGCAAGACCCTTTGCCTGTGCAATAGAGATGATACACACATATTCTCTTATACATGATGACCTTCCGGCTCTTGATAATGACGATTACAGGAGGGGCAGACTTACAAGCCACAAAATGTTCGGAGAGGACATAGCCATACTTACAGGTGATGCACTTCTCGGTCATGCCTTTGAGGTTATGGCAAAAGCCGTAAGCGAAAGCGGAGACATAAATCAGGCTCATGCCATGTATGCAATAGCATTCGGTGCAGGTGTAAACGGTATGCTTACCGGTCAGGTGGTTGACGTAATAAGTGACGGCAAAAAAATAGACAAGGATACCCTTGATTTTATACATCTTAACAAAACAGCCGCAATGATAAGGGGTGCTTTTAAGGCAGGTGCATACATTGCCGGAGCAGACGAAGAAACAGTTAAAAAACTTGATTCTGCGGCAGAAAAAATCGGTCTTGCCTTCCAGATACAGGACGATATTCTTGATGTAACAAGTACGTTGGAAGAACTCGGCAAACCTGTTTTCAGTGATGAAAAGAACGAAAAAACAACTTATGTTACTCTTTACGGAATAGAAAAATCAAAGGAAATAGTTAAAAAGCTTTCCGATGATGCCTGTGATATACTTTCATCCTTCGGTGAAAGGGCAGAATTTCTTGTTGAACTTACAAAATATCTTACAGACAGAAAAAAATAAGTTGTTTGTGAAAGACGGTGTTATTTTTGGAAAGACAGCTTGATAAAATAAAAAAAGCTAACGATATAAAAAAAATAGACAGATGTATGTTTCCTATACTGGCAAAGGAGATACGCGCTTTCCTTTTGGAAAACATATCAAATACAGGCGGTCATCTTGCTTCAAATTTAGGTGTTGTCGAGCTTACAATGGCTCTTCATTACTGTTTTAATCCCGAAAAAGACCGCATTATATGGGATGTGGGACATCAAGCATATGTGCATAAACTGCTTACGGGAAGAAAAGAACGGTTTAACACTCTCCGTCAGCTTGACGGATTAAGCGGTTTCCCTAAACCAAACGAAAGTGTATGCGACGCTTTTGCGGCAGGACACAGCTCAACTTCCATTTCTGCGGCATTGGGTATGGCCAAAGCAAGAGATCTAAGCAAAACCGACGAAAGAATAATTGCCGTAATAGGAGATGGTTCTCTTACGGGCGGTCTTGCTTATGAAGGGCTTAATAATGCCGGAAGAAGCAACACTGATATGATAGTTATATTAAATGATAACCAAATGTCTATTTCTTCAAACGTAGGTGCTGTATCAAAGCACCTTAACGATTTGAGAACAGATAAAGCTTATCTTGAAGTAAAAGAAAGCGTACACAGATTTTTGGATAAATTCCCATTTGGCAGCAAAATAGATAAGGTTATAGAAACAGCAAAAGACGGACTTAAATATATTCTCGTTTCGGGAGTTATGTTTGAGGAGCTTGGTTTTAAATATGTAGGGCCTATAGACGGGCATAATACAACCGAACTTATAAGTACATTTAACAAAATAAAAGACTTAAAAGGCCCTATACTTGTTCATGTTAAAACAATAAAGGGTAAAGGATATAATTATGCCGAAAAATATCCTTGGAAATATCACGGAGTAGGAAGCTTTGATCTTTCAACGGGAAAAGCGGCAAAGAAAAAAGGTCTTTCCTATTCAAAAGTATTCGGAGATACGATGGTAGAAGCCGCCGCAGAAAACAAAAAAATAGTTGCAATTTCGGCAGCTATGGTTTCCGGAACGGGACTTGATGAATTTCAGCTTAAATATCCAAAAAGAATGTTTGATGTTGCCATAGCGGAACAGCATGCCGTTACTTTTGCGGCAGGTATGGCTGCAAGAGGATTTACACCTGTGTTTGCGGTTTATTCAACATTCTTGCAGAGGGCATATGACCAGATAGTACATGACGTATGTTTACAGAAACTTCATGTTATATTTGCCATAGACCGTGCCGGAATAGTAGGTGCAGACGGCGAGACACATCAGGGTGTGTTCGACATTGCATTTATGGCACATATACCTAACATGGTTTTCATGGTGCCTTCAAACGGTAGCGAATTAAAGGCAATGCTTTTGAAAGCATTTGAAATGGATTGTCCTGTGGCAATAAGGTATCCGAGAGACAATGTTCCGGAAGAAAAAATAGAAGTTCTTCCCGAAATCGAGTTTGGCAAAGCCGAAATAATCAATGACGGAAAAGACATTGCCGTTGTCTGCTGCGGAACAATGATGAAACAGAGCAGAGGTCTTTTTGAAAAATTAAAAGCAGACGGATATAATCCTATGCTTGTAAATACAAGATTTGTAAAACCCCTTGATTTAGATATGGTAAAAGAGGTTTGTTCAAAGTGCAAAATTGTATTTACCGTTGAAGATCATTTGAAAGAAGGCGGTTTCGGTTCTATATTTGAAAATGCGGCAAACGAAGAAGGTTTTGCAGATGTTCTTATACATAAGTTTGCTTTTGACGATATATTTATAGAGCAGGGAACAAGAGACCAGCTTTTTGAAAGATACGGTCTTGATACAGAAGGACTTTATAACAGGGCAGTTGATTTTATAAACAAAAATAAATGATATATAGAAAGGTATAATAATGGCTGATAAAGAAAGACTTGATGTGCTTTTGGTCGAAAGAAACCTTGTGCAGTCCAGAGAAAGGGCAAAGGCTCTCATAATGGCGGGAGAAGTCTATGTAGACGGCATGAAGGAAGATAAAGCCGGCACAAAAATAGATATAAAAAGTGAAATAACACTTAAAACATCAGATATGAAATACGTAAGTCGTGGCGGTTTTAAGCTTGAAAAAGCCGTTAATGAGTTCGGTGTTGAGCTTAAAGACAAAATCTGCATGGATATAGGTGCTTCCACAGGCGGTTTTACAGATTGTATGCTCCAAAACGGTGCAAAAAAGGTATATTCCATTGATGTTGGATACGGTCAGTTTGCATGGAAACTGAGAAATGACAGCAGAGTTGTTTGTCTTGAAAAAACAAATATAAGATACATAACAAAAGAACAGGTTCCCGACGAACCTAACTTTGCTTCAGTAGACGTATCTTTTATATCCCTTAAAAAAGTTATACCGCCGGCATTGGAGGTTATGAGCGAGGAAGCTTCTCTTGTATGCCTTATAAAACCGCAGTTTGAGGCAGGACGTGAAAAGGTTGGCAAAAAGGGTGTAGTAAAAGATATAGCTGTACATAAAGAAGTAATAAGAAACATAGTTGATTTTGCTTTCGAAATCGGACTTAACGTAATTAATATAAGCTATTCGCCTATAAAAGGGCCTGAAGGAAATATTGAATATCTTATACTTTTAGACAGAAAAAAAGAAGGGTTTACAAAAGATGAGGCTTTTGCCCTTGCAGATAAAACAGCAGACAGTTCCCACGAAATGCTTTGACAAAAGGTGGTATGCTTTATGAAAACAGTAGGTATTGTGCCTAATCCCAAAAGAGACAAAAAATTTGAGGCAGTAAAAGAACTTGTTCATCATCTTTTGTCCAAGAATATAACACCTGCTATAGAAACCAGATTTGCACTTGAAAGCGGATTTAAAGAGTATGCTGTAAGCGAAAAGGATTTATACAGCAAAAGTGACTTGGTTGTACTTTTGGGCGGAGACGGAACAATTCTCGGCATAGTCAGCAAAGCAATGAAATATTCATCTCTTCTTTTGGGAATTAACTTAGGTCATCTGGGATTTCTTACCGATGTTGACCGAAGCCGCATGATAGAATCGGTAGATAAAGTTCTTTCTGGCAACTACCGTATTGAAAAAAGAATGATGATAGATGCCATAGTAAATAAAGACAACATGATAAAACAGTTTACCGCTATCAACGAGGTAGGCGTTTATATGGGTGGTATTGTCGAAACGGCAGTATATGTAAACGACGAATACATAGATACATTTTACGGGGACGGTATAATTGTTTCAACACCTACAGGTTCTACGGCATATAATCTTGCGGCCGGAGGCCCTATATTAAAGGCAGACTCCAATATGATAGCAATTACACCTATATGTCCTCATATGCTTCATGCAAGAAGTATTGTTATAGGTGCAGAGGATATAGTTACAATAAAAGTTATAAGTTTTACAAACGATACACTTAAAACTGTAATAGACGGAGCATCTGTAGCCGATATTGATGTGGGCGATATTATAAAAGTGCAAAAGTCACAATATAGGCTTAATATAGTAAAGACAAACAACCTTGGATTTTATGATGTACTGAGAAACAAAATGTTCGGTAAGGAGGGTAAATGAGCTTATGAAAGTATCAAGACAAGCAAAAATACTTGAGATCATAGAAAAATACGAAATTGAGACACAGGAAGATCTTGCACTTAAACTAAAAGAAGAAGGCTTTAATGTTACACAGGCTACAATATCAAGAGATATTAGAGAAATGAAACTTACTAAAATAGCTACCGAAAACGGCAAACAGAAATACTCTGTTATAAAAGGAAGCGATGCCGAGCTTTCGGAAAGACTTATACGTGTTTTCAGAGATGCGGTTGTAAAGCTTGATTATTCCCAGAACATGATAGTAATAAAAACTCTTAACGGAATGGGTATGGCTGTTGCAGTAGCGGTAGATAATATTCAAAGCAACGATATTCTCGGCTCAATAGCGGGAGATGATACGGTTTTTTGTGTAGCAAGAAGCCATAATCAAGCAGTGGAATTTATACAAAAACTCAGCAGAATAGTAGGCGGCGGAAACTGACACCGCTACAGACAGTACAGAGGTGTGATATATGCTACAGGAGCTTAATATAAAAAATGCGGCTCTTATAAAAAGTACAAATATAGAATTTAATAAAGGACTTAATGTGCTCTCCGGTGAAACCGGAGCCGGAAAATCAATGGTTATAGGTTCTCTTATGTTTGCTCTCGGCTCAAGAGTATCAAGAGATTTTATACGTGCAGGTGAAGAAAAAGCGGCTGTAGAGGCAGTGTTTACAAAACTTCCGATAGCTGCTAAAAACTATGCCGAAAATGCCGGTATAGATTGCAGTGACGGTGTATTTATATTTTCAAGAACAATAAACCGTGACGGAAGAACAACAGCAAGAGTAAACGGAACATCTGTAACGGCAAGTGTTTTGAAGGAGCTTTCTTTAAAGCTTGTGGATATACACAGCCAACATGAACACCATTCTCTTTTAAACCCTGCAAGACATATAGATATACTGGATAAGTTTTGTTCATCGGAAATTGAGGTTTATAAAGAAAAGCTTAGCGGTCTTATAATTAAATACAAAAATATAGCACATAAATTAAAAGCAGTAAGCGGAAATAATGAAGAAAGAAAAAGACGTATTGAATTTCTTGAATATAAAATACACGAAATAGATGATGCAGGTCTTAAAGCAAATGAAGAAGAAGAACTGAATAAAAGAAAAAAGGTTCTTTCCGTATCCGAAAAATTAATAAACCAGTCACGAAAATGCCTTGATCTGCTTTATTACGGAAACGGAAACGATATATCTGCCTGTGATAAGATTTCCAATGCTGTAGGAATTTGCAACCTTATGGCAGAAAGTGATAAAAGCCTTATTCAAACATCAGAAAGTCTTGGCATTGCATACGAAAATCTTCGTGAATCGGCAGAAACGATAAAAAATTATCTTGAAAATATTTCGGCAGACCCTGATGAAATAAATAAAATAGAAAACAGGCTTGATATAATATATACATTTAAGAAAAAATACGGTTCTACCGTAGAGGAAATTCTTAAAAGCAGAGATGAAGCCCAAAAAGAACTTGAATTTATACAAAACAGTTCTCAAATTCGTTTGGAGCTTAAAACCGAACAGTCTTCTGTTATGAGCAGTATAAAAGAAATATGCCGGCATATTTCAGAAATAAGAGTACGTACAGCAGAAAATCTTCAAAAAAGAGTAACAGCAGAAATTCAGGAACTGGAAATGAAAAATGCTGTATTTAAAATTGATATATCAAAAAAGGATACCTTTAACTCAAACGGTTGGGATCACGTAGAGTTTATGATTGCAACAAATGCCGGAGACGGACTGAAACCCTTGGCAAAGACTGCTTCAGGAGGTGAACTTTCAAGAGTTATGATTGGTCTTAAAACAGTTATATCCGGTGTCGAAGGAACGGGTACATTCATATTCGATGAAATTGATGTTGGAATAAGCGGAAAGACAGCCGCAAAAGTTGCTGAAAAAATGGCATCTATTTCAAATAATCAGCAGATACTTTACATTACCCATCTTCCTCAAATTGCCGCAATGGCAGATGAAAATTTGCTTATAGAAAAAAATGTTGTTAATGAAAGTACAGTAACAACCGTTAAGAACCTTAAAAAAGAAGAAAAAACAAAAGAGGTTCTAAGACTTATGGGATCAAACGAAACATTGGCAGGCACAAAGGCAGCAGAAGAAATGATAGAGTTTTGTAAAAATATTAAAAAAGTTGTAAGAAAAAATAACATATAAGAAAAAATTTAATTATTGCTTTGATAAAAACGCTGTGAGTTTATTTTAACATCATGGCGTTTTTTTATTTTAAAATATACATGATATAAATACCAATTTAATTAATCAACGAATATTCTGTTATTAAAAATTTTGTCTGTATAACTGATTTTAATAAAGGTTAATTTAAAAACGGGAAATAATTTTTTATAACGGAAGTGATAAATGTGATTAAAAAACAAAACCTAAGCAAAAAAATATTTATTTGTTCTTTCCTCTCGGTAATTTTTATTCTTAATGTATTAACAAATTCTTTGCCCAAAAGTATAAGCGTATATGAAAACAGCAGGTGTCATATAGGTCTTATAAAAAATAAAAACGAGGCTGTAACTGTACTTGAAAACAGTACAAAACCTTTGGCAACAGATACAAACCAAAATATAAAAATAGATTTACTCAGAGGAAAGAGCTTTGTTTCGAAAAACAGTGGTGTATATGAGCTGAAGTATACTGTTTTGGGACTTCCACTAAAAACGGTAAACCTTAATGTACTGCCAAAAAAAGAAGTATATACTTGCGGCAATACTATAGGCATTGTGATTTATACTAAAGGCGTTCTTGTTCTCGGAACGGGAAGCGTAGAATGTGAAAACGGAGAAAAAATTTCACCTTCTCTCGGACTTATTAAAACAGGTGACAGCATTATATCCGTAGACGGAAAAGAGATGTTTTCAAAAGAAGATTTTTTAAAGGCTGTATCAGAAAGCAACGGAAAGGCCCTTAATATCTCGCTTATACGAAACGGAATCAAACAAAAAGTTTATGTTACACCTGTAAAAAACAATACCAATAAAAAGTATACCATAGGGTGTTGGATACGTGATGATACTCAAGGTTTGGGAACACTTACATTTACAGAGCCTAAAAACAATACCTTCGGTGCTTTGGGGCATGGAATATATGATGTTGATACGGCAATGATTACTCCTGTATCACATGGAGAAATAACAAAAGCAGAGATTTCCGGAGTAAAAAAAGGCAAATGCGGTGATCCGGGAGAAATTATCGGAAATCTTGATAAAAATATTGTTATCGGAAATGTTGATAAAAATACTGAATGCGGAATATATGGCAGTGTAAAGAACAAGAATTTTTTTAATCAGA
>CAKQPE010000081.1 GCA_934256695.1 uncultured Eubacteriales bacterium
AACTAAAACTTATGCTAATAAAAACCACAATTAATGCTGTGACAACCGAGTAAATCACTGCCATACATTAATTGTGGTTTTTATTATATATAAATAAATTTTTCCGAAAAACACAAAAATTCAAACTAAAAACATTATCTTATTTTTACACTGTGTATGCTGCCATATAGTTATTTATACTTTCCTCACATGATCTCATAGCCATTATTGTATCGGCAAATAACTTGTCAAGCTCAACGCCAAGCTCTTTTGCACCGCTTTCTATTACATCTCTTGAACAGCCGGCAGCAAACTTTTTGTCTTTATACTTTTTCTTTACACTTTTTACTTCCATATCCATTACACTCTTTGACGGACGCATAAGTGCCGCTGCACCTATAAGTCCCGTAAGCTCATCAACGGCAAAAAGGACTTTTTCCATTTCATGTTCAGGCTTTATATCACAGCATATGCCATATCCGTGACTGCATACGGAATGAATAATATCATCTCCTACTCCGCCTTCTTTAAGAAGTTCCGGTGCTTTCTTGCAGTGTTGTTCCGGATAAAGTTCAAAATCTATGTCGTGAAGAAGCCCTACAGTTGCCCAATAATCGGCATCGTCACCGTATCCAAGCTCGTTTGCATACCATTTCATTACACCCTCTACCGTAAGTGCGTGCTGAATATGAAACGGTTCTTTGTTATATTTTTTTAAAAGCTCAAAAGCACTTTCTCTGTCGATACATTCTTTCATTTTTATTCCCCCCACTTTGATAACAAAATTAATTAAGATATTAAACAGTATACCATAAAAAAACAAAATTTATTAATATAAGCCATACCTGTTTCTTATATACTGCACTAAAATTTTTTTATATCAATATATCTCCGTTATAATTTCTTAAAAGAAGTTCAAGCTTTAATTTAAGTTTCTTTAACTCATTTTTTACAGTAAGCATTTTTTTGCTGTCATATCTAAAAGACGGAACAGAAACGCTTATGGCAAAAAGTATTTTTCCGTCTTTTACCACCGGCACTGCAATGCATATTATCTGCTCGGCAAACTCCTGATTTTCGTATGCATAGCCTTCTTCGTCTACCTTGCTTACCTGTTCATAAAACTTATTTAAATTTGTTATGGAGTATCTTGTGCATGAGAGCATTTCCTTCGGAAAAATATCTTCCATTTCTTCAAGGCTTGTTCGGCTTAAAAGTGCTTTTCCCAAAGCTGTGCAGTTTGCCGGTATTTTTTTCCCTACATGGGTAACAAGCCTAAGTGACTGAGGAGAATCTATTTTGGCAACATACAGTACATTGCTACCGTTTAAAACGCCCATACTGCAAGTTTCATCACATACAGATACAAGCTCATTCATAGCATTTTCTATATGATTTAAGATTGATTCCGAGTTAAAATAAGTTGAACCAACGGCAAAAGCACTTATACCTATTCTGTACTTTCCGCTGTGCTCCTCAAGTGATATATAATGTCGTTCCTCAAGTGTATGGATAATAGGGAAAATACTGCTTTTAGGTGCATTTATCTGTTTAGCTATTTCAGTTAATGTATAACCGCTGTTTGATGAAGAAAGCATTTCCAGAATATCCAGAACCCTTGATGTGGCACGGTGCTCATTCTGCGGCATAAAACCACTCCTTACTTTTTTATTTTGCTCTGTATTCAACATTCTTTCCTATTCCGTCGGAAAGAACCGATTTATTGTCTTTAGTAATCAAAATTCCTTCGTATCCGTCAAGACTGTTAATAAGTTTAAGTCCATCGTCCTCTCCGAGGCAGAAAACCGCTGTGCTTAAAGCATCGCACCACGCCGATGACGGACCTATTATTGTTACAGCATTAAGATTATTTTCCACAGGATAACCTGTAGATGTATCAAGTATATGGTGATAAAACTTTCCGTTATATTCAAAATATCTTTCGTATATTCCCGATGTAACTATTGAATTTTTGTTTGTTGCAACGGCACCGTCAAGCTCTCCGTCTTTTCCGAAAGGCTTCTGTATGCCTATTTTAAGGCTGTCGTTTTCGGGGCATATTACAAGTACATTCCCGCCAAGACTTATATATGCCTTTGTAACTCCCTGTTCTTCGAGAAATTCCTTTGCCTTATCACCTATAAAGCCTTTTGCAATTCCGCCTAAATCAATAGCGGCTTCACTGTCAAGAAGTTTTACTTTGTTTCCGTTTACCTGTATATTTTTATAATTTACATGGCTTAGTTTTTCTTTTATTTCTTCATCGGAAGGTACAACGGGATTTGCTGTCTGAAAATCCCAGAGTGTGCTTACGGGGTCTATTGAAATATCAAACTTTCCATTTGAAATATCACCGAACTTTACTCCCAGATTTATAAGCTCTGCCGTATCATCGGACACTTCCACTTCTTCTCCGTGGGCGGAATTTATTCTTGAAATCTCACTTGTTTCAATAGTACGGCTCAGCTTCTTTTCATAATCCGAGCAAAGGTCGAAGCATCTGCTTATTATATCCTGCGGATTACTGTCCTTAGGATAATTATAAAGTGTTATAGTGGAAACAGTATTTAATATAAAAGCCGTCTGTGTCTCCTCCTGCTGAATATTATTGCCACAGCCCGAAAAAGACAACGAAAGCACCAAAATAGAAACTACCAACAAAATTTTTTTCATTCAATCACCTTTTTAAGACCTTGAGACTCTGTCTCAAACTCTGCCGCCCTTTAAAAAGGGTGGACCTAAATTTTAGCATAAACCGCAATAATATTGCGGTTTATTTGTTATATTATGCATTATAATACTTTTATATAAACAATAAAACTATAATTCATAAAACCGCCATTACTTCTTTTTAGTAATGGCGGTTTTTATTAAAATTTCGCTCAAGCCTTTTTAAAGGCTTGTAGGGTGTTGGGGCAACGCCCCAAGGTCTTTACGCCCTTGGGTGAGCTTTTGCGTAAACCTCTTTAAGCCTGCTTTTGCTGAGCTTTGCATACATCTGTGTTGTGGAAATATCCGAATGTCCCAGCATTTCCTGTACTGACTGCAAATCTGCACCGTTTTCAACCAGATGTGCCGCAAAAGAATGTCTCAATGTATGCGGTGTAATTTCTTCCGTAATGCCTGCTTTTTTTGCATAATCCTTTATTATTTTCCAAAATCCCTGTCTTGTCATAGGGTGTCCGCTGCAATTTACAAAAAGACTGCTTTCATCACTGTCCTTAACAAGATTTCCTCTTGATGATTTAAGATACATACTGAGAGACTCAATAGCCTTTGACCCAAGAGGTATAATTCGTGTCTTGTTTTTGCTTGAACAGTGTATAAGCTCAAGGCCGAGATTTACATCTTTTACGCTTAACGAAATAAGTTCCGAAACTCTCATTCCCGTGGCATAAAGCACCTCAAGCATAGCTTTATCCCTTATTCCCTTGCTTTCGGAAATATCCGGCTGATTTAAAAGAATACTGACTTTTTCTACCGATAATATTTCCGGCAGTTTCTTGTCAACCTTTGGTGCTTCCATCTTTAATGCCGGATTTGAACTTATTTTGTTCTGCGAATATAAAAACGAAAAGTAGCATTTTAAAGACGCTACACTGCGTGATATTGTAGAGCTTGCCTTACGGCAGTTCTGGAGATATAAAGTATAGGCAGACAAAGTTATTGCCGTTATACTGTTAAAATCATTAATACCTGTCTGTGCAAGATATTTAAAAAAATTACTTAAATCCCTTTTATAAGATACAACGGTATTTTCCGAAACACCTTTTGTATCGGACAAAAACACCGCAAATTCCGCATCATAAAACTGCATCTTTTTTCCCCTTTTCATGCAAAAACATAGTACCGTCAATAAAAGACAGCTCTGTTTGTTTAACTGCAAATGTCATTTTAATTAACAGATACCATTAATAAATTATATACTAAATAATCTTTTATGTCGACACGTTTTAATATTTTAATAACATTTTACCAACAAAGTATGCACAAAAACGGTAATATTTTACAATTATTCTATTTTATTGCCAAGAACAAAAATTTCTCATACAACAGCAGCTCCGCATAACAGCTTAACAAAGAAAGTATGGTCGATACAACAAATATTATTACAAACTCTGTCGTCGACCTTTCCCTGTCCTGTTTTAAAAATCTTCTTCCGCTTTTTATATTGAATTTTCCTATTACTCTGTATGCGGAAAACCAAGATGATATAAAAAAAGATATATTTTTTAAGGCATTAAAAGGCACTCCATAAATAAAAAACATCTTAAACTTTTCAAAGCCATAAACCGAAATTATATATGAAAAGCCATATCCGTAAAAAACTCCGTCAATAAATGAAATAAATATTATTAAAGGTATCCCAAACGGAAAAAAGCCGAAAATAAGAACTGCCATAAAAAAAGCCGAATTTTTTAAAAAAGATATCCAAAAAGGAACTTTCTGCGGAACAATGCTTTTTACAAATATATTGCTTAAAACCGAAAACGGTGTATTTATGTTTGCACTGACCGAACCTGTCCATATTCCGAATATAAAAGACAAAAAAAGTATTATAATTATCTTTAATAAAGTATTTTTATTTTTCTTCATATGTCCCACCTCTCTAATACATATACTATGAGAGGCGGGAGTTGTAAATTACATCTGTGAATAGAATTTTTTTATATTATCAATTCTTGCAAACATATTTGAAAAAAGCAAATCCGTAAGAGTTATTGCCGCCATTGCTTCAACAACAATTACGGCTCTCGGCACAATTATTGGGTCGTGTCTGCCCTTTATTTCTATTTTTGTAATATTTCCGTCAATATCAACCGTTTCCTGTTCTTTAAAAATAGACGGTGTCGGTTTAAAAGCCGCTCTGAAAACAATGTCGCTTCCGTCACTCATACCACCGAGAATACCGCCTGCGTTATTTGTCTTTTTTACTACCTTACCATCGGAAACGGTAAATGGGTCATTGTTTGAAGAACCGTTTAATTTAGCCGCACCGAAACCTGCACCTATCTCAAAACCTTTTACCGCACCAAGGGAAAATACAGCCTTTGCCAAAGATGCGTCAACTTTGTCAAATACTGTTTCTCCCAAGCCTGCCGGAACATTCTTTATTATACATTCAACTATTCCCCCTGCGGAATCATGGTTTTCTATGCAAGTATTTAAATATTCGGCAGCTTTTTCCGATACACCGCTGTCTGCCATATATAATTTATCGGCAAAAACTTCTTCTCTTGATGCAGGAACTTTGTCACTTGAAAATCCTGCTATTTCCTTTGAATATGTAATAAAAGAAATTCCAAGCTCGGAAAGTATTTTTTTCGCAACGGCACCTGCCGCAACACGGCAGAGAGTCTCTCTCCCCGATGAACGTCCACCGCCTCTGTAATCCCTGAAGCCGTATTTTTTATAAAACGTATAATCTGCATGACCCGGACGGAAAACATTCATTATATTTGAATAATCCCTTGATTTCTGGTTTTCGTTATAGACCACAAGAGAAATAGGCGTGCCTGTTGTTTTTCCTTCAAATACTCCCGAAAGAATATGAACAGTATCGCTTTCCTTCCTTTGTGTGCCAAACTTATTTGAACCCGGTTTTCTTAAATCCAAGTCCTTTTGTATATCTTCTTCACAAAGAGCAATTCCCGCAGGACAGCCGTCTATAACAACGCCAAGTGCCTCTCCGTGGGACTCGCCCCATGTTGAAATCTGAAAATTTTTACCTAATATTGAACCGGACATCATTCCACCTCTTTAAAGTTAATTTTTACGCTGCTTTGTTAAAATCAATTACGGATATTTCCTGCATAAGACATTTTGCGGAATTAACCAGTCGTTCAAGCTGTTCCGCAACTTCATCTGTATAATATTTTTCTCCGCATTGTTCGCATTCTTCACAAGGAACATTTTTAATAACAATAATACAATTATTATAATTAACAACATGTGTCGTTGTTGATTTTTTCATTGTTTTACATTTACAGTAAATACACATAATCAATTCTCCTTTCTTGTTTTTAAATCGTCTTCAAATTTTTCTTTATTTGGAAAATATGCAGTTATTATATAAACATATTCTCCGTCACTGCCTGCCACAACATGAATAACTTTTTCTTTTATCGTATATCCAAATATTAAACAGCTTGGATACGGAAAATCATTCGGGTAATCCTCTATAATTTCTCCGTTAAGTATGCAGTTTTTAACATCGGCACGGCTTATATCGCGTTCCTGCATACGTTCAAAACAATGTACCGACCATTTAATTTTAGACATATTCAGAAATTTTTTCAAATCTTCTATATTCAATTTTAAATTCTCCTTAAAAACACTTAATTTAAAATTATTATACTATATTTTATCCTTAATCAACAAATTTATTTTATTTTTATATATAATCAATTTATTAAATATTATTAACAAATCCACTGCTGTTGTTGACATAAATTTGCTTTTTGGGCTATTATTGTATATTAGAGTTAATAAAAATATTTATCGGGAGGAATAAAAAATGAAAAAATCCGCTATAACGGCAGCTCTTTTATTATCGGCTGTTTTTACGGTAAATACATATGCCGCTTTCAGTGTAGAAGGTGCTTTTAAATCAACAAGACCAAACACGGCATACAACATAAATCCTTACAATATATCCACAATACAGGGTGTAGGGGAAGGAAATAAATTTGATTTATATACATCCGAGGGAATTGTTTCTCTGCCTCTTGATTACCCTCTATACAGACTTAACGGTGAATATACTGATAAAATTGCTTACCGTGACGGAAAATGGGGAGTGGAAAGAAACGTAGGAATAAAAGTCTTTGACGGAAGCGAGGACTGGAGTTTATACAACAAAACCGCATTTAAAAACGACAATACTACTATTTTCACCTGTTCTTTCGGCGAAAATCCGCCAAGAGTAAATAACGGTGTTTCAACACATTTTGATGTCTATAACTTCAAAACCATGAAAACAACTCGCTATGACGGAATATCCTTCGGAGAAACAACCGACACAATTCTTATGAGAATAATGAATGTTCGTAATGTAAAAACCGTTGACGCTCTTAAAACATATCTTAAAGCACAGTACGATAACGGTACTCCTGTAAAGCTTATGTACTGTATGGATAAGCCGTCATTTACTCCTTTTGATGCTGACATTCAGAAAAAGCTTAATGCGGCAGATCCTTCCAAACTGGGATATGTAGACAAAAACTGTATGGGGATAAAGTTTGAATCAGCAAAAAAAGCCGATACAAAATATTTTACGGCAGAAAACAGCGGTAACGATGAAATGAACGCCTTTTTAAGTACCGTTAAAAGTACAAAAGTATTTAACTCTGCCGATGACAAAGAGTTTTTTGTAAGCGGAATATATCCTGAAAGAAGCAAAATTACATTTGTAATATCAGATGAAAAAGGAAACAAATATAAGTCGGAATTAAAGTTTGTTGACTCCGATTTTATAAACTCCAAAAACACAGAGCTTGAATTTTCTTCGGAAAACGAAAACTGTAATGAAATAATAAAGCTCTATGCTGCTTTAAATCTATACAAAGCCCCTGTAGATAAAGTCGAAGGCTTTGACTACAGCAAAACAGGCATAAACAAAAGCTGTATAGCAAAAAAAGAAGCTGTTGTTCCAAGCACAATATATACCCTTCCAAACGGAACAATAGACTTTAACAATGCCCTTCTCAACTGCGGAAGCTCTTTCGGCAATATAATCGAGGTTAAAGACGAAAACGGAAATGTTGTATCAAAGGACGGACGAGTAAAAATAAAAGAAGAAGGCACATACGATTACAGCCTTTTTATTGATAACGTAAAATACGGTGAAAGTGAAATTATATGCACTTCACCTGATGACAATATTCTCGAAAACAGAAAAATAATGTTCCTCGGTGACAGTCTTATCAATCAGGATTTATACACAGAATATTTTACAAAGATTGCCGAAAATAAAGACATGGTTCTTTATGGCACAAGAGGAAAAGAAGGCAGCAAGCACGAAGGCAGAGGCGGCTGGTCAGCTTATGACTACTGCAATGTTCAGAATAAATACGGTTATGAAAATCCATTTTTAAATACCGAAGGAAAATTTGATTTCGGATATTATATGAAAAACAATAAGCTTGACGGTATTGATTATGTGGTTATAAATCTCGGCATAAACGATATAAATCTTGCCGATCACAACAGCCATGAGGAAATACTTTCAAACTTTGACGAAATAATAAACAGCATTAAATCATACAACAAAGACATTAAAATAATATGGAACGTACCTCTTATGCTTTTTGATGCAGACGGAACAAAGACAGCCAAAAACGACCGTCTTGAATTTGTAAAGACCATGAACGAACATTTCAAAAACTCAGATGAAAACGGTGTTTATATTGACCCTGTTTATATGAATATCGACTCTTTCGGTGATTTTAAATTTACTCTCAAACAGATAGATGAATTTAATCAGGACAGTGCCATGACAGTTACCGATACAACACACCCTAACAACGGCGGATACGAGGCCCTTGCCAGAGCAACATATGCATTTATACAGAACGAGGTTGAATAAAAAAACAAAGATCTTGGGGCGTTGCCCCAATACCCTACAATTTTTTGAAAAAACTTGAGTAAAACTTTCAAAAAACTACCGTGACTTTGTCACGGTAGTTTCAGACTGTAGACAAAGTTATTTTATAAAGCGGAAGGGTTCGGGAAACGAATGGGTTTCCCGAATGGAATCCGCA
>CAKQPE010000082.1 GCA_934256695.1 uncultured Eubacteriales bacterium
ATTTTTTTCAAAAAATTTTCGGGGTTTGGGGTGAAACCCAAAGGTCTTCAAAAATTTTTTATTTTTTCCAAACTTTTTAAATGACTTTTTTATCTATAAGGTGTAAAACAAAATTAACCATGGTTATTTTTAAGGGAGGCATATATGGAAACAGATTTATATGACCTGACAGTTAATTATATACTGGAAAATCAGGAAAAGTTTTATCGTTTGG
This sequence comes from uncultured Eubacteriales bacterium, assembly GCA_934256695.1. Taxonomy (GTDB): domain Bacteria; phylum Bacillota; class Clostridia; order Lachnospirales; family Anaerotignaceae; genus Neoanaerotignum_A. The sequence goes on from CAKQPE010000082.1 coordinate 215, forward strand.
CATATAGTTATGTAAAAAACAAGGACAATGCATTGGATATTGTACAAAACTCAATTTGTACCGCACTTGAAAAATGCTACAGCATCAAAAATCCTTGTGCAATAAAGACTTGGCTTTACAGAATAATAGTAAATGAATCTTTAAAGCACATAAACAAAGGCAAAAAAGAGTCTGCTATGGGTGATGAAATGCCCGAACAAACTTATACCGAACCGTCTTTTAATGCAGACATATCTGCCGAGGAAATACTTAATGCCGTAGAAAGCATTAACGAACCTTTTAAGACAATAATAATCCTTCATTATTATGAGGATCTTACATTAAAAGAAATATCCGAAATTACAAAAACAAATTTAAGTACCGTAAAAACACGGCTTTACAGCGGACTCGGGAAAATCAAGAAAATTTTATCACAGGAGGTTGTAATATGAATTTAAAAGACAGCAAAAAAGCCTATGATTCAAGAGAAATACCTGATGAACTTGAATTTAGAGTAAGAAAAGCAATAGCATCTGTGGACAAAAAGAAAGTAATGGAAGAAAGGAAGAATAATACTATGAAAAAGAGAATAAAAGGTATAGGAACAGTTGCAGCATGTGTAGTCATATGTTCAACAGCAGCATTAAACACAAGTGAAACATTTGCATCAGAAATGTCAAAACTGCCTGTTATAGGCTCTATAGCAAAGGTGCTTACAGTACGTTCATATCATACCAATGACGATATGTTCAATGTAAACATAGATGTGCCTGAAATAGAAGCAGACGGAAAACTTTCTCCTGAGATAAATAAAGAAATAGAAAAAATAGTCAATGATTTTAAGGCACAGTCAGAAAATGACTTTAAAGACTATAAAGAAGCATTTTTCGCAACCGGCGGAACAAAAGAAGAATGGGCTGACCGAAAAATGGATATAAACATAAGCTATGATGTGAAATCATTAACTGACAAATATCTTTCTTTGGAACTTATGGCAACAAAAAGTTGGGTAAATTCGGAAACGGAAATTCATTTTTATAACATAAACCTTGAAGACGATAAAGAAATATCTCTTAAAGATTTTATAGGTGATGATTATACAAATATATGTAACCAAAGCATAAACAAACAGATAGAAGATCGTATTTCAGCAGATGAAAACAATATCTATTTCGGCTTTAACGATTCCGATGACGGCATGGCAACAGATGGCTTTACAACAGTGGACAGCAATACAAAATTTTATATAAACGATAAAGGAAATGCCGTAGTTGTTTTTGATAAATACGAAATTGCACCGGGATACATGGGAATACAGGAGTTTGAAATAACAAAATAAACGGCTGAAAACACGGAACGGAAAAACAGTAAAGTTTTATCCGTTCCTTTTTTGTTGCATAAATTGACTTTAAAATATAAGATAATATAAAATAAAAAAATATGAATTATAAAAATGATAATAACAAGAAAATTTTTTAAATCTAAAATACAATGCGTAGCATTGTATTTTATTGAAAGTTTTACTCGATTTTTTTCAAAAAATCGCAGGGTGTGGGACAGAGTCCCACGGTTTTTATAGAAAGAAGGAATTTAGATGTCAGCTTTAAATGAAACACCAACCGGTGAAAGAGTGCATATAGCCATATACGGAAAAAGAAATGCAGGAAAATCATCACTTATAAATGCAATTACAAATCAGGATATTGCCCTTGTGTCCGATATTGCCGGAACAACAACAGACCCTGTTAAAAAGTCAATGGAAATAAGAGGCATAGGAGCTTGTATGATTGTTGATACGGCAGGTTTTGACGATAACGGAAAAATCGGAAGCTTGAGAGTGGAAAAAACAGAAGAAACTGTTCAAAAGACAGATATTGCCATTCTTTTATGTTCCGCCGGCAGCCTTGAGTACGAAAAACAGTGGAGTGAAAAGCTTAAAAAACAAAATGTAAAACAGATAGCCGTTGTTTCAAAGGCAGATGAAATAAATGCAGATATATTAGCCGAAAGAGTACAGAAAGAATTAGGTCTTAAACCTGTTGTTGTAAGTGCAAAAACAAGATTAGGCATAGATGAACTATTGGCAGAATTGGCAAGAGCAGTACCTCCTGATTTTGGAAACAAGTCAATACTGGGAGGATTGGCTGATAAAAACGATGTAGTATTGCTTGTAATGCCACAGGACAGCGAAGCACCAAAGGGCAGGCTTATACTGCCGCAGGTGCAGACAATACGCGAACTTTTGAATAAAGAATGTATATCTATAAACACTATTCCCGAAAATATGCAAAAGGCTTTGGAAAACCTTAAAAATCCGCCAAAACTCATTATTACGGATTCTCAGGTATTTAAAGAAGTTTATGAAAAAAAGCCAAAAGAAAGCCTGCTTACTTCATTTTCAATTCTGTTTGCCGCATATAAGGGTGATTTAAATGAGTTTATTTCCGGTGCAAATGCTCTCGACAGCTTAAATTCTTCTTCCCATATTCTTATAGCGGAAGCCTGTACTCATGCACCTCTTTCCGAGGACATAGGCCGAGTAAAAATACCTAATTTACTCAGAAAGAAATTCGGTCAGGAAATAAATATCGATATTGTAAGCGGTGTCGATTTTCCAATAAATTTAAAAAAGTATGATTTAATTATACATTGCGGAGGCTGTATGTTCAGCAGAGTATATTTGATGAACAGGATTGCCATGGCAAAAAGCGAAAATATACCTATAACAAATTACGGCATATTTATAGCTAAAATGAATGGCCTTCTTGAAAACATCACGTTACCAAAGCAAAACTGACAAAAACTGTTGTACCGAGCTTTATCTTTCGCCATGCAAATCCGGCTATTTTAACACCACCGCAAGAATTTCTTCATATTCTATTTTACATAATTATGTGTTAGAATGTATCTCTATAATAAAATTTTTCAAGGAGAACACCCATGGATATTTTAAAAGATAATGTAAACAGAACCTATTTCCGTTTTCTTATGCCTACTATCGGTGCAACTCTTATAACATCTGTCTATATTCTTGCCGATGCAATTATAATAGGCAGATTTATAAATGATAAGGCTATGGCTGCTCTTAATGTGCTTACACCGATATTTTCACTTTTTTACGGCAGCGGATACCTTCTCGGTGTAGGCGGAGCAGTACTTATGGCAGCTGCCTTTGGCGAAAACAAAATTAAAAGAGGTCAGAAATATTTTACCTCTGCCCTTTTTCTTTCTGCCCTGCTTTCCCTTATCTATGTAATTTTGTTTAATATTGGTTTTGAATTTCTTATCAAGGCAATAGGTGCAACTGCTGATATTACATCTTATATACGTTCATACGGAAGAATACTTGTTTCCGGAGCACCGTTATTTTTGTTTTCTGCTATGCTGCAAGTATTTGTAAGAAATGATCTTTCGCCAAAAACAGCAATGACAGGTGTAATTGCCGGCGGAATAACAAATGTAGTTTTGGATTACATATTTATAGTTCCCCTTAATATGGGCATTGCCGGCGGTGCATGGGCTACTCTCTGCGGCTGTGTTTTGTCGCTTATTATATATTCGGCACATTTTTTTAAAAAAGATAACCGTCTTAAACCTGTAAAAAACAGCTTAAACATAAAAAATAGCCTTATGATTTTTAAATGTGGCTTTCCAAATTTCTTTATAGAAGTATCTAATGCCGTTGTAATAAGCCTTTTTAATATTCAGCTTGGCAGATTAATAGGCTTTGAAGGCATTACTGCATACGGAATAGTAGAAAACGCATACCTTGTTGTAAACTCACTTTCAAACGGTGTTGCTCAGGCTGTGCAGCCCCTTGCCGCTGCCAACTACAGTTCCAAGAACCATAAAAGAGTTAAACTGTTTTTCAGAAACGGTTTAATAACCGCTTTTTTAATATCTGTTTTGTCAACTCTTTTAGGTGAGCTTTATCCGCAGAAAGTAATAAGCCTTTTTGTAAACGCAAATAAAAGTCTTCTTAATATTGCCGTTCCTGCTGTAAGAATATATTTTATATCATTTTTAATGGCAGTAACCAATATTTATTTAAGCGGATTCTTCCAGTCTCTTATGAAAAGCCGCTATTCAATGATTATATGTGTTTTAAGAGGACTTTTGCTTTCATCGGTATTTATATTCATTCTTCCGCTTGCTTTCGGTACACAGGCAATATGGTTTGTTACTCCTCTTGCGGAATTTGCAACACTTATATACGGCTTATACTGCCTTAAATTTAAAATTAAATTGTAATATTTTTTTAACTGCGGTATTATATATAAAGAATATTATCGGAGGATAAGATATATGAAAGTTTTGGTAACAGGAGGCATGGGTTATATAGGAAGCCATACCTGTGTTGAACTGCTTAATAAAGGTTATAGTGTGGTTATAGTCGATAATCTTTCAAACTCAAACGAAGAAGTTATTAACCGTCTGGAAAAAATAACGGGAAAACGTCCTGTTTTTTATAATGCCGATTTAAGATACGAAAAAGAACTTTATACTGTATTTGAAAAAGAAAACGTGGACTCTGTAATGCATTTTGCAGCACTTAAATCCATACCCGAGTCGGTAAAGTTTCCCATTGAATACTATGAAAATAATGTAACCGGTACTCTTAATGTATGCCGTGCAATGAAAAAATACAGCGTAAAAAAAATCGTTTTAAGTTCATCTGCGGCTGTATATGGTTTAACGGAAAACAAGCCTATAAAAGAAGACGGTTTTCTCTTTCCATGTAATCCATACGGAAGAACAAAGCTCATACAGGAACAAATAGTATCAGACTATGCCGCATCCGAAAACATAGGTGCTGTCATACTACGCTACTTCAATCCTATAGGCGCACACAAAAGCGGGCTTATAGGCGAAAATCCAAACGGAGAACCGTCTAATCTTATGCCATATATTTCTCAGGTTGCCGCCGGAAGATTAAAAGAACTTAGCATATTCGGAAATAACTATAACACCATTGACGGAACAGGCGTAAGGGATTATATACACGTTTCAGATTTGGCAGAAGGCCATATAAACGCTCTCGAAAAACTGAATCATTCTCCGAAAACAATACTTACCTGTAATCTCGGAAGCGGTCACGGATACAGTGTTTTACAGGTAGTAAACAGTTTCGAAAAAGCAACAGGTGTAAAAATAAACTACCGATTTGCTCCTCGCCGATCAGGTGATGTGGACATGTGCTATGCCGACACATCTCTTGCGGAAAAAGAGCTTGGCTGGACAGCTAAACGAAAAATAGACGAAATGTGCCGTGACGAATGGAACTGGCAAAAGAAAAACCCCAAAGGATACTAAAAACCGTGGACTCTGTCCACACCTGCGATTTTTTGAAAAAAATCGAGTAAAACTTTTATTAAAACCACACGACTATCGTCATGTGGTTTTTAGTTTAAATATAAAATTATTGTTACGAAAAACGCAATGTAATTGCGTTTTGATAAAAGTTTAGGTCAAGCCTTTTCAAAGGCTTGTTGGGTGTGGGACAAAGTCCCACGGTCTTTTGATTCTTATAAGAGCATTTTAAGGTAGTTTGAGACCGAGTCTCAAGGTCTTTATTTTTTCAGTACCTTTGGTTTACATAGCCGTCTATAAGCGAAATTCTCGTTCCTTCGGAAAAAACGCCTTCCTCCCTCAAGCTTTTGAGTATAAGCTCATTAGTGGAATGTAAAATCATTCCGTAGCAGTCCTTACATACTATTTCATACAGCCTGCCTTTTAGAAATTTACTTTTTACTTTAATAAAATATGCCTCTACACCTCTGTAATCAAGCATTTTAAGCACTTTCATGGTTGCCCTGTCCTTTTTGGAATAAAAATAATCCGACTGACTTTTATAATCATTTTTTGCGTCATAGTCAATACCGTACCGTGTGCTTTCCGACTTCATTTCCTTGGCAAGTGCATTGTAATATTGATAGTTATAAAGGCATTTTTCTACCGTATCCATATATCTAAACGGCCCTATGTCATTATGGACAACCGCATTGTAATTCATCTGTAAGTATTCTCTTTTCGTCATATCACCCTTTAAATACTGATCTATAAGTGACTGGCGATATTGAAAATATTTCTGAATTTTATTCATTTTTGCACAACCTGACTTTTTTATTTCTTTTTGTATACTATACTTTCCAGAACTTCCTCTGCTGTTTCCTTGTTTAAAAGGAATTCTGTCATTTCTGCGGCAAATTCAATGGCAGTCCCCACACCTCTTGATGTTATTATGTTTCCGTCATGGGATACGGCATTAAATTCAACCTCTGCTCCCGTAAGATACTTCTCAAATCCCGGATATGAACAGGCTTTTTTCCCATTTAATATTCCCAACTTCCCGAAAATCATAGGTGCGGCACATATTGCTCCGAGCATTTTTCCTTTGCCGTTAAATTTAATTATAAGGTCTGTAAGAGGCTTATATTTCATCAGATTGTCAGCTCCCGGCATTCCTCCCGGAAGTACAATTCCGTCAAAATTTTCCAGAACGGCTTTATCAAAAACCATGTCTGTCTCTGTCTTTATTCCGTGTGTTCCCATAACCTCTTTATTTTCTGTTATGGAAACCGTTTTTACCTCTATTCCTGCCCTTCTGAGCAAATCCACCTGTGTAAAAGCCTCAACTTCTTCAAATCCGTCTGCCAAAAATACCGCTGTTTTTTTCATATATATCAGCTCCAATCTTTCTAATTTGTTAAATATATTATATACAAAAAAACTTTCTAAAACAATGTAATGATTCCAAAATTAGTTTTGTAAAAAGTTATTTAATTTTTTGAATTTATATAATTATCTTATGAAAATCCTATTTAAAACCTTTACACCTTTTAGTATAATAATAAAAAACTATTGGAGGAAAAATATGGAAATCGAAAAAAAATATCTCACACCGACAATCCCATTTGACCTGACAAATTTCAAAAAAACCGATATTGAACAATGCTATATATCAACAGATCCCGTTATCCGCCTTCGCAAAACAAACGACAAATACATCCTTACCTTAAAGGGCAAAGGTGAAATATCCAGACAGGAATTTGAAATGGATATTACAAAAGAACAGTATACCAAACTTTTAAAAAAATCCGAGACAAATATTTTATCAAAAACAAGATACTTTATACCTCTTGAAAATAATCTCACAGCTGAAATTGACATATACTACGGAAATTTCAAAGGACTTATAACAACAGAAGTAGAATTTACTTCCGAAAATGATGCAAATTCTTTCTCTGCACCGGAATGGTTCGGCAAAGATATATCCCATGACAACAGATACAAAAATTCAAATTTATCAAAAAATGGGCTTCCTAAATAGACTGAAATATTTATTCTTTATAATATGTTAAATTTTATACTTTAATATTTTTTAATTCGGAAAATAAATTTATTTTTTTCCGAATTTTTTTCTTCTTTTTTTCGAATTTAGTATACAATAAACAACATTTTTCCACAAAAATCTCAAAAATTCTATGCTAAATCAGAGTTTTTTGTAGTTTTATGACTAAATTCGTCTGTTGAAAAACATTTGTCCTTCTCTTATAATCAACAATATACGGAAGGAATTACCAAATATCATTTTAAAACCGTAATAAAAACTAAAATATTATAAACGAATAAACGGAGGGATTGTTATGAATCAGAACAAAATAAGAATATCTATCGCAGATGATAATAAGGATTTTTGCGACATACTTAAAAATTTTTTAAACAATAAAAACGATATGGAAGTTGTTTCCGTATCATATGACGGTGTTGACGCATTTAAGATGATTCACGAAAAACAGCCTGATGTGGCAATAATTGACGGAATAATGCCTCGTCTTGACGGTCTCGGTGTTCTTGATAAAATAAATCAGGAAGAAAACGAAAAACGTCCTGTTTGTATTCTTCTTTCTGCCTTGAGTCAGGAAAAAATTTCCCAGCGTGCCTTTGAACTCGGTGCGGATTATTATGTTGTAAAGCCTTTTGACATGGAATCGCTTGCTAACAGAATACGCCAGTTTAAATCAACCTCCGCTCCGAGAACAATAAATGCAGCCTTCATCTCTCGTGAAAATAATAAACGCAATTTTGACACAGCGGCATATGATCTGGAAACAAAAGTAACAAATATCCTTCACGAAATAGGTGTTCCCGCACATATACGTGGCTATCATTATATGCGTGAAGCAATAATTATGAGTGTAAATGACATGGACGTTTTAAACTATATTACAAAAGAACTTTATCCGTCTATTGCCAAAAAGTGCAACACAACGCCTTCCCGTGTAGAACGTGCAATCCGTCATGCCATAGAAGTTGCTTGGAACAGGGGCAAGATTGATGCCATAGACGAGATTTTCGGCTACACAATAAATAACCACAAGGGCAAGCCTACTAACAGCGAGTTTATAGCCCTTATTGCCGACAGGTTAAGACTGGAGCAGAAAGCAAGCTGAAAAATATAAATTTATCGAACTGATTAAAACCGTGGACTCCGTCCACACCTGCAAGCCTTTGAAAAGGCTTGACCTAAA
>CAKQPE010000083.1 GCA_934256695.1 uncultured Eubacteriales bacterium
TTAGGGAACCGCAAAGATAAATGCGGCGAGCGTAGCTCGTTTTCGCAAAGCGAAAATTCCTGACCAAGAAAACTGGTAGGGTATTGGGGCAAAGTCCCAAGGTCTTATATCTTATCGTCTTCCAGAAGGAAATGTCCAGTAGACGGTATTTTGTTTGTACGATAGAACTCTATGTTGCTGCTCTTAAATTCCTCAACAGGACAGATGTTTGTTATGGCAGAGTTCTTTTTAAGTGTATAAAGCTGTGTACCGCCCGATGTCTTTGTTGCACTGACCGATACAAGAGAAGTGTTGAATAAGCAAGCTTTGTCGTTGTCTCTTGTGAGGACAAAGTCCCTGTCATCAGATATAAATGTCATAAATATTAATCTTGATTTAGAGGAATATGCATTTATAAGACGTTTTCGGTTAGTCTTTGTTTTATAGGCTTCAACCGGGATTTTAACTGCTTTTCCGTTTTCGAAAAGAAGAAAAAGAAAACCTGAATAGTCTGTTGTGTGTGTGACGAATATTATTTTTTCGTTTTCCTCCATGTCAAGCATATTAGGCAGATAATCACCGAGAGAACTTGCTTTGCAGTCATTTATATCGCTTAGCTTGGTTTTGTATACATTAAACATATCGGAAAAGAATAATAATTCGGAACGGTTCGTGCTTTCTTCCTCTATTATTATTCGGTCATCTTCTTTTAACTTCTGCTCGCCTGCCGTTCGGAGAGAAACAAGACTGATTTTTTTGAAATAGTTGTGCTCCGTAAGGAAAATTTTAAGCGGATAATCCTCTATAAGCTTTTCTTCCGGTATAACACGGATTTCTTCGGCATTTACTATTTCGGTTTTTCTTTCCACACCGTATTTTTTTATTACGGTTTTAAGCTGTGAGCATATAATGTTTTTTATTTTTCGCTCGCTTTTCAGTGTATCGTTAAGGTCTTTAAGTTCTTTTTCAAGGTCGCCCAGTTCTTTTGTACGGTTTAAAATATATTCACGGTTAATGTTTCTGAGCTTGATTTCCGCAATGTATTCCGCTTGTTTTTCGTCAATATCAAAGCCTGTCATAAGGTTAGGTATAACCATGCTTTCAAGCTCCGTATGACGTATTATGGCTATTGCCTTATCAATATCGGCAAGAATTTTTTCAAGACCTTTGAGAAGATGAAGCTTTGCACTTTTCTTTTCTATATCGTAGGCAATCTGACCTTTGATTGAATTTATTCTGAAATTTTTCCAGTTTTCCAATATTTCGGCAATACCCATTGTTTTAGGGTGTCCGTCAACAAGAATATTGAAATTACAGCTGAAAGTATCGGAAAGAGGTGTCTGCTGAAAAAGTTTGTGCATAAGTATCTCGATATTTGTATTTCTCCTTACGTCTATGGCTATTTTAAGTCCGCCAAGGTCGGTTTCGTCACGAATATCGGTAATTTCTTTTATTTTTCCCGCTTTAATAAGCTGTATTATTTTTTCTATAATGCTTTCCGCATTTGTTGAATATGGAATTTCCGTAATTTCAATACAGTTGTTTTTAGAGTCGAATTTATATTTTGAATTTACTCTGAAACTTCCTCTGCCTGTGGAATATATTTGTTCCATTTCGCTTCTGTTATAGAGAAGTTTTCCTCCGCCGGGAAGGTCGGGAGCTTTTAATGTTTCCAATATATCCGTTTCTGGATTGTTAATATAGTTTATTGTCGTTTCGCAGACTTCTTTAAGGTTAAAACTGCAAATGGAACTTGCCATGCCTACGGCAATACCTTGGTTTGGATTTACCAGTATGTTAGGAAACGTTGTAGGCAGAAGGAGAGGTTCTTTTGTTGTTGAATCGTAGTTATCAACAAACTCAACGGTATTCTTGTCTATATCCGCAAATATTTCGTTGCAGATTGGGGACAATTTAACTTCCGTATATCTCGGTGCGGCATAAGCCATATCCCTTGAATACTGTTTGCCGAAATTTCCCTTTGAGTCTACAAAAGGGTGCAGAAGTGAACCGTTGCCTTCTGTAAGACGAACCATGGTTTCGTATATTGTTATATCGCCGTGGGGATTAAGTTTCATTGTCTGTCCCACGACATTTGATGATTTTGTTCTTGCACCGTTAATAAGCCCCATTTTATACATGGTGTACAAAAGCTTTCTGTGTGATGGCTTAAAGCCGTCAATCTCCGGTATTGCTCTTGATACTATTACGCTCATGGCGTAAGGCATATAGTTAAGTTCAAGAGTATCGGTTATAATCTGGGTTGAAATTTTTTCGGGCTTAATTTCAGTTATTTTTTTAGTTTTTTTTGCCATTGTTTTTCACCTGTTTTATCAGCTCATATCGCTGAAATCAATATATTTGTAGCCGTCAAGCTCAATGTGTTCTTTTCTGCCTTTAAGGTTATCGCCTAAAAGAAGTTCAAAAACCTGCTGTGTTTTTTCTGCATCTGACGGAAGAACCTGTATAAGCCTTCTGCTCTGTGGATTCATTGTTGTTTCCCACATCATTTCCGGCTGGTTTTCGCCGAGACCTTTGGATCTCTGGACTGTAAATTTGCCTTTTATTTTAGAAAGGATTGCAGTCTTTTCCGCTTCCGAATATGCAAAATATGTATTTTTTCCGCTTGTTATTTCAAATAGCGGAGACTCTGCTATAAAGACCTTCTTTTCTTTTATAAGAGTAGGCACAAGACGGTAGAGCATGGTAAGTATAAGCGTTCTTATCTGGTATCCGTCAACATCGGCATCGGTACAGATTATTATTTTGCTCCATTTAAGCTGGCTTAAATCAAAGGAGTTCATATCCGAATGTTTGGCTTTTATTTCAACACCACAGCCGAGAACCTTTAAAAGGTCTGTTACAATATCGTTTTTGAATATTTTGTCGTAATCGGATTTAAGACAGTTAAGTATTTTTCCTCGAACAGGCATAATTGCCTGAAATTCAGCATCTCTGCCGAGCTTACATGAACCGAGGGCAGAATCACCTTCCACTATATATATTTCCCTTCGGGAAACGTCCTTTGTTCGGCAGTTTACGAATTTTTCCACACGGTTATTTATGTCAAGATTGCCGGTAAGTTTTTTTCGTATCGAAACTCTTGTTTTTTCCGCTGTTTCACGGCTTCTTTTGTTGGCAAGAACCTGAGCGGCTATTTTATCCGCCTCTACTTTATTTTCAATAAAATAAATCTCAAGCTGATGACGGAAAAATTCAGTCATGGCTTCCTGTATAAATTTATTTGTAATTGATTTTTTTGTCTGGTTTTCGTAGCTTGTGATAGTAGAAAAAGAGTTGATTATAAGTATAAGGCTATCCTGAACATCGGGAAAAGTGATTTTCTTTTCGTCTTTTTTATAAAGATTGTTCTGTTTTAAGTATTTGTCTATAGCGTAAACAAAGGCATTTTTAACTGCCTTGTCGGGAGCACCGCCGTATTCGAGAAAACTGGAATTATGGAAATACTGAAGTATATTTATTTCGTTGTTAAAACAAAATGCCGTTTCAAATTTTAATTTATATTCCGGCTTATCTTCTCTGTCACGACCTTTTGTTTCATTTTCAAAATAGCAAATATTTGTAATACCTTTTCCGTTATCAAGCTCATTTGCATAGTCTTTTATGCCGTTTTCGTATTTAAAAGAGGTTTTTTCGCCTGTGTTTTCGTCTTTGAATATAAACTCAAGACCTGCATTTACTATAGCCTGTTTTTTGAGCATATCGTGGAAATATTCAGCCGAGATATTTATATCCGTAAAAACATCAAGGTCAGGTCTCCATTTAATATCCGTACCGGTGGATTTTACATTTGATTCTTCTTTGCTTAGACCGCCTATGTTTTCGCCTTTTTCAAAGTGGAGTGAATATTTAAATCCGTCACGGTAGATTACAGCGTCCATATATTCCGATGAATATTGTGTGGCACAGGTGCCGAGACCGTTAAGACCGAGACTGAACTCATAGTTTTCTCCGGAGTTGTTTTTGTACTTTCCTCCGGCATAAAGCTCACAGAAAATAAGCTCCCAGTTAAAACGGTTTTCTTTATTGTTAAAATCAACAGGCATACCTCTGCCGTAATCACGTACTTCTATTGATTTATCCTTAAAGAGAGTTATTTCTATTTTTTTGCCGTAGCCTTCACGGGCTTCATCAATGGAGTTTGATACAATTTCAAAAACAGAATGCTGACAGCCGTCTATTCCGTCTGAGCCGAATATAACACCTGGGCGGAGACGAACTCTGTCTGCACCTTTGAGAGAGGTTATGCTCTCGTTGTTATAAGAATTAACAGTTGTTTTTTTTACCATTTTTTATACGTCCTTTGTATATAATAAAAAATATCCATATTTAATTAGGATAACTTAAATTCAGTTGTCTTGTCAAGTTCAAAAGGCAAATATAAGTTTGGTTTTAATATGGATATAATTGATTTTTGGCAATATTTTTGTTAAAATTGCTATAAAATAAAGAAAAAATAAAAGCGAATATGTGTTTGTGAAATGAAACGGGATTATAGAAAAACTATAGGTTTGGAATATGTTTTTTATTATTTGAAGAAATCCCCTCATCCGTTTCGCTGTCGCTAAACACCTTCTCCACGGGGAGAAGGCTAAAGACCTTGGGGCTTTGCCCCAACACCCCACAAGCCTTTAAAAAGGCTTGACCTAAACTTTATTAAAACGCAATTTTATTGCGTTTTATGTTAAAAGTTTTACTCGATTTTTTTCAAAAAATCGCAGGGTTTGGGACAGAGTCCCAAGGTCTTTAAGGTTTTAAAGGAGAATGTAAATGGGAAGAATACTGGTTGTGGCCGAAAAGCCGTCTGTGGCAAGAGATATAGGACGTGTTGTAGGCTGTAAAAATAAAAACGAGGGCTATATAGAGTCTGATAAATATATAGTTTCTTGGGCGTTGGGACATTTGATAACCCTTTGCGAACCGGAGGATTACGATATTTCATATAAAAAATGGTCAATGGAAACACTGCCTGTTATGCCGGAAGAAATGAAACTGAAAGCAGTTAAAAAAACGGCAAAACAGCTTGCCGTACTGAAAAAACTTATGAACTCCAAAGAGATTGATTTTATTATATGTGCAACAGATTCCGGCAGGGAAGGCGAGCTTATATTCAGATATATTTACAGTTATGTAAAGTGCAGAAAGCCTTTTAAAAGACTCTGGATAAGCTCGATGACAGACGAAGCAATAAAAGAGGGCATGGCAAATTTAAGAAATTCAGAAGAATACGATAAACTTTACCAGTCGGCTAAATGCCGTTCAGAGGCAGACTGGCTTGTTGGAATGAATGCGTCAAGGGCATATACAATAAAGCATAATGCACTTCTTTCCGTAGGCAGAGTGCAGACACCTACTCTTAATATGATAGTAAAACGTCAGAAGGAGATTGATGATTTTGTCAGCAAGGATTATTATGAGGTTGTGGCAGATTACGGAAATTTCAATGGAATATGGTTTAATGAGAAATATTCCGACACAAAAATAGATGATTTAGATAAAGCAGAAGAAATTCGATTGCGAACAGACAAAAAAACGGCAGAGGTTGTTTTGCTTGAAAATGAAAAGAAAAAAGAATATCCGCCGCTTTTGTATGACCTTACGGAATTGCAGAGAACAGCAAACAGAATGTACGGTTTTTCGGCAAAGAAAACACTGGATATTGCTCAGTCCCTTTACGAAAAGCATAAAATGATAACATATCCGAGAACGGACAGCAGATATATTACAACCGATATGCCATCAAAGGCAGTTTCTTCTCTGAAAAAATTAAGCACTGTTTCGGAATACGGAAATTTTATAAACAAACTTAATTTAAACAGCCTTAATTTCGGAAAAAGAATAGTTGATAATTCAAAGGTAAGCGACCATCATGCCATAATACCTTCCGACAGCAAGCCCAATATAAGTAAGTTAAGCAGTGATGAGTTTAAGGTTTATGATTTGGTGGCAAGAAGATTTATAGCGGTATTTTATCCAAACCATGAATATATGGTAACAACGCTGGAGGCACATTGCAAAAACGAAAGTTTTACAGATAAGTTTGTATCAAAGGGCAAAACAGAACTTTCATATGGCTGGAGAGAGATTGAGCCTTTCAAGGAAAAAGAGGAAAAGAACAATATACCGAGTGACTTGAAAAAAGGCAGTATTTTGAATATTGTTAAGTCACAGACAGCTAAGAAGAAAACCCAGCCGCCAAAGCCGTATACAGAGGCAACACTTCTTTCGGCAATGGAAAATGCAGGCAGAGAGGTAGAGGACGAAACAATAAAGGAACAGCTTAAAGAATCGGGAATAGGCACTCCTGCCACAAGGGCGGCAATAATAGAAAGACTTTTGAGTGTAGGATATATAAGGAGAACAGGCAAAATACTTATACCCGAAGAAAAAGGCATAAAACTGTGTATGACTGTGCCAGACGAGCTTAAATCGCCTCAGACAACGGGAAAATGGGAGAAGGGACTTTCTTCCATAGCCAAAGGGAAAATGCAGCCGGAGAGGTTTATGGCAAGCATAGGCAGGTTTGTAATGTTCCTTATAGATGATGCAAAAAGCAACAAAAGTGATGTTGAGTTTGAAAAGGAGACAAGAACAAGGAAAAAACGCAGTGTGTCCCTTGGAAAATGTCCTGTATGCGGAGGAAGGGTCCTTGAGAATACGAAGGCATTTTATTGTGCAAACTGGAAAGAAGGCTGTCAGTTTAAGGTATGGAAGAATATACTGGACAGGTACGGTGCTGTTATGGACTCGGCAAAAATGCGAAAACTATTAAAAAACGGAAAAGCCGAAGGGATAAAGTTTACTTTGCCCCAGACAGGAGAAAGCGGAGTGGGAAATCTTATATTGAATAAGGACAAAAATTTTATGGCGGAGATAGAAGGGTTCAAAAGAGATTAAACTTTTAGGACCGTAGGCGTTTCACCCCACACCACGACCAACTTTGATTATAAAATTTATTTTTACTGTTTATTAAATTCAGATAAATTACATTGCGTTTTTCGGAAAAATAAGTATATTATTGTATTATATAGCAAATTTTCAAAAATCACTCCAAGAATTGGAGTGATTTTAGTAAAGTTTAGGTCCACCCTTTTTAAAGAGTGGCAGAGTTTGAGACGGAGTCTCAAGGTCTTATTTGAAAGGCGGTGCTTGAAATGGTAAATTCAAAAGAAAGAATTACTGAAATGGAAGGCGTAAAGTTGTTTCTCGGGCTTATGGGAGTTGTTATATACTGTCTGGGAATGAACTTGTTTATAGTTCCCATAGGGCTTTACAGCGGCGGGTTTGTAGGTATAGGTCAGATAATACGAACGGTGCTTGTAAATATAATTGGGTTAAACTTCGGCAACATTGATATAGCCGGTATAGTTTACTATATAGCCAATGTTCCGCTTTTTATAATAGCCTATAAGATAACACCTAAGTTCTATTTTGTAAAAATGATTATAGCTACTACGGCTATGGCGTTTCTTTTATCTGTAATAGGAATACCACAGAAGCCTATATTGGACGAGACTATTACCAACTGTCTTATAGGTGGAATAATTTGTGGCTTCGGTGCGGGAACATACCTTAAATACGGCTGTTCCACAGGAGGAACAGAGATTATAGGAATTTATTTTATGAAAAAAAACTACAGCATCGGCATAGGTCAGCTTAATATGTGTATTAATGCGGTTATATATGTTATCTGCTTTATGCTTTTTGATGTACAGACAGTTGTTTACTCGCTTATTTTTTCGGTTATAAACGGACTTGTTCTGGACAAGGTTCATACACAGACGGTAAATGTGGAGGCAATGATAATATCCAAAAAGAACAATGACATAATAGAGCAGGAAATATTGGAAAAGCTGCAAAGGGGCATTACCTACTGGGACGCTTACGGCGGATACACAGACGAAATAGGACGGGTTATGTATACGGTTATTTCAAAGTACGAAGTGCCGACTTTAAAGAGAATAGTAAAAAAAGCAAACCCAAATGCGTTTACTGTTTTCAAGGAAGGCTCGCAGGTAAGCGGAAACTTTATAAGGAAGTTGTAAAATCAAGACCTTGGGGTGTTGCCCCAATACCCCACAATTTTTTGAAAAAAATTGAGTAAAACTTTTAATAAAATACCATGGCATTTGCCATGGTATTTTCAGACTGTAGACAAAGTTATTTTATAAAGCGGAAGGGTTCGGGAAACGAATGGGTTTCCCGAATGGAAT
>CAKQPE010000084.1 GCA_934256695.1 uncultured Eubacteriales bacterium
AGCCGTCCCTGAAAGGGAAGGTGGCAAACCGAAGGTTTGACGGAAGGGTTTTAAAGCCTTCTCTCGGGAGAAGGTGGTGAGACGTAGGCGAAGCGGATGAGGGAAAAATAAGAAAATAAATTATATGAAAAACATAATTTGTATTTAAACAAATCCCTCATCCGTCACTTCGTGACACCTTCCCCCAAAGGGAAGGTTTTAAAAGCTTCACAAATGGATTCCCGAAAAATGCAATGAAATTGCATTTTACCAAAAGTTTTACTAAATTTTTTTCAAAAAATTTTCAGGGTTTGGGGTGAAACCCCAAGGTCTTACATAAATTTATATTTGGTAACAAAAACATTAAAATCCACACAAACTATTTTATTTTGTTACACTATGTATTATAATAAAAATATATAATGGAATTTGGTTTGTTGGGAGGATTTTTTTATGAAGAATAAAAATTTATTTGAGATTATAAGAAAAAAAATATGGATATTTATACTGGCGGCAATATGCATTGTTACTGTTGCGGCACATGCGGATAATTCGGGTCTGAAAATACCTTCTGCTTCAGGTACAACTGTAATGAAAAATGATAAGGCTGCTGTAGATGCATCAAACAGCAGTGAAGGCTATGTTATGATAAAGTATACAGGCGGAAAAGATGTTAAGGTAAAGGCAATAATCGAAAAGAACGGTGGAACAAAATATACATATGATGTTTTAAATAAAGGCTCATATGAAACATTCCCTCTTTCGGAAGGAAAAGGTACATATAAAGTAACTGTATACGAAAACGCAGGCGGAACAAAATATACAACGGCTTTCGGAACATCTGTTAGTTCAAATATGTCTGACGACTATACAACATTCCTTTACCCAAACCAGTACGCATGGTATACAGCGAACTCAAATGTTGTTAAAAAAGCAAAAGAAATAGTCGGCAGTAAGTCAAAGGAGCTTGATAAGGTTGCGGCTGTCTATGACTATGTTGTAAATAATTTTTCGTATGACTATGATAAGGCAAAAACGGTGAAAAGCGGATATGTTCCGAATCCTGACAGTATATTAAGCAGTAAAAAAGGCATATGTCTTGACTATGCTTCTGTAATGGTTTCTATGTTAAGGAGCCAGGACGTACCTACAAAGCTTGTTGTCGGATATGCGGGAGACACATATCATGCATGGATTAATGTATATGTAAAAGATGTAGGTTGGCTTGACAATGTAATTTATTTTGACGGCAAGAATTGGGAACTTGTAGATCCGACTTTTGCTTCTACATCAAGCAGTAAAACATCATACAAGCCTGACCAAAGTAAATATTCAACTAAGTTTGTTTATTGATTTTGCGGCTGATGTGAAAATTATATAAGCGGAATTAATATTGAGGGTGTTTTTCTGTTGTAAAATCACCCTCAAACTACATAAAAAAGTTATTTTTGGTATTAAAAATATTTAATATCTGTAAAGAAACGGACAGGTGTTTTTATGAAAAAACTTACAGAACAGGAAGTATCTGTATTTTGTGCGGAACTTTCAATGCTTTTAAGCTCGGGAATGAGCCTTGAACAAGGCATTATAGCGATGGAGGAAGAAGAAAAGACCGAGGACGGAAAAAAACTTCTTTCTGACATATATGAGCAGATGGAAGTTGGTTCAAATTTATATAATGCAATGAAAGAAACGGAGTGTTTTCCAACTTATGTAACCGATATGGTTCATATGGGAGAAGAAACAGGCAATCTTGATGTTGTATTCAAACAGCTCAGTCGTTTTTATGATGAAAAGGAAGAACTTATGTCATCAATAAAATCAGCTGTTGTATATCCTTTTATTATGGCAGCAATGATGCTTGTGGTGCTTGTTATAATGATAGTAAAGGTACTGCCTATGATAAGTCAGGTTTATTACAGTCTGGGAAGTGAAGTTCCGGCATCTGTAAGAATAATTATGCAGTCCGGCAGAGTTGTAACGGTAATGGCGGCGATATTTCTTGCTGTTTTAATAGCTGCGGTTATTTATTCAGTAGTATACTCAAAAATAAAAGAAGGCAAAAAAGCCTTTGATATTGAAAAATACATAATGAAAAATACATCAATGGGAATTAATCTTTCAAAAGGCAGATTTGCATCTGTACTGTCGATGGTGTTTGCAAGCGGAATTGATGTTGATTACGGCATTGATTTGGCAGACAGATTTATAGAAAACAATATGCTAAAGGAAAAAATTGCTCAGTGCAAGGAACAGACTGCAGCTGGAGAATCGCTTGTTGAAAGCATAGAAAAAGCCGGTATTTTTGAAGGTCTTTCAATGGGTATTTTTGCCATGGGAATGAAAAGCGGAAATGCAGCTGAGGCACTTAAACTTATAGCAGACAGATATAACAAAGATGCACAAAATAAGATTGCCGAAAGAGTGTCTGCAATAGAGCCGATAATGGTTATTGTGCTTTCCGTACTTATTGGTATAATACTTATTATGGTTATGCTTCCGCTTTTGGGTATAATGTCTGCCATGGGTTAAGGTGATAAATATGATATTTAAAAAAAGAAAAAGCAAAAAGACATGGATTATACCTTATTTGGTTTTTGCGGCTGCGGCAGGAGCAATATTTTTTAATGCGGGCAGTTTCAGTGAAAATTCAGACAAAGAAGCAAAGAAAAACCTTACGGAAACAGTACAAAAAATGGCTGTACACTGCTATGCCATAGAGGGGCAGTATCCTCAAAACACAGAGTATCTGGAAGATAATTACGGTCTTAGCTACAACCACGGCAGATATACTGTGCATTATGAGCTTATAGGCTCTAATTTAATGCCCGATATTTTTGTTACGGAGAGTGATGTTGATGATTAAATATAAAAATAAAGGACACAGCACAGATATTTTTTTTGTGCTGTGTATTTTTCTTATTTTTGCTGTTGTGCTTTCCTCTCTTTTGATTATTGGGATAAAGACATATGAAGGAATAAATGCAGAAACGGAACAGAACTACGAATTAAGAACGGGAATACTTTATATTGAAAACAAGATACACTCCTGTAATGAAGAAGGCAAAATAGAGACGGAAAGGTTCGGAGACAGTGATGCCATTATTCTTTCGGAGACAGATGATTTTGGAAACGAGTATGTAACAAGGCTTTACTGCTATAACGGAAGTCTTATGGAGCTGTATACTGAAAAAGACAATATCCTTGACCCTGTTGCCGGAAACGAAATAGCCGATATGGAGTATATGAATATTGATAATTCAGACGATGATATTTTAAAAATTACTGTTAAAAATGCAAATGGAAAAGAAAGAACAATAGCGGTTTCAACAGTAGGGCAGGGTGAATTATATGCAGATTGAGAAAAGTAAATCGGGATTGTTTTTAATGGAGCTTATAGTGGCAACATTGGTTCTTGCCGTTACTTCAGTTATATGCATAAGGATATTTCTTTCGGCAAAGATGTTAAGCAATAAAAGCACAGTGCTTACAAATGCTGTTATAGAAACTCGGAATACGGCAGAGCTTATAACCGGTGCGGGAGGAAAACTTGATAAAGTATGCAAATTCTATTCCGTAGAGGAAAATAACGGCTCTGTTGAGATATATTTTAATAAAGAATTTAATTTATGCAAAAAGGACGAGGGTATATATTTAATTAAAATAAACTCCGAATATGACAAAAATTTTGTTGTTTCCGATATAATATACAGTGAAGCTAAAAATAAAACGGAAATATACAGTCTTAACTTAAAGACATACAAAGGGGAGGAGTAATATGAAAAACAGAAACAATATTCCTTTTCCTATAGGAGGAGCTTCTCTTATAATGACTTTTTTTATGATGTGCCTTTCCGTTTTCGGCATTATTGCATATATGTCTGCACAAAGGGATTATAATTTGTCATTAAAAACTGCAGAAAATGTTTCGGCTTATTATGCGGCACAAAATACTGCAGAGGAAATATTAAGTGATACGCAAAAGGCTTTTAAAACAGGAACCGAAGAAGAAATAACAGAAAAATACAGTAACTATGATGCACAACTTTACAGTGAAGGTGGAAAAAAGGTTATTACATACTATGTACCTATTGCAAACGAGCTTGTTTTGCAGATGAGTGTATCTTTTGCAGACGGAGAAACAAATGTAACGTGCAGAAAAACAAAAAACAACAGGGTTATAGAAGATGAGCCGCAGTTTCTTGATTTGCCTGTGTTTTAAAAATATTTAAAGAATAAGAGGTAAAGATATGGATATTTTGGGTATATTGAAAGATGCAGCCGAAAAGAAGGCATCTGATATTTTTATAGTTGCGGGAATACCTGTATCATATAAGATTAATGGAAATATAGTTCGCACCGATGGTGAAAGGCTTATGCCTGATGATACAAAAGAACTTATAGAGCAGATGTATCATATGAGCAATGAAAGAAGCATGGAAAGTTTTGAAAAAACAGGTGATGATGATTTTTCTTTTTCGGTAAATAATCTTTCTCGTTTCAGAATAAATGCGTACAGGCAGAGAGGCTCAATAGCGGCTGTTATAAGGGTAATTTCATTTACTTTGCCGAACTACAAGGAACTGGGAATACCCGACAATGTAATGAGGTTGTCGGAGCTTAACAGCGGCTTTGTACTTGTAACAGGGCCTGCGGCAAGCGGCAAAAGCACAACTCTTGCCTGTATAGTAAATGCTATAAACGAAAACAGAAATGCACACATAATTACACTTGAAGATCCTATAGAGTATTTACACAGGCATAAGAAAAGTGTTGTAAGCCAAAGAGAAGTGCCGCTTGATACGCAGAGCTATGTGACGGCACTCGTAGCGGCTTTAAGGCAGTCGCCTGATGTTATACAGCTTGGAGAAATAAGAGACAGCGAAACAATAAGAACAGCAGTTACAGCGGCAGAAACAGGACATTTCCTTCTTTCAACACTGCATACTATAGGTGCGGCAAACACCATTGACCGTATAGTAGATGCATTTCCCGAACACCAACAGCAGCAGATAAGAGTACAGCTTTCAATGGTACTTAGAGCTGTTGTATCACAGCAGCTTGTGCCTTCGGCAGACGGCGGAGTAGTACCGGCTTTTGAGGTAATGTATGTAAACAGTGCTATAAAAACAATGATACGAGACAATAAGATACACCAGATAGATTCTGCCATATTCTCGTCCGGTGACGAAAACATGATTTCTATGGATAACAGTCTTTTTAATTTATATAAGCAAGGAATAATAACAGAGGAAACGGCTCTTATATACAGCATAAACAAAGCACTTATGCAGAAAAAGATAGAAAAGAGTTAAGACATTTAAGACCTTGGGGTTTCACCCCAAACCCTGACAATTTTTTGAAAAAAATTGAGTAAAACTTTTAACAAAAATCCCTTCAAAAATTTTGAAGGGATTTTTTAGCAAAATATTTTAATTAATTTATACAGGAGTAGATATTTTATACATTATTAAAGTATATAATTAATTTTATAACATAAAAACCTGCATTGAAAATTTTCAATGCAGGTTTTTTATTAAAGTTTAGGTCAAGCCTTTTCAAAGGCTTGCAGGGTTTGGGACAGAATCCCAAGGTTTATAATTAGCAAACGCCCTGAGCTATCATAGCTTCTGCAACTTTACGGAAACCAGCGATATTAGCACCTACAACAAGGTTGTCTTCGCAGCCGAATTCTTTAGCAGCAGAAGAAATGTTTTCGTAGATACCTTCCATGATTCCTTTAAGTTTAGCGTCAACTTCTTCAAATGTCCAGCTAAGTCTTTCGCTGTTCTGGCTCATTTCAAGAGCAGATGTAGCAACACCGCCGGCATTTGCAGCCTTTGCAGGAGCAAAGAGGATACCAGCTTTAAGGAATACATCAATAGCTTCAAGTGTAGAAGGCATATTAGCACCTTCGCCTACGCAGTAGCAGCCGTTGGCAACAAGTGTCTTAGCGTCTTCTTCGTTAATTTCGTTCTGTGTAGCACATGGAAGGGCGATGTCACACTTAATTGTCCAAACACCTTTGCCTTCGTGATATTCAGCACCAGGATGACCTGCAACATAATCTTTGCAACGGCCTCTCTTAATTTCTTTGATTTCTTTCATTGCTGCAAGGTCGATACCGTTTGGATCGTAAATCCAGCCTGTTGAATCGCTCATTGTAACAACTTTAGCACCGCTCTGCTGAGCTTTCTGGCAAGCATAGATAGCAACGTTTCCTGAACCTGAGATAACAACTGTCTTGCCTTCCATTGATTTGCCGTGTGCTTTAAGCATAGCGTTTGTAAGGTATACAAGGCCGTAGCCTGTAGCTTCTGTACGAGCAAGGGAACCGCCGTATGTAAGACCTTTGCCTGTAAGAACACCTTCGTAAAGGCCTGTAATTCTCTTGTACTGTCCGTAAAGGAAACCGATTTCACGTCCGCCTACACCGATGTCACCGGCAGGAACGTCTGTATCTTTACCGATATGTCTGTAAAGCTCTGTCATAAAGCTCTGGCAGAAAGCCATGATTTCTCTGTCGCTCTTACCCTTAGGGTCAAAGTCTGAACCGCCTTTGCCGCCGCCGATAGGAAGTGTTGTAAGGGAGTTCTTAAAAATCTGTTCAAAGCCGAGAAATTTAATAATACCAAGGTCTACTGATGGGTGGAATCTTAAACCGCCCTTATAAGGTCCGATAGCACTGTTAAACTGAACTCTGAAGCCTCTGTTTACCTGTATTTTGCCATTGTCGTCAACCCAAGGAACACGGAACATAATCTGTCTTTCAGGCTCTGTTATTCTTTCGAGAATAGCATTTTTTTCGTATTTATCATCTTTGTCAAGTAATGGTCTTAATGAATTAAGAACCTCTGTGGCTGCCTGTATAAATTCCGGCTGAGCCTCGTTTTTAGCCTTTAAATTTTCTAACACTCTGTCTACATAAGACATGGTTAACACCCTCCTTAGTAAATAACATCAAAATTATGTAATTAAAGGATACCTCCCATTTACATTACGTAAATTATAATTACATTTTTTTTAAATAACAATAGATTTTTTCAAAATTTTTGCTTTTTTGCGAAATTTCTGATATATTGACATAATAAAAATAAATTTATCGCTTTAATTTGTTAAATAATAATCTTATTTTTGCATTATATTATGTTTTCATAAGATAACAAATTAGCTGATTTTAGGAGAAAAAATGACTGAAAACCAACATTTTTATTACACTTTAAATGATTTTTTGAAAAATAAATTTGGTACAAAAACAGTAAAACTTTCTTTAGACGGAGGCTTTACATGTCCTAACAGAGACGGAAAAGTAAGCACGAAAGGGTGTATATTCTGCTCGGAAAAAGGAAGCGGTGATTTTGCCGGAGAAAGAAATACTGATATTGCCGCACAAATTAAACAGCAGAAGGAGCTTTTGTCAAAAAAGTGGCCCAATGCGAAATATATTGCTTATTTTCAGGCTTTTACAAGCACATATGCACCGGCTGAGGTTTTGAGAAAAAAATATTATGAGGCTTTAAGCTGTGAAGGCATAGTCGGCTTGGCAATAGCCACAAGGGCGGACTGTATAGATGAAGAAATTATATCGCTTTTGAAGGAAATATCACAAAAAGCCTATGTGTGGGTTGAACTTGGCTTGCAGACATCAAACGAAAAAACGGCGGAGTTTATAAACAGGGGATACGGAAATGATATATTTGAAAAAGCCGTAAAAATGCTTAATGATGCCAATATAGATGTGGTAGTGCATCTTATAGAAAATCTGCCTAACGAAACAAAAGAGGATATGATAAATTCGGTAAAATATGCCTGTTCTTTTAAAATAGCCGGAATAAAAATACAGATGCTTAATATATTAAAAGGAACGGCTTTAGATGAAATTTACAGTAAAAATCCGTTTCCGCTTTTTACTATGGAAGAATACACGGATTTGGTTTGTGAACTTATAGAATATATACCGCCAAAGGTTGCCATACACAGGCTGACAGGTGACGGACCGAAAGATATGCTTACAGAGCCAAAGTGGGTACTGAACAAGAGGCTTGTACTGAATACAATAACGAAAAAAATGAGAGAAAAATATAAATTTATGGAACTGAAAGACCTTGGGGTTTCACCCCAAACCCCGAAAATTTTTTGAAAAAAATTTAGTAAAACTTTTGATAAAATGCAATTTCATTGCATTTTTT
>CAKQPE010000085.1 GCA_934256695.1 uncultured Eubacteriales bacterium
CACATTCCATGTGCCTCCGGAAATAGGCTTCTGCAAAGTTTTTGGCAACAGATACAGGATTTACGTTTTAAAATCAAAGCAATAGAGATTTTATTCGACAAAGTTTTAGAAAATCAAAATCTTAATAACATAACTTATAAGTTTGTTCCGAAAAACGCAATGAAATTGCGTTTTGATAAAAGTTTCGCTCAAGCCTTTTCAAAGGCTTGCAGAGTTTGAGACAGAGTCTCAAGGTCTTCCATAAATTTAAATAACATATCTTAATCCTTAAACCAAAAAATCCTTTAAAACAAAAATGTTTTAAAGGATTTTTTATTACTCATAAACCTTGTTTACCTGTCATCTCTTCTTCCGAAAATAAGTATAAGTCTTAAAAGCGACATTATAGCACTTAACGCAGCCGCTACATAAGTAAGTGCCGCCGCACTCAGTACCTGTTTAACAGGTTTTAATTCGTCTGTAGAAAGTATTCCGTAGTTTCCAAGCATTTTTACAGCTCTTGCCGATGCATTAAACTCTACAGGCAGTGTAACTACAGAAAACAATACTGCCATAGCAAAAAGTATAATTCCTCCCTGTATAAACATATACCCGAAATCAGAACCTCTTGATGATCCGAATATTACACCAAGGAATATAAGCGGCATGGCAAGTCTTGAGCTTATGTTTGTAAGCGGCACCATGGCACTTCTAAGTCCCAAAGGTGCATATCCCACATTGTGCTGTACTGCATGACCTGTTTCGTGTGCCGCTACACCTATTGCCGCAAGTGATGTGCTTGAATATACAGAGTCCGATAATCTCAAAACCTTATGTGCCGGATCATAATGGTCTGTAAGGTTTCCTCTTACCCTTTCTATTCTTACGTCATAAATTCCGGCTCTGTGCATAAGCTCCTGTGCAGCCTCGGCTCCCGTCAGTCCGCTTGTGCTTCTGACTTTTGAATATCTTGCAAATGTTGAATTAACCTTTGACTGTGCATAAAGAGTAAGTATAAACGCCGGTATTAAAAGATAAATATACTGAAAGTTGTAATAAAACATACTTTTCACTCCTTTTTATTGTAAAACTGTACCCTTTTCTATATTATGCCCCCGCATATACGCACCTGTGTCCATAGCTTTTTTGCCCTTTGCCTGAACAAAAAGCACTTCTATGCTCTTAGATGCACATTTTACAATAAAACTCCGTTTTGTTATATCGCATATAACACCGTTTTCCCCATTATATTCTTTATCCAAAGGTTTTACCTGCCATATTTTAAACATTTCACCGTCTAAAATACAGTATGCTCCCATGTTAGGGCTTAAACCTCTTACAAAGCATGATATTTCCTCGGCAGACCTGTTCCAGTCGATATGTGTTGTCTCCCTGTCTATCATATGTGCATATGTGGCAAGAGACTCGTCCTGTTTTTCAAACTTTGCATTACCGTTTTCAATATCAACAAGTGTCTTTTTAAGCAGTTCGGCACCTATATCTGCAAGCTTTTCCCCTATTGTGCCGTAAGTATCCTCATCTGTTATTTCCACTTCGCTTTTGGAAATCATATCGCCGCTGTCAAGGCCCTTTGCCATCTGCATTATTGTAACGCCTGTCTTTTTGCAGCCGTCCATAACAGCTCTCTGCATAGGTGCCGCACCTCTGTACTGCGGCAGAAGTGAACCATGGACATTTACGGAACCATATTTGGGCATAAATAAAACTTCTTCCGTAAGTATCTGACCGTAAGCCGCCACAACAAATATATCGGCGTTGTATTTTCTCAGTTCTTCTGCAAATTCTTCGCTTTTGGCATTTATCGGCTGAAGTACATCAATGTTGTTTTCAAGTGCAATTTCTTTTACTACAGGAAAAACCATCTTTTTGCCTCTGCCCTTTGGCTTGTCAGGCTGTGTTACAACAGCAAGAACCTGGTGGTTTTCAATAAGCATTTTAAGTGTCGGAACAGCA
This sequence comes from uncultured Eubacteriales bacterium, assembly GCA_934256695.1. Lineage (GTDB taxonomy): Bacteria > Bacillota > Clostridia > Lachnospirales > Anaerotignaceae > Neoanaerotignum_A. The sequence goes on from CAKQPE010000085.1 coordinate 1,954, forward strand.
AATTCAGGTGTTCCCATAAAAACTACTTTCATATAATTTTCACACCCTTCTTTCTCTGTGTCAAAAAATATTTATTCAACAGGTGTAGGTGCTTCCATAGCCTTATCTACATAAAGCACACCGTCAAGATGGTCTGTCTCGTGGCATAACGCTCTTGCCATAAGCTCTTTTCCTTCGACTATTATTTCATCACCGTTTCTGTCAAGAGCCTTAACCTTTACATAGTTAGGTCTTTCAACAGGAGCACTGTATCCCGGAAAACTTAAACAGCCTTCGTTGCCAACCTGTGAACCGCTTGTCTCTATTATTTCAGGATTAATAAGCTCCACAAGACCTTCTCCTATGTCTATTACAACTATTCTTTTAAGTATTCCCACCTGTGGTGCCGCAAGACCTACTCCGTTTGCCGCATACATAGTATCTGCCATGTCATCGAGGAGCATATGTATGTTAGGTGTTATTTTTGTGACGGTTTTGCATTTTTTTCTTAAAACATCATCTGTGCTTAATCTTATAGTTCTTTTTGCCATTTTATTAATACCTCCAAAATTAAATATATTATTTCTAAAACCGTGGGACTCTGTCCCACACCCTGCGATTAAGGAACCGCAAAGATAGATGCGGCGAGCATAGCTCGTTTTCGCAAAACGAAAATTCCTGACCATGGAAAAAATCGAGTAAAACTTTTATTAAAATGTAATTTCATTGCATTTTTCGGAACAAAATTATAAAAATTTTACTTTTCTCAAACTTTGCCGAATAAAACCTCACTTGCATCACCTTTAGCCGTCCCTGAAAGGGAAGGTGGTAAACCGCAGATTTGACGGAAGGTTTTACCTTCTCCCTTGTGGAGAAGGTGTCATGCAGTGACGGATAAGGGTATAAACCAATTTTTATTTTGCTAAATACAAATTTATCATTACATCAGAACTTCTGTAATTTTCCTTGTATTTGGCAATCCCGTCTTTTATAAAATTTCTCAGCCTTTCCCTGCTTTCGTTTTTTAATATCAAAGTCATTCTGTACTCATTTTTTATTTTATATACAGCAGCCTCCGAAGGTCCTATAATTTTTATATCACTGTAATTTTCTTCGTTTTCACACATTCGCCTTAAAATGTCTGTAAAAGCCGTTATCCTTTCGGACACTTTGTTTTCGTCTTTTCCAACAAACACAGCCGTAATAATATCCGAAAACGGCGGATAATCCATTGTTTTTCTTACATCACATTCTTTTTTGAAAAACTGTTCATAGTTCTGTTCTGCGGCACATTTAACGGCAAAATTTTCCGGCTGATATGTCTGTATAACCACATCACCTTTGTTTTTCCCTCTGCCGGCTCTGCCTGCCGCCTGTGTTATCAGTTCAAAAGTTACTTCGCTTCCTCTGTAATCACCTGTGTTAAGGGATATATCGGCAGCCATTATTCCAACTAATGAAACATTTTCAAAATCATGTCCCTTGGCTATCATCTGTGTGCCTATTAATATATCCGCTTCTCTTTTTGCAAAAGCCGAAAGTATTTTTTCGTGACTGCCTTTTTGTGAAACAGTGTCAAAATCCATTCTCAAAACTCTTGCCATAGGGAAATATCTTTTTACTTCTTCCTCTATTTTTTGTGTTCCCGTTCCGAAATATTTTATATATTTGGAACCGCATTTCGGGCATATTGTCGGCACACTTATTTTTTTGCCACAGTAATGGCACATAAGAAAATTGCCCTTGTAGTGGTATTTGTATGCAACAGAACAGTTGCTGCACGTCATAACATATCCGCATTTTCTGCAAGAAACAAAAGTGGAATATCCTCTCCTGTTCAAAAAAAGCATTATCTGTTCTTTTTTTTCAAGCTTTTCCTTTATTGCATAAAAAAGCCTTCTGCTGAAAATACTTCTGTTGCCTTCCGCAAGTTCTTTTCTCATGTCTACTGTTTCAGTTATCGGCAGTGTTCCCAATCCGGCCCTTTTGGTAAGGCATATCAGCCTATATTCGCCTTTTTTCGCTTTATAGTAGCTTTCAATAAGCGGTGTTGCCGAACCGAGAATAAGTTTCGCACCGCTTAAAGAACACCTTTTTTCCGCAACTTCCGCTGTAATATACCTCGGTGAACTTTCAGATTTGTATGAACCTTCATGTTCTTCATCTATAATTACAGCACCGAGATTTTTAAAAGGCATGAAAACCGCACTTCTCGGCCCTATAACTATTGATATTTCGCCGTTTTTTGCTTTTTTCCATACCTCATATCTTTCACCGCTGCTCATTCGGCTGTGAGTCACGCCTATTTTTTCGCCAAAACGTTTTTTAAACCTTCCAACTATTAACGGTGTAAGCGATATTTCCGGCACAAGGACAACTGCCTGTTTTCCTTGGGATATAAGTTTTTCTATTACACTTATGTAGACCTCTGTCTTTCCACTGCCTGTTATGCCGAAAATAAGATATGGCTTTTTGTTGTCTCCCTTTAAAATTTCCTCAACAGCCGCTTTTTGTTCCATGTTTAACAAAGGCTTTTCTTCATTGGTCTTTATTTCCGTATTTTTAAACTCATGCTGTCTTTGTCTGTAATCAATTTTAATAAATCCGTTTTTTTCAAGAGTAGTTATGGGCGAACGGCTTATATTAAGCTCTTTCATCAGTTTCGATAAAGAAACTTCACCCTTTTCAAGCAAATATTGCAATACAAGAGCCTGTTTCTGTTTGGACTTTTTGTTTTCCGTTTTTTTTACTTCGTTTAAAACTGTTTCCTTATCGGCATTTATAAAAACCGCCAGCTCAGTATTTTTAAGGTCTGCCCCTGCCGGAATCATAACTTTAAGACACTGTGAAAGAGTTGTAAAGTATTCTTCCTTCATCCACTTGGCAAGCTTAATCATTTCCGCAGATATAACAGGCTCACTATCCATAACCTTTGATATAAGCTTTATCTTTCCTTCGGGAACATCTGTACTTTCATTTACATCAAGGCAATATCCTTCAGTAAGGAAATTTTTGTTTCCAAAGGGTACTTTAACCCTAACCCCCGGCACAACGGCATTTATAAACTCAAAAGGAATTTCGTAATCAAAAATTCTGTCAACTTCGGGGCTTGGATTATTAAGTATTATGTTTGCATATAACGCCATAAACAAGCACCTCCGTAAGTGAATTCTTGGGGCTTTGCCCCAAACCCCACAATTTTTTGAAAAAAATTGAGTAAAACTTTTATCGAAACGCAATTACATTGCGTTTCTCGTAAAACTTCAAATTGCAGCCTTTTAAGCCGTCCCTGAAAGGGAAGGTGGCAGGCGTTAGCCTGTCGGAAGGGTTCGCTTTCTCCCTCGTGGAGAAGGTGTCGAACGAAGTGAGACAGATGAGTGGCAACTGTAAACTCAATATATTAAAAGCCGTATCCTCAATACTTTGAAAATACAGCTTTCTTCAATGCTTATTCTTCAGTAGGCTCTGTTTCGGCTTCTTCCTTCTTTGCAGCCTCGGCAGCAGCTTTTTCTTCTTCCTGCTTTTCAATCATGGCTTCGTATTCCTCACCGCATACAATATCGCCGTCCTCTATTATTTTAATTTTTCCGGCATAAAGTTCATTTACGGCTATTGATACAGGCTTGTTGTCTCTGTTTACAGGTACAAGCGGCTCTGCATCGTCAACAAGCTGTCTTGCTCTTTTGGATGCTGCAATAACGATTGAATATCTGCTTGCTACAACGGAATTATCGTCACCGTCTTTGTTTATAACTTCCAAAAGGTCTGTGTATGATGGTCTTAACATTTTTCATCTCTCCTCAGGCTAATTTTATTTAAATTCTTTAATTTTGTCTATGTATCTCTGACTGCCCATTTTAGCTGCTTTAACAACAGTGTTTATGCGTTTAACGGCATTTTCCACAGTGTCATTTACTACAACAAAATCATAGTGTGGCAGAAGTTCTATTTCTTCCGAGGCACGTTTAAGACGTTTTTCAACAGTATCCATATCCTCTGTACCTCTGCCTATAAGTCTCTTTCTGAGTTCTTCCTTGTCAGGCGGAATAAGAAAAACCGTAACTGCCTCCGGGAATATTTTTTTAATCTGTGCCGCACCTTGAACCTCAATTTCAAGTATTACGTTTAATCCTTCGTTAAGCTTTCCCATTACGTAATCTTTAGGTGTTCCGTAAAAGTTTCCGCAGAACTCAGCCCATTCAAGAAGCTTCCCTTCTTCTATCATTTTTTTAAACTCATCTGTTGATTTAAAGAAATAATGCACTCCGTCCTGTTCGTAATTTCTCGGCTGTCTTGTTGTAGCAGAAATCGAAAGGGCATATGACGGGTCTGCTTTCAGCTTTTCCACAACCGTTCCCTTGCCTGATCCGGATGGACCCGAAATAATAATAAGTATACCTTTTTCATTCATTTTTTATTACTCCTCAATTTCATGTCCTGTACTCAGTCTTGTGCCTATTGTCTCGGAACCTATAAGACTTAATACAACGTGTCCGCTGTCCATTATTATTACACTTCTTGTTTTTCTGCCGTATGTTGCATCAATAAGCATATTATTCTGCTTTGCGTCTGCTATTATTCTTTTAATGGGAGCAGACTCAGGACTGACAACAGCTATTATTCTGTTTGAATTTATAAGACTTTTAAACCCTATTGACACAAAACTGCTTTCCATTTAAAATAACTCCTTCAAAGCATTACTCAATATTCTGTATCTGCTCACGAATTTTCTCAATCTCACTCTTTAAATCAATAGCTGTCTGGGTAACTGTAATGTCACTTGATTTTGAAGCAGATGTATTTGCCTCTCTGTTAAGTTCCTGAACAAGGAAATCCAGCTTTCTCCCTACCGGTCCGTCACTGTCCATTATGTCCTCAAGCTGTGATATATGGCTGTAAAGTCTTGTTATTTCCTCGTCTATGCAGCATCTGTCCGCAAATATAAGCACTTCCTGACTTATTCTCTGTTCATCAACAGGTACTTCTCCCAAAAGTTCGTCTATTCTTGTTCTGAGTTTAATTCTGTATTCTTCCGGAACCTGTGCAGAACGTAACTCTATCTTTTCAGTAAGACTTCTGAGTGTTTTGCACTTTTTAAGTATGTCATCTCTTAGAGCTGCGCCTTCCCTCTGTCTCATAGCTATAAACTGTTCCAGAGCCTTGTCAAGAGCAGGCAAAAGAATATTATACATCATTTCTTCGTTTTCCTCAACATTTTCTGTTGTAATTATGTCAGGAAATCTTGCAACAAGGTCAAGTGTGTTTTGGCTTTCAAGTCCAAACTTATCTTTAAGTATATTAAGCTTTTCCGTCACTGCCGCCGCAAGCTGTTCGTTAAGCTTTACGGCAACATCGTCCTGTGAGAATGTTTCAAAATTTATATATACATCAGTCTTTCCTCTGGAAATTCTCTGCATAATATGTTTTCTTATTCTGTCCTCAAGGCTGAACATAAATCTTGGCAGCTTTATGTTTATGTCATTATATCTGTGGTTTACGGATTTAATTTCAACAGTAAATTTTCTTCCGTCAGCCTCGTTGTCGCCTTTACCGAAACCTGTCATGCTTTTTATCATATAATTCAGTCCTTTTTAAATCCTTTTAATCAAAATTTATCCATATTACTTGATTATAAAACAATATACGTAATATAATCAAGTGATATATCAAAAAAATAATTGTATTAAGGAGGTTTTATACCATGGCACTTGACGGTATAGCCGTATCAAATATTATATATGAATTAAATAAAAGTCTCATCGGCGGAAGAATAGATAAAATCTATCAGCCTCAGAAGGACGAAATTGTAATGTCAGTAAGAAATAACGGCACATCAAAACTCCTTCTTTCGGCAAACCCAAGCCATCCAAGACTTCATATAACAACTATCCAGCGTGAAAACCCAATTACCGCACCTATGTTTTGTATGGTTTTAAGAAAGCATATTGCAGGCAGCCGAATATTAAGCATTTCCCAATACGGTCTCGAAAGAATAGCCTCAATCAAAGTTGAAGCCATGAACGAAATGGGTGATATGGTCGAAAGAAATCTTATTATAGAAATAATGGGAAAGCACTCCAATATAATCCTTACTGACGAAAACGGAAAAATTCTCGATTCCATAAAGCATATTACCCACGAGACAAGCTCAGTAAGGGAAGTCCTTCCGGGCAAAACCTATTCCTTCCCGCCTTCTCAGGATAAACT
>CAKQPE010000086.1 GCA_934256695.1 uncultured Eubacteriales bacterium
AAATGAAAAAGTTATGGCTCTGGCAGAAAGAGAAACCCTTATACCAATCTGCCCCGAACAGCTTGGCGGCAGACCTACTCCGAGAAATCCTGTTGAAATATTAAACGGCAGAGTTGTTGAAAAAAACGGTGTTGACCACACAGACGCTTTTATAAAAGGTGCCGAGGAAGTTTTAAAGATTGCAAAAATAAGTAATATAAAATATGCGGTTTTAAAAAGCAACAGCCCGTCATGCGGATTTAAAAAGATATATGACGGAACATTTTCCAAAACCCTTATTGATGGAAACGGAGCAACAGCAGAACTTTTAAGCCGAAACGGAATAGAAATAAAAACAGAAAAAGATATATAAACCACAGAACCGTGGGCTTTGCCCACACCCACAATTTTTTGAAAAAAATTGAGTAAAACTTTTAATAAAATACCGTGACAAGTCACGGTATTTTTAAGTTAATAATATAGATAATTAAAACATTCATATCTTTGTTTTTAAGATACAAAAAATCCCATTCAAAAAATTTTGAATGGGATTTTACTAAAAGTTTTGGTCAAGCTTTTTCAAAAGCTTGCAGGTGTGGACAGAGTCCACAATCTTTATCTCTTTTCAGATGGGCAGTGACCGGAGCAGCTGCCTGAGCAGCCGGAGCAGCCACCACATGTATTTCCGTTCTTTTTATCTTCGTGCATTTTTTTGATAACAAAAGCCACAACCAAGATAACAATAATTCCTACTATTATGGTAGCCATAAAATCAACTCCTAATCAATAAATTAATTAATTATTTAAGGTCAACGGCTCTCTGTGTTGAAGCAGAAACCTGTTTTTTACCAATCTTTGTGCAGATTATTATAATAGCAATTTCAACAACAGCTACTACAATTACGTTTACCCAGCTTCCGCCAAGGTATAATGCACTTCCTACAGCATTAACAAGTAATGCAGCACAATAAGCAAGAGCACACTGATAACCTACAGCAATAAGTGTCCACTTAGGTGTTCCCATTTCTCTGTTGATAGCACCGATTGCAGCAAAGCAAGGAGCACAAAGAAGATTGAATACGAGGAATGAGTAAGCACCAACCTGTGATGAGAAGAACTGAAGTATTGGTGAAAGAGCACCGCTGTCTGCCGCATCTACAAGTGCTGTTGTAGCATCTGCATCACCAACTGATGCAAGTACGCCGAATACACCAACAACTTCTTCCTTAGCTACAAGACCCATAACTGTTGCAACTGCTGCCTGCCAGTCTCCGAAACCAAGTGGTCTGAATATAGGAGCAATAGCGGAACCGATTGTATGAAGAATACTGTCGTTAATATCCTCTACCATACCGAAAGCACCTTCTACTGAACCGAAGTTAGAAAGGAACCAGATAACGATACTTGAAATAAGGATAATTGTTGTTGCTTTCTTAACGAATGCCGTACCTCTTTCAATCATACTTCTAAGTACGTTTTTGAGTGTAGGTACGTGGTACTGAGGAAGTTCCATAACGAAAGGAGCAGGCTCGCCTGAGAAAAGTGCTGTCTTTTTAAGGAATATACCTGAGAAAATAATTGCTATAACACCGATAAAGTAAGCTGATGTTGCAACCCATGCTGCGTTGTTGAATACTGCTGCTGCAATAAGAGCAACGATAGGCATTTTAGCACCGCAAGGGATAAATGTTGTTGTCATAACAGTCATTTTTCTGTCGCTTTCGTTTTCGATTGTTCTTGAAGCCATTACACCCGGAACGCCGCAGCCTGTACCGATAAGCATAGGAATGAAGCTCTTTCCCGAAAGACCGAATTTACGGAAAATTCTGTCCATGATGAAAGCAATACGTGCCATGTAACCGCAGTCTTCAAGAATAGCAAGACAGATGAAAAGTACAAGCATCTGAGGTAAGAAACCAAGAACCGCACCAACACCGCCGATGATACCGTCAACGATAAGACCGTTGAGCCAGTCAGCTGTACCTATGCTTGTAAGGAAATTGCCAACGTTGCCCTGAAGAATTTCACCTACAAATACATCGTTTACCCAGTCAGTACCCATTGTACCGATTGTTGTTATGGATATGTAATAAACAAGACCCATTATAACAACGAATATAGGAAGTGCGAGAATACGGTTTGTAACTATCTTATCAATCTTATCCGATGTTGAAAGAGCACCTTTGTTTTTCTTCTTTAACACGCCGTCTATAATACTTACTATGAATGAATATCTTTCGTTTGTAATAATGCTTTCGCTGTCATCGTCCATGTCAGCTTCGCATTTAGCTATAATTTCTTCTATTGCTTTTTTGTTTTCGGCTGTTAAATTAAGACCTGCAACTGCTTTTTCGTCTCTTTCAAAAAGTTTGATTGAGAACCATCTGAGCTGGCTCTTTTCTACTACTGCTTTAATTATTGTTTCTATGGAAGAAAGTGTTTCTTCTACTTTGCTGTCAAAGTTGTGTTCAACTTTCTGTTCCTTTGTTTCTTTTGCAAGCTGAATTGCTCTTTCGGCAGCTGCCATTGAACCTTCGTTTTTAAGTGCTGATGTTTCAACTACAACACAGCCGAGTTTCTTTGAAAGCTCGTCTTTGTTGATTATGTCCCCTCTTTTCTTAACAATATCCATCATGTTAAGAGCTATAACTGTAGGAATGCCCATTTCAACAATCTGTGTTGTAAGGTAAAGGTTTCTTTCAAGGTTTGATGCATCTACAAGGTTTAATATTACATCAGGCTTTTCCTTGATTATGTAATCTCTTGTTACAACCTCTTCAAGAGTATAAGGTGAAAGTGAGTAGATACCGGGAAGGTCAACTACCATTACATCTTTGTGACCTTTAAGATGACCCTCTTTTTTCTCTACTGTAACACCAGGCCAGTTACCAACATACTGGTTTGCACCTGTAAGTGCATTGAACAGTGTCGTCTTTCCGCAGTTCGGGTTTCCTGCGAGAGCTATTCTAATCATTTTTGTTCCCCCTCAATTTTTATTGCTTTTAAATAATGCTTTTTAATTTTTCACAATGTTTATTAGTGGTAACTAATTTTATTGCAAAAAAAATTATATTTTTTCAACCTGTATCATCTGAGCATCGGCTTTTCTTAATGAAAGCTCATATCCTCTTACAGTTACTTCAATAGGGTCGCCTAAAGGTGCAACTTTTCTTATATTCATTTCTACGCCTTTGGTAATACCCATATCCATGATACGTCTTTTTACCACCCCCTGACCTTCTATTTTTACTACTTTAACTTTACTGCCAACAGCGGCATCTTTTAAAGTCATTTCAAAACCTCCTCAAAACATTTTCAGACAAGTATACGTCTTGCCATTTCGCTGCTAACTGCTATTCTGGAGCCTTTTATTTCTGCTATAATGTTCCCGTGTACGGACATCACCACTTTAACCTTTCCGCCTTCTGTGAAGCCGAGATTGGCAAGAAATCGGCGTATATTGCTTTTTCCGCTTATTCTTTTTATAATGCTTTCTCTGCCTGCTTCAAGCATAGTTAAAGGCATTTAAAATCAGCTCCTATTCACAATAATTATATTGAAATAATAAACATTAGCATTCTGTAACGTAATTACATTATCATCAAACTTTTAATTTGTCAATACTAAAGGTAAATTTAATTATGCTAAACTAATTAAAATGATAATAAACTAATTTACTATTGACAACTTTTGTTAGGTGTGTTACTATAACTATAGTTAGCAAAGAACAACTACTTGCAGAGGAGGTTATTCCATGAGCGTTGTAATCGTAGGCGGAAATGACAGAATGGCACGTCAGTATATGGATGTATGCAATAAATATAACTGTAAAGCAAAAGTATTCACCCAGCTTCCGGGAAACTTTAAGTCACATATAGGAAATCCTGATCTTATCGTACTTTTTACAAGTACTGTATCTCATATAATGGTAAAAAGTGCTGTTCAAACAGCTAAAAAGTATGATATTCAGATTGCAAGAAGCCATACAAGCTCTTCTTCCGCACTCCACAATATTCTTTCGGAATACTGTGAAAAATAATTTAATATTGGCCTGAATGCGGCATTTAAAATACAGGCACCAAATAGTTACTGTTTAACCCCATACCAAAACAACTCTTAATTCTTATTTATTACTTGATTAACAAAAATCTTTTGCCGCATTAATAATAAAAGCCCTTATAAAGCATTTCCTATTCCCCAGTAGTATGCTTTATAAGGGCAGTTTTTATGTATGTAAATTTTTGTGTACAATTTGCGGATTTTAAAGCCTTCCCTTTCAGGGACGGCAAAAACATTGCAAAGTTGATTTTATTCGGCAAAATTTTGAAAAAGCCAAATTTTATAACATAACTTATAATTTTGTTCCGAAAAACGCAATGTAATTGCGTTTTGAAAAAAGTTTAGGTCAAGCCTTTAGGGAACCGCAAAGATAAATGCGGCAGGCGAAGCCTGATTTGCGAAGCAAATTTCCTGACCAAGAAGGCTTGTGGGGTATTGGGGCAACGCCCCAAGGTCTTACACTACTCTGTTCTTTTCCGGAAGCTTTCCTTCTATAAAGTCAAGTACATTTTGGGCCGTAACTCTGTTCATTTCAACAAAGTTTTCACTTGTATACGGGGCAGTGTGTGGTGTAAGTGCTGCATTAGGGCATGAAATAAGCGGTGAATCGGTACATGGTTCTTTTTCAAACACATCTATGCCGGCACCTTTTAAATGACCGCTGTCCAAGGCTCTTTTAAGTGCATATTCGTCCATAACACCGCCTCTTGCTATATTTATGAAAACGCTGCCTTCTTTCATTTTTGCAAACAACTCGTCATTGAACATTTTTTTTGTGCTGTCAGTAAGAGGAACATTTACCGATACATAATCGCTTTCTGCAAGAAGTGTATCTAAATCTCTGTATTCAACACCAAACTCATCTTCCCATTCTTTCTTAGGGTGACGACAGTTATAAACAACCTTCATTCCGAAAGGAACAGCTCTTTTTGCTATCTCCTTTCCTATTCCGCCAAAGCCTACAAGACCGAGAACTCTGCTTTTTGCTCCCTGAACCATAACTCTGTTCCATTCGCCTCTGTGCATAGATTCACTTTGAGTGTGTATTTCTTTTGCAAAGTAAAGTATAAAAGCCATTACGTGTTCAGCAACGGCACCCTCTACCATTCCTGATGTTTTTGCGAGAGTAATTCCTCTTTTTTTACATTCCTCAACATCAACGGAATCATAGCCGATACCACGTCTGGAAATCATTTTCAAATTAGGACAGTTTTCTATTACTCTTTTGCTGTACGGCTCAAGACCGGCAATAACTGCATCTGCATCTTTTGCCAATGCTATAACCGAATCTTCTGCTGTTGCCGTACCCATATCATGGTTGGCAGCTTCTATTACTTCGTGACCTGCCTCTTTCAGTTTTTTTATAGGCTCAAGGTTTGTCGTATCGAAATTTCTTGCAGTAATAACTATTTTCATTTGTGTTCCCCCTCTTGCTGCAATTTATTACTCTATGTCTATAAATTTTTTAATAAATTCATCTTCCGTAATTACAGGTACGGAAAGCTCGGCTGCTTTTTTATTTTTTGCCGATTCCGACATATAATCGTTGTTTATAAGATAGCTTGTTTTTTTGGTAACACTTCCGGTAACTTTTCCGCCCATAAGTTCAATCTGTTTCTGAAGCTCTTTTCTGTTTGTATAATGCTCTAAATCGCCTGTTATTACAAAAGTAAGGCCCGAAAGAGGCGTATTTTCTTCTATGGTTTCCTCCGGTCTGAATGTTATATACTGAAGTGCTTCCTCAAGAAGTTTTATGTTTTCTTCGTTTGTGAAATAGCTGTGTATGCTGTGTGCTATTATTGCACCGAAACCGTCTATTTCGTTAAGTTCTTCTTCCGTTGCTTCTGTAATTTTATCAAGACTGTTTTCAAAGCTTCTGCAAAGAAGTTTTGCATTGCTCAGTCCTACATGATTTATACCGAGAGCATATATAAAATTAGGCAGACCTGCATTTTTTGATTTTTCTATGGAAGCAATTATGTTATTGTACGATTTTTCTCCGAAGCCTTCCAACTCTTTTATCTGACTTTCAAATCTTTCCAGACGGAAAATATCAACGTATGTTTCTATAAATCCGTTTTCTATAAATTTATTAAGTGTTTCTTCGGATAAACCTTCAATATTCATTGCGTCTCTGCTTACAAAATGGTCAAGTGAACGTACTCTCTGGGCATGGCAGTTAGGGTTTGTGCAGTAAAGAGCTTTTCCGTCCCTTAATTTTCTTATTTCAGTTTCACCGCCGCATACAGGACAGGTTTTAGGTATTTCCAGATTACCACTTTTAGTAATATTTTCTGCTATTTGCGGAATAATCATGTTTGCTTTATATACCTTTATCGTATCGCCTATGCCTATTTCAAAATCCTCCATAACACTTAAATTATGGAGACTTGCCCTGTTTACCGTTGTTCCTTCCAGTTCCACAGGGTCAAATACAGCAACGGGATTTATAAGACCTGTTCTTGATGTACTCCAGTCAATACTTCTAAGAACCGTTTCAGCCGTTTCGTCAGCCCATTTAAAAGCTATGGAATCTTTAGGGAACTTTGCTGTTTCGCCCAAAGAGCGACTGTAAGGAATACTGTTATAAGTAAGAACAAGTCCGTCGGAAGCAAAGTTGTTTTTCTCTATTCTGCTTTCAAATTCTTTTACGTTTTCTTCCAGTGTATCGGCAGTAACTATTTTGCTTTCTACTACATCAAAGCCTTGCTCTTTCAAAAATTCAAGCTGTTCTGTTTTGTGGTTCCAGTCCATTCCCTCTGCCGAAACAAGTGTAAAGGCATAGAAAGTAACCTTTCTGTCAGCGGCAATTTCGCTGTTAAGCTGTCTTACGGTGCCGCTGCAAAGGTTTCTCGGATTTTTATATTTATCTTCATCGGAAAGAGTTTCGTTTATTCTTTCAAACTCGGAATAGGAAATAACGCCTTCACCTCTTAACACAAGCTCGCCTTTAAAAGATATTTTCAAAGGAATATTTTTGAAAACTTTGGCATTGTGGGTTATATCCTCTCCTATATCACCGTTTCCTCTTGTTACTGCCTGCAAAAGAGAACCGTCTTTATATTTAAGCACTATTGTAAGTCCGTCCAGCTTCCAGCTTAAAATTCCTTCGTTTGCACCAAGCCAGCTTTTAAGTTTCTGTACGTCCTTTGTTTTGTCAAGTGAAAGCATACGCTTTTCATGCTTAATTTTAGTAAGTCCGCTTAAAATAGTATAGCCTACTCTCTGGGTAGGGCTGCCGGAAAGAACGATTCCCGTTTTCTTTTCCAGTTCGCATAATTCATCATAGAGCTTATCGTACTGATAATCTGTCATAGCCGGAGCGGCTTCCTGATAATATTTTCTTGATGCATCATTTAATAATGTTATTAATTCCTTCATTCTTTCTGTTTCCATTTGCAGATACACCTCATTCTGTTTTTATAAGCTTGGAAAGACCTGCCATAAATTTCTTTGTTCCTTTAGATGGGAATGAAACCTCTACTTCATAATCGGCACCTGCCGGTTTAATGCTTTTTACTGTACCTATACCGTATTTAGGTGCACGAACCTTGTCACCTTCTTTAAATGTAAGAACTACATTTTTAGGTGCTGGAATTGAAGATGATGCACTTTTTATTCCATATGTATTGCCTGCCGATATTGGAGAAAATATAGGTTTTTTGGCAACAGGCGTATCGGAATTTAAAGATGAGAAATTTCCGCCGATGCCGAATTTGTCGGAGTTTCGTTTGTTTGAAATCCATTTTATATAATGTGCCGGAAGTTCATCAAGAAATCTTGAAGGCTGGTTATACTGTGTTTTTCCGTTTTGCATTCTCATTCTGGCATATGTAAGGAAAAGTTCCTCTTTCGCCCTTGTTATGCCTACATAGCAGAGTCGTCTTTCCTCCTCAACCTCGCTGTTGTCACCGCTTGTTATGCTTCTGTAGCCGGGGAAAAGCCCGTCCTCCATTCCGGCAATAAATACAACAGGGAATTCCAGACCCTTTGCGGAATGAAGTGTCATAAGAACAACGGAGTTTTCATCTTCTGCATATGAATCAACATCGGCAACAAGTGCAACTTC
>CAKQPE010000087.1 GCA_934256695.1 uncultured Eubacteriales bacterium
GCCTTGAACCCTTCCGCTTTATAAAATAACTTTGTCTACAGTCTGAAAAGGCCTTGGGGTTTTACCTCAAGGCCTTTTTAAAGTTTTATTCTGTTTTTTCTTCAAACATTTTGTAGTATGACCATTTTTTTAACAGATTGGCATTCTCGTTTTCTTCGTCAGTAAGTTCTGCTTTAAATTCACAGTTGTTTGTCATGTAAATATCATCACGCATTACAGGAAGAATTTTTTTAAGACTTTCGTTAAAATTTAAATATGGTGATATATTGTCAATGCCGGCAAGCTGAAGTGCAGTTGTACCAAGGTAAAAAGCACTTATACGGTTGTTTTCGGGCAAAATATCTTTGGATTTTTTGTTAAAATCCGTAAGTTTGGCGGCGGCATCGTTTTCCCATATTAAAAACGGAGTGCTGTATACATTAAGCTGCTGTTCCAAAGAACCGTCTGGACTGATATTATAATCAAGCAGGTCGAAAAATTCCATTCCGTTTGAAAATCCCGGAAGATGATCGCCAAAGAACACAAGTATAACAGGCTCATCGGATTGAGAAAAATAATCGGCAAGTCTGCCTATTTCTATATCATTATCTTTTATTCCCATAAAATAGCTGTTAAGAAGGTTTTCCTGTGAGTCGGTAAGAGGTACATCACAGTCGAACATTTTTTCAACCGCATTGTACTTTTCGTCATATGGCCCATGGTTTTCTATGGTAACACAGAAATTGAAAAGTGGATTATCGGTTTCGGACACGTGTTTTTCGAAATTTTCTATAATGGAGTCAGAAAGATATTTATCGGCTATATATCCGCCCTTATATTTTTCTTCGCCCTGAAAACTTGAAAGATGAATAAAATTATCAAACCCCATACAAGGATATACATTTGAACGATTATAAAACCATGAAAATCCGGGATGGATTGCCAATGTACTGTAGCCTATGTTTTTAAGCCTTTTAGGTATGGAATCCAATGCACTTCTTATATAACTGTAAGAAATTCCGTCCTTAACAAGATAACGGGTTGAATATCCCGTGAGAACGTCAAACTCGGTATTGCTTGTTCCGCCGCCATAGTTAGGTACGGTTATGTGGCCGTAAAGAGAGTTTTTATCATTTGCAAGACGTTTTATGTTTTCCATAGGATCGGAATAAGATGAAAAATTAAAATGGTCGTTTTCACTTAAATCCGAAAACG
Source organism: uncultured Eubacteriales bacterium (assembly GCA_934256695.1). Lineage (GTDB taxonomy): Bacteria > Bacillota > Clostridia > Lachnospirales > Anaerotignaceae > Neoanaerotignum_A. Next base: position 1,195 of record CAKQPE010000087.1, read on the forward strand.
CTTCACCCATAATCATTATTATATGGGGAAGTTTTTTTGTGTTATATTCCGATGGCTGAAAATCATTTTCAAGCTGAACGATTTCGTTTTGATTATATCCTTCGGGCTTTTCTATCTGCATTGTATTGAATTTATAAATAAAGCTGTATACAAACCCTTTTGAAGCATATTGGTTTACATCGAAATATACATTTCCGTTTACGGCAAACTTATTGTAAAGAGAATCTTTTGAATATAAAAAAGTGTTTGCCGCAAAAACTGTTATTAAAGATAAAACAACTGAACAAATTCGTATTGATAAGTGAATTTTTTTTGTTTTAAAAAAAACAAGTGCTGTTATAACGGCAAGAAGGAAAAATACGGTTATAAATATGTATAAAGCAAGCTGTTTAGGAGGAAAGTTTTTGACTATACCCATTGCCTCGTTAAAAAGTGATATGTCACTTGGTATAAACGGATCTTGGCGGAGAATAATTTTTTCTCTGTTGGCTATGGAAGCGATTACAAAAACAGATCCCGTAACTGCTGCGGCAAAGACAGCATTATTAAATACCATAAATATAATTAAAGCCGAAATAATTATAGGCAGTGTGTTCAAAATAATGAGTTCAGGATTGAAAAAGCCCAGTGTTTTTATTCTGCTGAAAGCACCCGGTGCGGATACCATTGAAAATGCCGAAACAATAAGGCAGAATATGAAAAGAAATACCAAAGATGGAATTACAGGTATTTCGATACGTTTTGATTTTACAAATTCAAATAATTTTTTCATTTTTTAGCTCCCGTATTTTAAAAATAAATTAATAAACTTTCATAATTTTATTACAGAAATGTTAAATAGTAAAGGCTTTTTTAAGACATTGGAAATAAGTACAAAGGCTTTAATTATGAATTTATTGTTAACATATGCTGATTTGCGGTCTATTACAGTTGTATTAAATAAATTAATTTGATATAATATTGAAAATATGTTCATTTTTTGGAATACTTATAGAAAAATAAGGGAACGAGGTTTTGAAATGAGTCGAAGAAAGAAAAAAAGAAGGAGAAAAAGCTTTTTTGGCCAGTTTATAAAAATAGTTTTTTCTATGGTATTGATATTTGTAATTTTTGCGGGAGCAAGTATTTTTGCTTATACCAAAATATCAAATAACGGCAGTGACGATATAGCGGGTGACGATAAAAACGACAGCAATAAAGTATCACTTCTGGATTCTTTGACGGGAAAAGACTTAAAACTGAATGTAGCGGTGCTTGGCGTTGACAAAGAAGAAACAAGGACAGATGTTATGTTTGTTGTCCATTTTGACAGCAAATCGGGAAAATTGGCTCTTTTATCCGTTCCGAGAGATACAAGGGTAAAAATAACAAATGAGCTTTACGAATATCTTTCCGAGAAAGGTAAATATATTCCAAGCGGAAGAACATGTAAAATAAATGAGGTTCATGCTTATGCCGGAAAGGAAAAGGGAGATTATTTTTCCGTACTTCAGATGGAAGAACTTCTGGGAATACATATAGATAATTACGTTAAAATAACAACCGACGGATTCAGAAACCTTGTAGATGCAGTAGGCGGAGTAGACGTAGATGTTCCGCAGGCGATGAATTACGAGGATCCTTATCAGGATTTATATATACATCTTGACGCCGGAATGCAGCATCTTGACGGTGATAAGGCAGAACAGCTTGTAAGATTCAGAAAATACCGTGAAGGCGATGTTGCCAGAGTACGTGTTCAGCAGATGTTCCTTAAAGAGCTTGGAAAGAAAATGCTCAGTACGGAATCTATAATTAAAAATCTTCCTTCGCTTATGAAAACATTTTATAATGACGTAACAACGGACTTTACACTTTCCGACTGTGTTAAGTATGCAAACTATGTTTCGGATATAAGCATGGATAACGTAACTATGGATACATTGCCGGGTGAAGGCGGATATATAGGAACTGTATCATACTATATTCCTTATGAAGACGAAATAAGAGGCACTGTAAGACGAGTATTTTATGATGATGATGTGCCTGACGCAGAAGGTCATTATTCATCAAAAAGTAAAAATATAGAAGTCGCAAACGGAACAAACAAAAACGGATATGCGGCAGAAAATAAATTACTTCTTGAAGAAAAAGGATATAATGTAACGGATATATCAACATATAAAGGCGAACAGGAGGATTATACAAGAATAGTTGTATATAAAGAAGGTCTTGGATATGACATAAAAGAAGATCTTTATCCCGATGCACAGATAATAGTTGATACGGACGGAGAATATTTGTCAGGTGATGCCGATATTATGGTAATACTCGGAAGCGGAGACAGTTCTTCGGATATATCCGATACAGATGAAGATGACGAATATTAAAAATAAATGTACCGACAGAAATTCCTGTCGGTACAAGTTGTTTAAAAGCGATTTTTTGAAATAATGGGATTTGTGTCCGGTTGCAATAATCAAGGCACAATAGTATAATAAATACATAATTAATTTTACTTATATCGGGAGACTTTGAATATGGAAGAAACTTTAATAGTAATAATGCTTAAAGATAAAGAAACCGGATTTTTGGATAAAGAAATAGCAAGTCTTAAAGTTGAAGAAAACGACAGTCTTATATACAACACTTTTGCACAGGAGGAAGATGACGGTGAAATATACGTGTATATGAAAATAACCTGTGACAAAGATGTTGAGGACTGGGAGTTTGATGCAATATACGATTACTATGACGCAGAACCTATACTTGAGGAGGTTGACTCCATAGAGGAAGAAGATGAATGTTATAATCCGACATGGAATATAAGATTTAAGTTTATAGATAATGCAGAAGAAATGGAAGAAAAGGTAAAGAAAATTTTGAATATTCACAAAAAGGAGCTTGAGTCGGTTTACAAAACTATTTCTGACAAAAGGGATGAATATTGATTGAAAAATTTATTGAAAAAATATTATAGAGCAACGGCAATTGTTTTATCCGCACTTGTTTTTCTTTCTGCCTGTTCCTTTAACGGAAATGATTCTGCAAAGGACAAAAACACTTCTTCGGAATCAAAATCCGACAATAAAAATACCGAAAACGGTAAGACAGAAGATAAAACCGACAGTGAAACATCGTCGGAAGAAACAGGTTCGACCGAGCCGGACAAAAGTGCCGACAGTACAGAAGAAAACAGCACAGATAATAATACCGAAACGGAAAAAGACGGCAAAACAAACAACAAACCTTATGAAAATAAAAATCAGCCGTCAAAAGATATTCCTAAAAGACATACTGCCGCCACTTCTGCCGAGGTTATATCCAAAAGAGAAGAAAAACTGAAAAAACAGTGGAATATTGTCGATGCTGTTGCAAAAGCGGGACAGATATATTATAACGATTATTTTTCTAAAAATAAAATTATAACAAAAAACGGATATATGTATAATCTGTCATCGGGCAGAAAAGTAGACGTTACATATCTGGTTGAGACAGGTTATCTTTCGTCGGAATATTTAAACAGTGGCTGTGAGCTTTTACTGCTTTTAAGCGAAGATGTAAAAAACATGGGAAATGTCCGTCTCGGTGGAGCCGAACACGGACTTACGGCTTTTGCTATGCTTAAAAATCCTTACGAAAGCAGTTTTCTTATTTCGTCAGGTGCAAGTGACGGTGGAATTATTTCGTCCGGAGAATATAATGGTATTTTATCGGAATATAACCAAAAGCACGGTTCTATAGCAAGGATTTATCCCGATTCGGGAGAGTATAACCGTATTTTGAATTTTATAAATATGTATGAAGGAAAATATGAACAGTATTTTGCCAGAAGTGTTGTAAGAGATGATAAGTATTGTTTTGTTACTCTCTCGCCGCAAAGTGACAGCGGAAACATTAAACAGTATATACTTAAAAATTCAAAGGGAATATGGGAGGTTGTCTGCACGGGACTCGAAAAAGAACCGAGACTTGCGGTTTTTGTAAACAAAACCGTTCCCGATTTTAATACGGATATGCTGCCTAACTGGTCGGTATATGATTTCAGAGGCAGTATAAACAAATACAAAAACGATGTGCTTATTTTGATGTCACAGAAGGGGCTTATAACGGGTTCGGCAGATATAGAATATGTATGCGGTGCTACAAACTACTATTATATTGTGCTTAAAAATAAATTAAGGTACATAGCCAGATATAACGGTACCACATGGGAATATAATCAGGTTTCAAGCAACTATGATGCCGAAAGCCAGCTTTCCGGCTACGGAAACGTAATTCCGATATTTATTGTATGGGACAACTAAAAGGTGAAATTATGAAATATACAGAAATAGGAAAAAATATAGTTTTAACGGAGTATGACAGTTTTTCTGTTTCACAGACACTTGAATGCGGTCAATGCTTCAGATTTGAAAAATTAGGCAACGATGACTATGCGGTAATTGCAAGAAACAGACTTCTTCATATTTACAAAACAGACGAAGGTATTGTTTTTGAAAATACCTCAAAAGAAGATTTTGAAAATATATGGTTTGATTATTTTGATTTTAAAAGAGATTATCTGTCAATAAAGGATATGCTTTCCAAAACAGACGATACACTTAAAGCCTCAATAGAGTATGCCGACGGAATAAGAATATTAAATCAGGATTTCTTTGAGTGCCTTATCTCTTTTATAATATCACAGAACAACCGTATACCAATGATAAAGAAGGTTGTCTCCAACATAAGCAAAAAATATGGTTCTCTTTTGGGCAGTATAGGCGGAGAGGAATATTATTCTTTCCCAGATAAGGAAGCTCTTTCAAAGGCAACGGAAGCTGAACTTATGGAGTGCAAAACAGGCTTTAGAGCAAAGTATATTATAGATGCAGTTGATAAATTAATTAACGGCAGTATAAATCCAAATGAATTTGAAAATATGCCTACAGAGGACGTAAGAAAAATTCTTATGGAGATTAAAGGTGTAGGCCCTAAGGTTGCCGACTGTGTAATGCTGTTTTCTCTGGGAAGAAGCGATGCATTTCCTACAGATGTATGGGTAAAAAGGGTTATGAGCTATTTTTATTTTAACGGTGAGGATACACCGATTAAAGAAATACATAAGTTAGCATATGATAAATTCGGTTCATATGCAGGCTTTGCACAGCAGTATTTGTTTAACTACGCAAGAGAATTTAAAATAGGTGCTAATGATAAAAAGGAAAAAGTGAAATAAGATGTTGGGTACGGTAGTTAATGCTTTGGCAATAGTTTTCGGCTCTTTTATAGGTCTTTTTATAAGAGGCGGAATGAAGCCGAGGTTTCAGGAAATTTTAATGAGTGTAATGGGGCTTTCCATTGTTTTTATAGGTGCGTCAACGGCTCTGGGAGGTATGCTTAACGAATCCTCAAAGGCAGTGCTTTATATTGTAAGTCTTGCTATCGGTTCACTTATAGGTGAAACACTGAAAATAGAAGAAAGACTGGAAAAGTTCGGTGATTTTATTGAGTCCGCAACAAAGTCAAAGGGCGGTAATATATCTCAGGGCTTTGTAACGGCAAGCCTTACGTTCTGTGTAGGGACAATGGCTGTTATTGGTTCTATAGAAAGCGGAGTACAGGGTGTTCATACAACACTTTTTACAAAAGCCGTAATTGACGGAACTATGGCTCTTGTTATGGCATCGTCCATGGGAATAGGGGTTATGCTCTCAGCCGCAGCGGTATTTGTTTATCAGGGAATACTTACTTTGGGAGCGTCACTTGTACAGCCTTATCTTACGGAAGAAATGCTTGTTGAAATGTCAATAGTAGGCGGAATACTTATTTCCGCCATAGGCATAAATACTTTGGAAATAAAAAAATTTAAAGTGGGCAATATGCTTCCGGCAATAGCTATACCGGTAATTTACTATCTTCCGCCGGTATCTGCATTTTTCGGCAGAATATATGCTTTCATAAAATAAATTGTTTGGAGATGTTTTAAAGTGGTAAGAACAAATGCCATGAGACTGCTTGATGCTGAGAATATAAAGTATCGTACGGCAGAATATGAATATGACGAAAATGATCTTTCCGGAGTTAAGGTTGCAAGAAGCCTTAATATGCCGGAGGAAATGCTTTTTAAAACACTTGTTACAAAAGGTGATAAAAACGGATACAATGTTTTCTGCATACCTGTGGCAGAGGAGCTGGACTTAAAAAAAGCGGCTCACTGTACAAAAAACAAGAAAATAGAAATGCTTCATGTAAAAGACCTTCTTTCGGTAACGGGGTATATAAGAGGCGGCTGTTCACCTATAGGAATGAAGAAAAAATTTCCTGTTTTTATAGACGAAACGGCACAGCTTTTTGACGAAATAGGAATAAGTGCAGGTATAAGAGGCTGTCAGATAATTTTATCACCTGATGACCTTTTGAAATATACAAATGGGGAGTTTGTTGATTTAACGGCAGAGTAATTATTAGGTATTTGGGGGCTTGATATTTATGGAAAAAGAGAACATGAGCTGTATAGACTGTTATAAAGTTACCTGTGACAGACAGGATTTTCCTTATCCTGAGTTTTGCGAGACGGTAAAGCATGAAAAACTTGCCGATGAAGCCGTAAGTCTTCTTAAAGAGGAAGAAAACAATAAGCTGGCTGTTGCGGCGGCGGAAATAGAAGGTAATTTCTACTGCAAGCTGACGAGAGTTGAAGAAACAGTGCTTTTCGCCAAAAAGACAGGAGCGAAAAAAGTAGGTATTGCTACCTGTGCGGGAACAATAAAAGAAGCCCGTACTTTTGCCAAAATACTGAGAAGTAACGGATTTGAGGTTGTAGGTGCGGCTTGCAAAGTAGGCAACAGG
>CAKQPE010000088.1 GCA_934256695.1 uncultured Eubacteriales bacterium
TGTCTGTTTATTCTTCTGTTTGAACAAGTCGAAATCCTGATTTCGACTTAGGTGTCGACTTTGTCGACACCCTCAAATCGTGACTTTCGTCACGGTTTTTTAAGATTAAATATAAATTTGCCCTTAATAAGCCTTCTCCTTTAGGAGAGAGTGACACAGCAATAGCTGTAACGAATAAAGGGTAATAACAGCCGTCAGTTTCCAAAATTCACTGATAAATGAACCACCAATGCTTTAAAGCAATATGCAGATTAAGCCGCCGTTTCCTTCGTTTATTATCTTTTCCATTGTTTCCTGCAGCTTGTTCTGTGCGTCTTGCGGCATTGAATAAAGTTTTCCGTTTATGCCCTCTGTAAGAAGTGAATCCAGAGTTCTTCCGAATATGTTCAAATTCCATACGGCATCGGGATTATTTTTCATATCATTTTTCAGTTCATTTATGTATTCTTTCGTCTGCTCCTCACTGCCTATAATAGGATTAACCTCTGATGTAATATCTGTTCTTATTAAATGTATACTGCTTCCCTTTGCCTTCAGCTTTACTCCATATTGCGATCCCTGTTTGTAAATCTGCGGTTCTATAAGCTTTATATCATCCTTCTGCGGAAAAACTATTCCGTACCCTCTGTTTTGTGCATCGTTTAACGCAGATTCTATTTTTCCGTAATTTTTTTTCATCTCCGAAAGCTGCTGTAAAAGTGCCACCAGTTCGTAATCGTCTTTTATTGTACTTCCGGCAGTTTCACTTATTACGCTGTAGAACAAACCATCACTAAGGGATATATCTATATCTGCACTTCCGCTGCCCATATCTATTCCTCTTACATAGGCACTTCTTATATATTTGCTGTGTTCCAACTCCTTTGCATTTTGTGAAACATCTTTTATTCTGTCGGCATTATCCATAAACTCTTTTATTGCAGTCAGCACATCTTTTTTTATTTCATGTTCAAAACTTAATGTATCCAGCCATTTCGGAAAATCCATTCGTATTTCACGTATAGGAAACTCCATAAGTATTTTTTCTATAACAGAGGTAATATCCTCCTGCTTCAGTTGGGCACAATTTACACTCATTACCGATACTTTGTATTCTTCCTCTATATGCTCCCTAAGTTCCTCTGTCTCCTGTGAATAAGGGTGTGTTGAATTAAGCAGAACTATAAAAGGCTTTCCGATTTCTTTAAGTTCGTTTATAACCCTTCCTTCTGCTTCTGCATAATTTTCTCTGTCTATATCGGTTATGCTTCCGTCTGTTGTAACAACTATGCCTATTGTGGAATGTTCCTTTATTACCTTCTCTGTTCCCACTTCTGCCGCCTTTTCAAATGGCATAGGCTCAGAACTCCACGGAGTATTTACCATTCTTGGCTCATCACCGTTCATATGCCCCTCCGATGTAGGTATAACATATCCTACACAGTCTATAAGCCGCACATTAAGGCTTACGTTTTCGCCTATATTTATCTTTACCGGCTCATTTGGTATAAATTTAGGCTCTGTTGTCATTATTGTTTTGCCGGAAGCACTTTGCGGAAGTTCGTCCTTTGCTCTCAAGCGTGTATATTCGTCCTGAATATTAGGCAGAACAAGGGAATCCATAAACCTTTTTATAAATGTTGACTTTCCCGTTCTTACTGCACCTATAACACCTATGTAAATATTGTTGTCTGTACGTCTTGCTATGTCATCATATATATCGTAAGCACTCACCTTAAAATACCTCCCCTGTATTAACCGCTACTGAATTATATGTTGCCATGCTTAATTTTAGACATAAAAATAACGGAAAAGAAAAACCTTTCCCGTTGAGGGTGTTGACAAAGTCGACACCTAAGTCGAAATCAGGATTTCGACTTGTTCAAACAGAAGAATAAACAGACAGGTTCCATCGGCTTAAAAGCCTTGAAACCTGCTGTTTTCCTCGTCGGAAATGAATTCCGACTGCGGATTCCATTCGGGAAACTCATTCGTTTCCCGAACCCTTCCGCTTTATAAAATAACTTTGTCTACAGTCTGAACGGAAAAGAAAAACCTTTCCCGTTATAAATAAAATATATTCTTTTATTTAATACACTTACTATGAGGTGTATAGCCTTGGCTTTCTGCTTCTTCTTTGGTTGAAAACTCAATTCTGTTTTTCTCGGAAGGAAGTGAGCCACAGCTTAAAGAATGATATACCTTGGAATTCTTATTTCCTATATATCCATTTTCCACAGGTGTTTGTGATGTTTCCTGAGATGTTTCATTTTCAACGGAAACGTCACTTTCAGAGCTTTCAGAATACTCCTCATCAAGTCCCATCATAGAATCAAGGCTGTCATCTGTTCTTACATAAAGTTTCTTTCCATCTGATGAAACAACTATATTCCCTGACTTATCTGTCCTGTAAACAGTTGCACCGCTTCTTGCTATACGCATTATTATATCATCTTTAGGCAAACCGTATTTATTGCCCTCTCCAACCTCTATTACAGCAATACTTGGCCTTACGGCATCAATAAATTCCTGACATGAAGAAGTATTTGAGCCATGATGACCAACCTTCAAAACATCTGCATTAAGGTCATATCCCATACTTATAACATCTTTTTCCGCATCGGACTCCTGATCTCCTGTGAAAAGGAACTTGTTGTCGCCGTAAGTCATCATAAGAACTACCGATGAATCATTTACTTCGTCATATTCCTTTATCGGACCGAGAATCTCAAAATGAGCATTTCCCTCGTCAAATTCATCTCCGTACTTTGCCACTATTCTTTCAACATTATTTTCATCTATTGAATACAAAAGGTTTGTGTATACAAGTGAATCATAATCTCTGTCCGGCATAAGTATTTTGTCAACTTTAAAATTTTCTATTACCTTCTGCATAGAACCTATATGGTCGCTGTGCGGGTGTGTTGTAACTGCCATATCAATTTCTTCAACACCCTGTTTTCTGAGATAACTCAACAAAGTTTCGGCAGCATACGTATCTCCCGAATCTATCAGTACATTTTCGCCTGTTGGCAATTTTATAAGTTCGCTGTCTCCCTGTCCAACGGATATAAAATGCACTTGTAAATTATTATCGGAAAGTTCTGCATTTCCTACAACGGCATTTGTGATGTTTCCGCTTATTTCGGAGCAGCCCGAAAAGGCAAATACAAACGATAATACCGCAAAAATAAGTATTGCAAAACGCTTCTTTAAATTAAATTTATTATTCATTATTATCCTCCAACGGCTTATTTACAATATTTCTTATATAATTATGCAAGTCATTTTGTTCTTCTTTTGTAAGACCAGCAGTCATAACAGGTTCATGTATTATAAGCTTTATATCTCCGGCTCTTAAATGATTGTTGTTTCCCTCCAAACATTTAAATGTACCGTCTATTGTAACAGGCACAATAGGTACTTTGCTTTTTGTTGCCAGTTTAAAAGTACCTGCCTTAAACTCCATCATATTTCCGTCTCTTGTTCTTGTTCCCTCAGGAAAAACTATAAGAGATTTTCCTTTTTTAAGAATATTTATTCCTTCAACTATAGTCTTTACCTGTTGACGCATATCATCTCTGTCCATAAAAAGACAGTCTATTACTCTCATCCAATCTCTTAAAAGAGGTATCTTTTCAAGCTCAACTTTGGCTATAAAGCCCACAGGAACATTAATTTTTGCCAAAAGAAGTATAAAGTCAAGATTACTTTGGTGATTGCTTATAAAAAGCACAGGCTGATCCTGTGGTATATTTTCAACTCCCGAAACGGTTATATTGCACTTTGTATCAGCAAGTCTTTTTTCCGACCAGTCACGTACAAACTCGAATATTTCCTGTTGTGTCTGCTCATTATTGTTTTCTTCTTTCATTTTCCGAAATCTTTTTAGCTTTGGATTTACACTTACAAGTGATGCCGCAAGTTTTGCAAAAAATCCTATTGTGTTTAACATATAAACCTCCTTTATTTTTCAAGATATGCCTTCAATTTGTTTATTGATCTCATTCCGTCGGCATATCCCTGTTTATATAGAGCATAAAGCTTCTTTTTATTCTTTTCCAGTCTTTTCAGCTTCACAGGCTTTCTCGGCCTTATGACAAAAATATCACCGTTTTTTTCTTCCCGTCTTATATAATCGAGAGTACGGTTATAATTAATATGTCTGTTCTGAATATCATTTACCAAATTAGGATACTTTTTATACATTTTTCTTATTAAAGGCATAACCTTATTAGGTTCTTTTCTGTAGGTTATATCTCTTGTAAGTATAACTACATTCTTTTTGTTTCCGTCATGCTGTGATTTTTTAAGTGGGATTGAATCTGTAACACCGCCGTCAAGATAATTTTTTCCGTCTACAGATACAATTTTTGCAAAAAACGGCAGTGAGCTTGATGCTCTTACATAAATAATATCCTTGTGCATATCCTTTATGTCTATGTATTCCGGTTTTCCCGTATCTACATTTGTAACAACAACCTTAAATTTTCCGCCGTTTTTTATATATTCATCAAATTTATCATAATCATAAGGACTTAATTTATTAGGTATATCGTCATATACCATTTTTGCACCGAAAAAATCTCCCGTTGTAATAAGGCTGTAAAAGCTTGCATAATGTTTATCCTTCAGATAATCAACATTTACATTAAAGGCTCGTTTTCTCTGTTTTGAAAGGAATGAACAGCAGTGGCAGCCGCCTGCCGAAACACCGTAACAGGAAGAAAATTCTATTGCGTTATCAAGAAAACTGTCCAAAACTCCTGCCGTATAAACACCTCTCATTCCTCCGCCTTCAAGTATAAGTCCACAATCATACATTTTTATCACCTGACCTAATATTTCCCGCAGCGGCAAATGCAAGGAAATTCACCTTTTCCGCTCCTGCCGATTTTAAAACTGCGGCACATTCGTTTATCGTAGAACCTGTAGTAAATATATCATCTATTATTATAACTTTTTTCCCTTTAACATTAACATTCCCCAACGAAAAAGCATTTTTTACATTTTCAAATCTTTCCTCAGGGTTTAAAGAATTTTGTGGTTTTGTATCTCTGTTTCTCAGCACCGCATTTGGAATAAATTCCTTTTTGCAAAGCTTTGCAAATTCTTGTGCCAAAAATTCCGCTTGGTTATATCCTCTGCTTTTAAGTCTTTTTATATTCAAAGGAACCGAAACAATACAGTCGCTTTCGGCTAAAATTTTGCTGTCCTTAAAGTATTCAAACATCAGTTTTGCATACTGACTGCCAATATTTCTTTCACCGAAATATTTAAAGTTTTCAATCGATTTTTTAACATAACGATATTCAAAAACAGCTCCTCCGCCATCAAAATAAACGTCGCCTTTAAATTTATCTCTTATAGTTTTTGAAAAATCATGCTCACTGCCTACAAACTTTAAATTATTCTTACATTCGTCACATAATTCGTTTTCGGCAAACATTCCTATAAGTTTAGCACATACACAACATCTCGGCGGATATATAAAATTCAACAAAGTTTGAATAATATTCATAAAATCCTCACTGATTTATAAAATCGTAAATATTTTTAAGCCTTAAATCAAGGGTGGAGTAACGATTTATCTCGCGGTTGTTTTCAACCATTCTTTTTATTGTATCCGGTATACCGACTATAACCGCAAGTTTTTTTGCCCTTGTAACGGCAGTATACAAAAGATTTCTGCTCAAAAGCATAGGCGGCCCGCTTATAAGCGGTATTATTACAACAGGGTATTCACTTCCCTGTGATTTATGTATTGTTACGGCATAGGCAAGCTCCAGTTCATCGAGCTGTATAAAATCATAAGTAACCTTCTTGCCGTCATCAAACATAACAGTAACCGTTTCGTTTTTGTTATCTATTTTTTCAACCAAACCGCAGTCGCCGTTAAAAACACCAAGACCTTCATCTGTCTGTATGCCGTTTTCATACAGTTTCCATTCCATATTATAATTATTTTTTATCTGCATAACCTTGTCTCCCTGACGGAGAGTATAGTTTTTAAATTCCTTTTCTGCCTTTCCTTTCTGTGGCGGATTAAGGGTTTCCTGCAAATATTTGTTAAGCTCATATACCCCGAGCTGACCCTTTCGCATAGGTGTAAGCACCTGCATGTCATTAAACGAATCACAGTCCGAAAACTTAGGCAGTCTTGTTGTTATAAGTTCTTTTATGGTTTCTGTTGCCGTCTGTGCATTTGACCTCTTTACAAGGAAAAAGTCTTTATCTTTTTCATTAAGCACCGGCATTTGACCATCGTTTATCCTATGGGCATTCATTACTATCGCACTTTCTCTCGCCTGACGAAATACCTCTGTAAGACGGACAACGGTAATTACTCCGCTTTGTATAATATCTTTAAGAACATTTCCTGCACCTACGGAAGGAAGCTGGTCAACATCACCTACAAGTATAAGCTTTGTTCCGCTCTTTACTGCTTTTAAAAGACTGCTCATAAGAAGAATGTCAACCATAGAGCTTTCGTCTATTATTATAACATCTGCATCTATAGGGTCATCTTCGTTTTTATCGAAAACCTGCCTTCTGCTGTCATCATTTACATACGTTATGCCAAGTATACGGTGTATTGTCTGTGCATCATGTCCCGTTGCTTCCGTCATTCTTTTTGCCGCTCTGCCTGTAGGTGCAGCAAGCACAATTTTTTTATCATCGTCATTAAGAAGGGTTATTATAGTATTTATTATTGTTGTTTTTCCTGTTCCCGGACCGCCTGTTATTACAAGCACACCCTGATTAAGAGCCTCCAACACAGCCTGTTTTTGCATATGGGCAAGCTCTATGCCTGTTTTTTCTTCTGCCTTTTCAATAAGGCCACTATAATATTCATCGGAATATATTCCTTTATTGCTGTGTAACTCAAGCAGTTTTTTAGCAACAGAAACCTCTGCATAGTAAAAAATATTAAGATAAACTCTTGCCGAATTTTCATCTGTATCTTTTCTGTCCTGCCATATCTGATGGTCTATTTGAAGTTCTTTTAAAGCACTGTCCACCATTATCTCATCTATACCGAGAATCTCAGAAGTTTTTCTTCTCAGTTCATCTGCCGGAAGATATACATTTCCCTCTCCTGCCGATTGGTTAAGTATATATTTAATTCCGGCCTTTATTCTTTCCGGCGAATCTATGCTGAACCCCGAGGAAGCGGCTATTTTATCTGCCATTTTAAAACCTATGCCGAAAATATCGTCAGCCAGCTTATAAGGATTATTCTGTACCACAGTCATTGTTTTATCCTTATATTTTTTGAATATTTTCATTGCATAAACAGGTGTTATACCGAACTTTTGCAAAAACATCATTGTTACCCTTAACTCATTTTGTTGACAAAAGGTATCATGTATACGCATAGCTTTTTCATATGTTATGCCTCGTATCTCCACCAGACGCTCCGGCTTTTCTTCTATTACGAAAAAAGATGTCTCTCCGAATTTGTCGACTATCTTTTTTGCCATTTTCTTTCCTATACCGCTTATAATGCCCGATGCAAGGTATTTTTCAATTCCTTCTATACTGTCCGGCATAGTTTTTTCGTAATATTCTACCTGAAACTGTAGTCCATACGTACTGTGCATAGTCCAGTTTCCCATTAATTTTACGTTTTCACCTGTATGTATATCAGGCAGTGTACCGACACATACGACCTCGTCATCATCTGTTTCTATTGAAAAAACAGTATATCCGTTTTCACTGTTTGAAAAAATTATATCCTCAACAGTACCGTTTATTGTTTCCTGAGCCAATACACTCACCTCCTTATAAGCTTTTACATTTACTTAACCAGTATAATGCCACAAACAAAAAAGTGCAAGTATATACCATTGTTCACAAAATCTGAATACACTTTAATAAACTCCCATAACAATATGTCATGGGAGTCAGAGGGTGTCGACAAAGTCGACACCTAAGTCGAAATCAGGATTTCGACTTGTTCAAACAGAAGAATAAACAGACAGGT
>CAKQPE010000089.1 GCA_934256695.1 uncultured Eubacteriales bacterium
GTATGCATACCATGCACCGCTCTTATTTATTATATCAAGGTCTGCGGCCAGATCGAGTATATCGCCAACCTTTGATACACCTTTTCCGTAAAGAATATCGAACTCAGCCATTTTAAAAGGCGGAGCAACCTTGTTTTTTACAATCTTCGCTCTTGTACGGTTGCCTATTATTTCAGTTCCCTGCTTTATGGCATCTGCTTTTCTTATTTCTATTCTGACAGAAGCATAAAATTTCAAGGCACGTCCGCCTGTTGTTGTTTCAGGGTTTCCGTACATAACACCGATTTTTTCTCTGAGCTGGTTTATGAAAACAACCGAACATTTTGTCTTGCCTATAGAGCCTGTAAGCTTTCTAAGTGCCTGACTCATAAGTCTCGCCTGTAAACCAACATGGCTGTCACCCATTTCGCCTTCAATCTCAGCCTTAGGTACAAGAGCTGCAACAGAGTCTACTACAATTATATCTATAGCACCGCTTCTTACCATTGTTTCTGCTATTTCAAGTGCTTCTTCGCCGTCATTAGGCTGGGATATATAAAGATTATTTACATCTACACCGAGATTTTTTGCATAAACAGGGTCAAGAGCGTGTTCCGCATCAATATATCCGGCTATACCGCCTCTTTTTTGCACCTCGGCAACCATATGCAAAGCTATTGTTGTCTTTCCCGATGACTCAGGGCCATAAACTTCTATGATTCTTCCCTTAGGTATACCGCCTACACCAAGAGCAACGTCAAGACTTAATGAACCTGTAGGCGTAACTTCAACAGTATATCTGCTGTTGTCACCCAGTTTCATAATAGAACCTTCACCGAACTTTTTTTCTATCTGGCTTATGGCTGTTTCAAGAGCCTTTCCTTTATCTTCAAATGCTTTCGCCTCGGCAGCGGCAGCTTTTGCACTTTTTTCCTTTGCCATGAACTCATCTCCTTGTATTTCAATCAAATAGAACTTATATTCTTATATTAGCACATTTTTAGGAACATATCAATCAATTTGTTCTTCTTTTTCAAGCTCACGTCTAAGCAAATCGAAAACAGCATCTACAGCTCTTGCACGAACAGTTTCTCTTTTTCCGTTAAAATGCATTTGTCTTGTTATTGTTCTGCTGCCGATTCTAAGTCCTATGCATACTGTACCAACAGGTTTTTCGGGTGTTCCTCCGCTTGGGCCTGCTATTCCGGTTGTAGAAATTCCTATATAACTTCCTGATGTTTTTGCTATGCCTTCAGCCATTTCCGCAGCAACCTGAACACTTACAACACCGTATTTGTCAATGGTTTCCCTCTTTACTCCGAGACGTCGTATTTTGGCATCCTCGCAGTAAGTAACAGCACCTTCTATAAATACTTTTGAGATTCCGGCAACATCTGTAAATGCAGATGACACAAGTCCGCCTGTACATGACTCGCTTACGGCAACAGTTAAATTTTTTTCAATAAGCTTTTTGCATACAACCTCTGATATGGTTGTATTGCCTTCGGCATAAAGGTTATCACCAAGACGTTTATGTATTTCTTCCGAAACAGGGTCAATAAGACTGTTTGCTTCTTCGATGGTTTTTGCCTTTGCGGTAAGACGAACTATAACCTCTATGTTTTTAACATATGTAGCTATTGTAGGATTAGTCTGATTATCAATTAAATCTCTTAAAAGATATTCCGTTGTGCTTTCACCTATTTTCGAAACACGGAGAACACGAGATACAAAAACATATTCCTGTTTTGAGGCAAGATACGGTTTTACGTATTCCTCAAACATAGGTATAAGTTCTCTCGGAGGTCCGGGAAGCATGGCAAGTATCTTTTTGTTGCTGTCAATTATAATTCCCGGTGCTGTTCCGTTATTATTATAAAGCACTATGCTTCCCTCCGGAACAAGTGCCTGTTTAAAGTTGTTTTCTGTCATAGGACGGTTTATTCTGGCAAAATAATCCTTGAGCATTTCAAGAGCTTTTTTGTCCTCAACAAGTTTTTTGCCGAAATATTTACAGCCGGTTTCTTTTGTAAGGTCATCTTCCGTAGGGCCAAGACCACCGGAGGTAATAACTATATCACTTCTGGAGAAAGCCTCTGTCATTACTTCTTCAAGTCTTTTGGCATTATCTCCTACCACTGACTGATGATACATCTCTATACCGAGAGATGAAAGCTGTTTTGAAAGGTATTGAGCATCTGAGTTAAGTATATCTCCCAAAAGCAGTTCTGTCCCTACCGAAATTATTTCTGCTTTCAATTCGTTTCACCTCAGCCTTTAAGTACATTTATGTTTTTAACTATATAATCCACGCCCGATACGACAGTAAAGAACGCCGCAACGTAAATGAGTATTCTTCCCAGTGCATGGCCGGCAACACCGCCTATGCCGGATATAACAACTATTATCATTATCATCTGACTTACAGTTTTTATTTTTCCCCACCAGCTTGCGGCTATTACTACGCCGTTTTCAACTGCTATAAGTCTAAAACCGGTTATTATAAACTCACGGCTTATTATTATTATAACAATCCATGCAGGTATATCACCCATTGAAACCATGGAAATCATGGCAGATGAAACAAGAAGTTTGTCTGCAAGCGGATCCATAAATTTACCGAAATTAGTTACCAGATTATATTTTCTTGCTATGTGTCCGTCAAGATAATCCGTAAATGACGCAAGTATAAATATAACAACGGCAATATATCTGTTTAAAGGTGCAGGCACAAGGCTGCTTAAAAGAACAACAACAAATATGGGTATCATAATAACCCTTAATAAAGTAAGCTTATTAGGCAGATTCATCTGCATAAAAGCCACACTCCTTTCGTTTTACAGCTAAAAATTATTTTTTCAGTTCACCATAAAGGTCATAATCGCTTGATGTTGTAATTATAACATCAACAAAATCACCTGTAAGCAATTCTTCATCACTGTTTACAAACACAAGCCCATCTATTTCAGGTGCATCTCTGTAGCTTCTTGTGCAATATATGTTATCATCGGGAAGTTTGCCTTCTACTATTACTTTAAGTTCTTTTCCCACAAATGTACGGCATTTTTCGGCAGAGACGTTTCTCTGTATATCCATTATAATTTCCTTACGTTCTTCTTTAAGTTCCTCAGGAATTTGTCCGTCCATTTCCGCAGCCGGTGTTCCTTCTTCTTGAGAATAAGTAAATACTCCAAGGCGGTCAAATTTTACTTCTTTAACAAATTCTGCAAGCTCGCCAAACTCCTCACCTGTCTCCTGCGGAAAACCTGTGATAATACTTGTTCTTATTGTAATATCAGGCATTAATTTTCTTAACTTTGCTACCTTTTCTTTTATAAGCTTTGCTGTTGAGCGTCTGCCCATTCTTTTCAGCACTGTATCACTGCCGTGCTGAACAGGCATATCAAGGTAGTGAAGTATTTTTTCTTCCTTTGCCATAACCTCTATTGTCTTGTCTGTTATATTTTCAGGATAACAGTAAAGGAGTCTTATCCATTGGATACCTTCTATTTTGCAGAGATTTTCCAAAAGTTCATGAAGTCTGCTTTCGCCATAAATATCTTTGCCATAAACAGATGTATCCTGTGCAACAAGTATAAGTTCTTTTATTCCCTGTTCGGCAAGCTGTTTTGCTTCTTCAATAAGGCTTTCCATTGTACGGCTTCTGTAAGCACCTCTGAGATATGGTATAACACAATATGTACAACGGCTGTCACAACCTTCTGCGATTTTCAAATATGCAAAATGTCCGGCTGTGGTAACTATTCTGTTTACACTGTTCTGTTCGTCTTTCATTACTTTCCCGAATTCGCCCAGATTTTTATACTTTTTGCCTTTCATAACGGTTTTAATCGCCTCCGCAATATTTTCATATTCAGTAGTGCCTAAAACTGCATCAATTTCAGGAATTTCGTCAAATATTTCTTTTTCATATCTCTGACCGAGGCAGCCTGTAACAATAATGCCTTTACAATTACCGTCTTCTTTAAGTTTGCCTGCCTGAAGAATATTGTCAATACTTTCTTCAAGTGCATCTTTTATAAAACAGCATGTATTTATTATTATTACATCTGCCTTTTCTTCTTCCTGAATAATATTTATCCCTTCTCTGCGGCATATGCCAAGCATAACTTCGCTGTCTACAAGGTTTTTGTCACAGCCAAGGGATATAAAAGCCACATTAATATCCAAATAAAATTACCTCCAAAATAAATTTTTATCTTTTTATTTTAACATTTTTGTACTTCTAAAACAACTAAAAAATAAAAAACCACTGACTCTTAACTGCCAATCTGCCGGATATTACGGTATACAATATTTACTGCCCGTTCAAATACCATATCAAAACAAAAAGGCACACGAACTGCTTTTTTACAATTTGTGTGCCTATAAAATCATTTTTACTTATATGTGACCTTCCATTGGTTATTTTGTTCTAAAAAATACAGTTTGTTTATCGCTATCCCAAAAAAATTCATATCCCGTTTCCCTACTAAAAATATTTACCCAATCTCTAAAAGAAATATAGGCAGTCCCATTTTTTAAATCTACGTTTGTAAATAGTTCTTTTTTTATGTTATTTATTAACATATAATTGCCTTTTGTATATATTTTTATTTTTCTTAATCCCCATAGTATTTCTATATATTTTTCATTTTCATCATATGTAAAGTAGTTGCTATCTAAATTAAAAACTAAATTTGTAAACTCTCTGAGCGGAACCATTATTCTGTTGTCTTTTAAATAACATTCATTTTCTAAATTATATTTTTTCGAATTAATTGAAATAGAATTACTGTTTACAACAATTCTTTCAAATGCAAAAATCGGATATTCAATTTCCATAGTTCTTTCTTGTTGAACAACAAATTTATTGTTTATTATAATATTTCCATTTGAACTGTTAAATAAATTATCATCATATTTACCGTTTATTATCATCAAAGGATAATTATAGGTATAATCTCTATATGATATATCTGGTTTTTCTATTATTGCTTCACCCATTTCAACTGCAATATTTTCTATTTTTATTTTGGATGGCACACTACTTTCGGATATGACAGATATTTTCATTATTCCATTGCCATCAACAAAACAATTTGCTTCTATATCTCCTTCTGTTGACATTGTAAACAGGTCATTAAAACGTAAGGAACCGACTTTAAAATAAATCGAATGGTTTTCTTTTAATGCTCCTGCCGTTTCTTCTGATATTACTATTTCTTTGGGCTGACATATATCTGCCCGGAAAGGAATACTGCTTCCCACAGAATTAATACTTATTATATTTCCGGATGACAATCTGCGATTGAATCTACCGGTCATTTCAGATTCGGTTATCAAATTTTCTCTTTCAATAACTATAGGACCGTTTCCGTTTTGTGTTTCTTGTTCTTCATTCTCCTGCCTTATGGCACAAAAACATTCATTTATTGTTTTCGCATTTGCTTTTTCTTCATTTGTACTGTACATTAATGGTAAATAATATGTTTTTCTCATTTCATAATTTTTATTATTCTCACGTTTTAAAATAATGTTGCTTATTGTAATTGCAGAAGCATGTGTGCTTTCTTTATTGACCTTAAAACATATCATTTCGTCATTAATTATTTTATAGTCAACACCAATATCTCCCTCTGTTTTTATCATCAAAGGCTGCATAAAAAGCATATCTTTCACATACAAATAAAATTCATTTTCTTTTTTTAACGCACCTGCGTTCTTTTCAGTAACTACTATTGATTTTGGATAAATATAATTACCTAATGCCGTACCTGTTCCGCCCTCGGTAGTAAAAATTATATCATCTGTCACGACATTTAAATTTTTTTGTATTTTTGGCAGACTGTATGGATTGTATTTTTCCAATATAAAAATTCTATCACTTATAAGTATATCTTCGCTATATCCAGAAAAAATATTATCTTTAAGATTTTTTTCTGTAGATATGTATAGTTTTTCTCTATATTCAAAATTTTCATCTGTCTTTTTCTCTATTAATTTTTTGTCAAAATTTGCCGAGATTTCAATAGATGTATAAGAATCACTTGTACTTTCTTTTTCGACACTTATTGCAAGTATGTTATTTTCTATAATACTGACATTCAATTCTAAGTCACCGGCGGTGGTTTTTAAATCGACATCATTTAATATAAGATTATCCAAAGTCAGATATATTTTTTCACCCTTTTTAAGCAATCCGGGTTTAGATTCATTTATTTCAATTTTTGAACCGCAGGCAGTATTATTATCAATTAAATTATAGTAACCTTTAGTATAAAATTCTAAATATCCGTTATCCAAATAAGTTGTAACATTACATTTTTCCGGTTCCATATTTAAATAAGCGACTGAATTTGTTTTATTTAATTCGTCTCCAAAAATATAATTAGACGTTGTTAAAATATTTATTAATAATAAACACACTAAAAATTTAAACAGTCTCATTTAAATCACCTCAATATGTTTAAATAACTATAAAAATTATAGTTTTTATAGTTATTTCTATACCGTAATGGTAACAAAAGAATCATAATCTTTGATTTAATCTCATTAAAACATACTCGTTTATCTCAATCACAATTATAAAATTATGCCTCTTTTACAACCGGAATATATACCATCTTCAGTGGAATCATTCTTTTATACTTGTCACTCAAATCATTATAATACTTCAAAATTAAATCTACAAGTTCTGTACCATTGATTCCTCTGATAATAGGTGTGCTGTCCAGATACTTCTGAGCGTACTTCGTGTAATTGGACAGTGTTACGAATAGTCCATAATCACCCTCTCGCATTGCACCCTTCAGAGACCGTATGGTTGCTTCACCAATATCACTATCTTGACTCTTTACCTGTACCAGAATACGAGGTGGCAACTCATCCTTATATGCCATAATATCAATACCACTGTCTCCGCCATGTGCAGAAACTGTTGTACGATAACCCATTGCTCTTAACAAGTCAGCTACGAACTCCTCCAAGTCATATCCCTTGAGATTCTTGCTCAGTTCCTTCAGAATAAAATCTCTCGTTGCCTCTACAATCTCATCGGCTGTAGCACCAACGCTCTCATCATCATCCGTTCCGGAAGTCATAGCATTTTTCTTAAATTCCTTATCCAGTGCCGCAAGATACTCGTCAGCATAATTTTTAACGGTAAAGAAAGACATTGCTGAACCAACCTCATACAATGCACCTTGTGAAAACGAGGTTCTTGGCAGATGCTTTAACCATTTTACTTTATGCTGCTGTACATATTCCGCAGCTTCAGGATGATATTCATATCCGCCTTCAACCACACCGATATTTATTTGGCGGTCAATCTTTGATGGAAATACAACATAATCGCCAATCTCAACCTCATGTGTAAATCGATATAACATACCAGCACCGTTTGCGACGCTGCCCTTCTTGGCATACGGATAAACTTCTGTATATTTTTCTTTGAAAGCATCACGGTCAGCTTGAATACGACTTAAATCACCCATGTCCTTCCAGCCAATAGCTATTACATCATGATGCAGAAATAAATTATCATCCTTTGTATGGATACCCCATATTCTTTTTTCTTCACTTGGCATTTTAATCCTCCTAAAACAGTTCGTTGCATTGAATCTAATATCTGCTCTGCTTCTGCAATCATGCCTGTGTTATTACAGTCTTTTTTGAGAAACCGTTTTTACACAACAATATTGTTAATTGATTTATGCTTCCAAACTCGACATATTTATACAGATTATTATTGAGTTCTTAGACGCCATAAATTTTTTTGTACTTGTTATATAACCGTAAAAACAATTGGAATTACTGAAAAGCAAAATATTTTCAGGCATTCTCCCTTTGTAGCAATACCACAGTCTCAACGGTACTTTCGTTGTCCCAACAAAGTTCCTGCGTCTCCCTGTCTCCAAAATACACCGGAAAACGGA
>CAKQPE010000090.1 GCA_934256695.1 uncultured Eubacteriales bacterium
CGTTTTGATAAAAGTTTTACTCGATTTTTTTCAAAAAATCGTGGGGTATTGGGGCAACGCCACAAGGTCTTTCAGTTCGATAAATTTTTATTTATCAATCTTTTCTGAACTTAATATACTCCATAAATTTCTTTACCGCTGCCGAGGCTGTATTTTTGTCCTTTAACGCAAGCACTATCTCTCTGTAGGCTTCCTCCTTTAGTTCCCGTATTGCTATTTTATACGGCACCCTGTGAAGAATAAGCTCAGGCA
The DNA here is from genome assembly GCA_934256695.1 of uncultured Eubacteriales bacterium. Lineage (GTDB taxonomy): Bacteria > Bacillota > Clostridia > Lachnospirales > Anaerotignaceae > Neoanaerotignum_A. The sequence continues at coordinate 253 of CAKQPE010000090.1, forward strand.
ATATACTTACTCCAAGTCCGTTTTCAACCATTGACATTATGGAATAATCATCAAAGGTTTTAAAATGTATTTTGGGAGTTACATTATATTTCTTAAATATCTCTACTATTTCATCTTTTCCGTTTTCCAAAAGCATAAAATAATCCTTCGATAGCTCCTGTATTGATATTTTTTCATTTTCTGCCATCGGGTGATTTTCCGGTATTACTGCAAGCAGCCTGTCTTTTTCAAGAAAAATTGTATCCAGTTCACCTTTTATGGGAGCAGTAAGAAACCCACAGTCAACACGACCTTGTATAAGCCACTGCTCAACATCATCATATCCACCAACAAGTATTTCATAGTCTATATTGGGATAATCATTCCTAAACCGTTTTATAATCTTTGGCAGCCAGTGTGTTGCTATGCTTGAGAAAGCCCCTATTCTTATAAGACCGCTTTCTATTCCGTGCAGTTCATCAATCCTATCATTTAATTCTATATAGTCATCACATATCTTTCTTATGTATGGCACAAGTCTTATTCCGTCAGATGTAAGCTTTACTCCGGAATGTCCTCTCTCCATAAGGATTACGTTCCATTCTTTTTCTATGTCATTAATCATTCGGCTTATTCCCGACTGCGAATAATCAAGTGCCTTTGCCGCCTCTGTAAAACTTCCGTATTCAACTGTTTTCAAAAAAGCCATATATTTTTGTATGCTCATCTTTTAATCGCCTCAATCAATCTGGTTTTGTAATATTGTTTATGACAAATATTCGCTTTTGTAATTTATTTTAATATGTTATATTTCTTTTGTAAAATATTATTTAATGCTTATATGCAAAGTAACGTTATTTTTTACGGAGGATAAAATGGAAACACATAAATCTTATTTAAAATTTTTAATTTCACTCGTGCTTTTCGGCTCAAACGGAATAGTGGCAAGCTTTATTTCCCTTAAAAGCTTTGACATAGTTCTTCTGCGTACTTTTATAGGCAGTATTTTTATTATATCTGTTTTTCTGATTGGCAAAAATAAGTTTATTTTCTATAAACATAAAAAAGACTCACTCTTTGTTTTTATTTCAGGCGTTGCCTTGGGTATGAGCTGGATATTCCTCTATGAATCATATAACCTTTCCGGCATAGGCATGGCAACTCTCATTTATTACTGCGGACCTGTTTTTGTCATACTTGTTTCGCCTTTTGTTTTCAAAGAAAAATTTACTAACAATAAGTTAATCGGTATATTTTGGGTTTTAATCGGCATGGTTTTGATTAATTTTAAGGCTTTCTCGAAAAACGGTCTTTCAAAAGGCTCTTTTCTCGCATTTATTTCGGCTTTATTCTTTGCTGCTATGACAATATCAAACAAAAAATCAAATGCTGTTGTCGGCTTTGAATGTTCATGCTTACAGCTTGTTTCGGCCTTTGCCGTTACCGCCGTATATTGTTTTTGCAAACATGGTATTTACTTATCGGTTAAAACTTCCGATATTCTTCCATTACTGTTTATAGGTGTTATAAATACAGGTGTAGGCTGTTGGTTTTATTTTTCTTCAATGCACGATATACCTTCACAGACTCTTTCCGTGCTGGGATATATAGAGCCTCTGTCAGCAGTTTTGTTTTCAGCTTTTGTCATTCACGAAAGCCTTTCTGCCCTTCAGATTGCAGGAGGGCTGCTTATTCTTTGCGGTTCGGCATTTACCGTTCTTTCCGAATCCAAGCCTTCTATACGATTTAAAACCGTTAAAGTACCGTATTTAAGCTTTTCTCACAGCCCATTAAAATAAATGTTGCAAAATAAATTAATACGGCGTATACTAAAAAGCCTTGGAGAAAAACATCTACGGCTTTTCATATGAAAATAACCCCTGAATATCTCAAATACTCAGGGGTTTTCCACTTTTATATATATTTTTTCAGTGTTTATCAACCGATTTAAGCTTTTTTTACACTTTCGGTTGATAAAATTTATTTTTCATCTTTCTTTTCTTCGGATTCTTCTTTTTCTTCTTCCGGTTCATCAAATGATTTTACATAGTATTCTTTTAATTTTTCATATACCTTTGCATGAACACTGTCTTTTGTATATTCGCCGTTTTGTTCCAGTTTTCCGGCTGGTACGGAAAGCATAACCTCTATACCGTCATCAATATTTTCTACGGAATAAATATGGAACTTTCCCTCTTTTACGGCTTCAACCACTTCGTCATTAAGCATAAGGTCTTTTACGTTTGATACAGGAATCATCACGCCCTGTGTTCCCGTTAAACCTCTCCTTGTGCAAAGGTCAAAAAACGCCTCTGTTTTCTCGTTTACTCCACCTATTGCCTGAATATCTCCAAACTGGTTTACAGAGCCTGTAACGGCAATCTGCTGGTTTATGGCTATACCCGAAAGACTTGAGAGTATACAGTAAAGCTCTGTGCTTGATGCACTGTCTCCGTCTATTCCGCCGTAGTTCTGCTCAAAACATACCCTGCATGATAAAGAGATAGGGAAATCCTGTGCATATTTGTTCCCTATGTATCCTGCAATAATATTCATGCCTTTTGTATGTGTGTTTCCGCTCATTTCGGACTCTTTTTCGATATTTATAATACCGCTTTTACCCATATAGGATACAGCCGTTATTCTGCTTACGTTTCCGAATGAATATCCTCCCATGTCCAACACAGCAAGACCGTTTATCTGCCCTACTCGCTTTCCTTCGGTATCAATCATTATTACACCGTCATCAATCATTTCGGAAAGTTTTTCTTCATAAAGCATAAGACGTTTCTTTTTTTCGTCAATGGCTTTTTTTACATATCTTTCATCAACCTTTTCTTCTCCGTCAATTTTGGCCCACGCATCTGCTTCACAAAGAACTTCGCATATTTTGCTGAATTTAGTGGAAAGTTTATTGCTCTTATCAGCCATTCTTGAAGAATATTCTATTATTCTTGCAACTGCAACAGATGTAAAAGGCATAAGCTTTTCTTTTTCTGTATACGACTTTATAAATTTTGCCGTATTCATTATGCTTTCATGATTTCTTTCCATCTCATAGTCAAAATCGGCAAGTATTTTAAAATATTTTCCAAAATCATCTTCGTATTCGCTTAATATATCAAAATAATAGCTGCTTCCCACAAGTATTACTTTTATATCTGCTTTTATAGGCTCCGGTGTAAGTGTAGGTATAGGCACAGCCTGAAACTGTTCCCTTAAACTGTCTATTTTTATTTCTCCCGTTCTCATGACCCTTCTTATGGATTCCCATGCCTGAAAATTCGACAACACATCTCTTGCCTGCAAAATAAGGTATCCGCCGTTTGCTTTATGAAAAAGTCCCGGCTTTATTTTCATAAAGTCTGTTGTAAGGTTTCCGAACTCATTGTCATATTCAACTTCTCCGGCAAGGCTTCCGCCTGTAGGCGAAAAATCAACAATAACAGGTGCGCCTTCATTCTTGGAATTATCCGCAATAAGATTTACTTTATATTTAAGAAGTGTATCGTCCGCATTCTTTTTGCCTAAAAACGGCATAAGGCTTGCCGCCGGATCATCTTCATCAGGGCCATATGACGGTATAAATTTTGAAATGTTATCCAAAACATCTTCCTGCACATCGGCTATATATTTTATAACTTCTTCGTTTTCACCGTATTTTTCCTGCAAAGAATTTATATTATATCCTATGGCAAACATACCTGTCTTGTATTCAAGGTCATTTAATTCCTTACGGCAGGCCTTCTCTATTTCACGAATGTCTCTCATAACAGTTGAGGCTTCCTTTGATATTTCACCTGTTGCAGAATTAATCTGGTCTTTTTCCTCACTGCTTAAAGAATCATATTTTTCCTCACTTACTTCTTCCCCATTTATAACAGGCATAAAAAATACACCTGTACTTGAGGTTTTAACACTGAATCCATGCTGTGATGCTATGCTTTCCATTTCTCTTGTAAGAAGGTTTCTTCTCTCATCATAGCTTCTTATTATTTCATTTTTCTGTTCTTCGTACTCATCTGAAGAAAAAACTCTGTTAAGCTCGGAATTAAAAAATTCCGCAAGTTCATTCATATCGTCACGGAACTGTCTGCCTTCTCCGGCTTTAAATCTCAATGCCTTCGGACTTCTCGGCTCATCGAAATTATAAACATAGCAGTAATCATCCGGCCTTGGTCTGTCTTTTGCAGCATTTTCGGCACAGATTTTGGCATATGATGTTTTTCCCAATCCGGCAGAACCGCACATATATATGTTATATCCGGCGGCTCTTATTTTAAGACCAAGCTCCATTGCCTTTTCCGCACGTTTCTGTCCTATTATTCCCTCAGAAGGCTCTATATCGTCTGTAGTTGAAAATTTAAGTTCTTCTGCCGTACATTTATTATTAAGTTCGTAATATTCAAGCTCTTTTATACTCATCTCATATCCCTCCTTTTTAAACCCTGTCTCAAAGACCTTGGGGGGGTCCCCCAAAATACCCCGACCAACTTTCTTGTTCAGGAAATTTCCTTTGGAAATCGGCATGGTCAGAATTTTTGCTACGCAAAAACGACTTCGTCGCCCTGTTTCTTCGGGTTCTCTAACCGCCGCATCTATCTTTGCGGTTCCTTAAAAGTTTAGGTCAAGCCTTTTTAAAGGCTTGCAGGTGCGGACAGAGTCCACGGTTTTATATTGTTTCCTCGTAGTTTTCGTAGTTTTCAAAATATTTCCACATTACTATTGCGTCTTCGTTTGTGTCTTTATAATAATTTTTTCTGAACCCTTCCGGTTTAAATCCGTAGTTTGAATATAACTTCTGTGCCGGATAGTTGCTTATTTTTACCTCAAGAGTAATACCTATCATTTCACGTTCTTCGGCAACTTTTATCAATGCCTCTATAAGCATTGAACCTACATGACGGTTTCTGTATTCTTCCGATACGGCAACATTTGTTATCTGACCTTCCGTAACCACATGCCACATTCCTGCATATCCGATTATTTTTTCGCCGTCTTTTGCAACGAAATATACAGCAAGCTTGTTTTCGTTCATTTCTCTTTCAAAATCAGCTCTTGTCCAAGCTATGGCAAAACATTCTTCCTCAACTTTAAGCACACCGTCTATATCGGCACTTGTCATAGGTACAACTTCTATCATTCTTTTCCTTCCTCCATAGCTTTTTTCTTTTCTTCCAGTTCTCTTTCTGCCTGAGATTTTCTGAGATAAAACGGTGCAAAATCATCACACTTAACAGCCTTGCCTTCATTTGCATAATTAAAAGCCAACGCTGCCACAGTTGATGCTTTCTGCATATTACTGTGCTGCGGTGCAATAATAAAGTTTTCGTGTCCTTCTATTTTTTCTCTGTATACAGGTACTCCGTCGCCTAAGAAAACAACCTTTCTTCCGCTTTCTTCCGCAATAGAGATAACCTCATCTATGCTTCTTGTATCCTGTTTGTGAATTTCTGTAAGCTTTCCGTCTTTAAATTCGTAAAATGCGTTATATACCTGTGACCGTCTTGCGTCCATTATAGGGCATATTATTTTATCTGTCTCAAATATATTGTATGCAAGAGCCTCCAGTGTAGGAACACCTATAATCTTTATTTTCAGTCCATGAGCCAGTCCTTTTGCGGCAGCTGCACCTATTCTCAGCCCTGTAAAAGAACCGGGACCCTGTGTGCAGGCAATATAATCAAGTGTTTTTATATCGAAACCCGATGTTTTTACTATTTCATCTATAGATGGCATAAGCGTTTGTGAATGTGTCATTTTAAAATTAAGAAAATATTCGGCTATTATTTTTTCCTCATCTGCTATTGCAGCCGAAACAGCATTGCCCGATGAATCTATGGCAAGAATTTTCATTTTTTATTACCTCCGACAGTTATTTTTCTGTATTCAAAACCTTTTTCAATGTCTTTTTCTATTTTTATCCATACTGCTTCTTTGGGTATCAGTTCATCTATAAGCTTTGCCCACTCAACAAGACATACTCCGTCACCGAAAAAGTAATCCTCGTATCCCGTGTCGTCCATTTCTTCAAGACTTCCTATTCTGTATACATCAAAATGATACAGTTTAAGCCTTCCTTCATACTCGTTTATTATTGTAAACGTAGGACTTGTTATATACTCATCTTCAACACCAAGTCCTTTTGCAAATCCCTGTGTAAAAATTGTTTTACCTACACCCAAATCTCCGTCAAGGCAGTATATATCTCCCGATTTCGCATTTTTTCCAAGTTCAAAACCAAACTGTTTTGTTTCTTCAGGGGTAAATGTTTCCTTAACCATTTATTTTTCTCCCTTCCCAAATATATTTATCAGTATTTCTTGAATTTTTCCGCTGTTTTTCCTGTTTCGGTTATGTTGTGCTTACTTATATAGCATATATCACCCTGTTTTATTTTTTTGTCAAAATTTTTTATTACTGCCAATGAATTTGAGCCTGCATAAGCAAAATCCTCAATTCCTTCATCAAGCTTCTTTTCATCACCTACATATATACTATATAAATCTCCGTTTTCTTTAAGGTAATACATTGTCATAACATCAAATCCGGCTTCAAACTTTTTAACATTTTCATCTTCTTTGAAAGTATATCCGTTTGACGAATAATAGAAATCACCTTCCGCATCTAAAAACGCAAAATCATTTTTAAGACCGGTAAAAGATGCTTTTATTACGTTTTTTCCAACCTCAAGACCGTTTGACGTACTGTTTTCGACATTGTTTATATTTAAAACATAAAGCTTTCTGTCGCCTTCCGATACAGCCATAAGCCTTCTGTCATCAGCAGATATCGAAAGAGTGTCTGCATCTATAGTGCCTGTTCCGATATCAAACGGTTCTTTCTTAAAATTAAAAAACATTGCCTTATTGTCTTTGTTAAATATGTAATATCTGCTTTTTTTGTTTCCCACTGCCATTGCATCATAACATCCGTCAAACATATGCTCTGTTTTTCCGTCAGAAACAAAATATGTATCATAAGTACCGCTTTTTTCGGATTTAAAAAGTATGCAGTCTTTTCCGTTCTGTGCAAAACGCATTGCATTTATTTCCTGTGCAATAAGCTGCTCTCTGCCGTTTTTATCGGTATAATATATATCAAAAGAATCTCCGTTTTTTTCGGCACGATAAAAAACTTCACTGTCATAATGTGCTTTAAATATTCCGGCACCGATTTTTGAAAAATCAATAAAACTTGAGTTAAAGCACATATATTCTCCATCAATTACTTTATCTTTTTTTATATTATAAATAACATTTTTCCCGTCACGGTAATACACAACAGCCCTTGATTTTCTTCCAAACCCCATAAATAAATTCATAATAAGTATCGCCGATATTAACAAAATACCGATTGCTATTGTGCAAATACGTATTTTTTTATTTTTTTCATCAAAAACAGCCGTATCCTTTTGTAATAACCCCACAGACTAACACTTCCTTTTGTAAAATAATGTCACACACTAAAGTATAACATTATTTATATTTCTAATCAATAAAAGACATATAAGACATTTGAGTTTCTGCACAACTCTGTTATAAATATAAATTTATCAAAGACCTTGGGGCGTTGCCCCAAACCCTATGAACTTTTGAAAAAGTTCAATCAAAACTTTTATCAAAACGCAATTAC
>CAKQPE010000091.1 GCA_934256695.1 uncultured Eubacteriales bacterium
TGCCTTCAAGGCATATGCAGGTAAAGGACCCTTATAGGGTCCAAGTCAAACCACCGGCTAAGCCGGTGGTTATGATTGTATTTATTTCAGTGCAATATTTTGGATATATATATTAAAATGTGTGTATATAGGGAATATGTATTTAAATGAGTTTTCAGTCTAATAAAATAATATGGTTTTTTAAGATATATATTTCAGTTATAAAATATATATTGAACAAATAATTTGTGTAAAAAGGACTTTAGATATATGTAAATGGCAATGGTTTATGTTATAAAACTATTTAAAATATATTTGTTGATGTAAAAATATACTGTTTATACAAAAATATAGTATAGTTTTTGTGCAATACATATAAAACGTAGACCTAAATAAATAATTAAAGTAAAAGTTGACAAAAACACATACTGATGATAGTATATATTCAACAAAAGGAATTGAGCAAAAAATCCTAAAAATAAAATCCTTAAAATTAAACCCTTAAAATTAAAAAAACCCTTAAAAAATCCTTAAAAATAAAAACCTTTCGGACTAACCACTTCCGAAAGGTTTTTATTTTTTATTTGTTGAGATTGTCGATTACTCCGTTAAGCATTTCTGCTGCATCAAGTATACAGTCCTGACATGGTCTTAAAACCTTTCCGGTCTCTATACCTTTTATTTCCTTGCATACAAGAGATTTATTTTTTTCTTCAAACATTTTTGGTATCTGGGAACAAACCTTATATGTTTCGGCTTTGTTATAACCCTTCTGCTGTGCCATCATTCCGGCTACCATTATAGCACCGCTTACAGCACCGCAGGTTGCTTTCATTCCGCCCATGCCGGCACCGAAACCGCTTGCAAGCTGAAACATTGTTTTTTCGTCAACGCCTACCAGATCGCTGTATGCACAGGCTATTGACTGAGCGCAGTTAAAGCCTTTTAAATGGTTTTCGCCTGATTTTTCTATTCTTTCTTTGTTATCCATGTCACTTTTCTCCTTATATATACACGCTTTTAATAAAAAATACCACCAGTAACATTTTACTACATAATGTATAAAAAATAAAGTATTGGGCGGTATAAACCGATTTACGTATGACTTTAAAGTTGTCGGTTTTTAAGCCTTCTCCTTTTGGAGAAGGTGTTACAGCGTAAGCTGTGACGGATGAGGGGAAAGATTTTCAAAAGGTTTATTTAAACAGTCCCTCATCCGTCACTTCGTGATACCTCCCCCCCAAGGGAAGGCTTTAAAAGCATCGCAAATGGATTTCCGAAAAATGCAATGAAATTGCATTTTGATAAAAGTTTTGCTCCGGCTTTTTCAAAAGCCGGTCGGGGTTTGGGGTGACACCCCAAGGTCTTAAATTTTTGAAAATTTTCATATGCTTTTCACACAGATAATATATAATTAAATTATAAATGTGGGAGGTGCGTAGCTTGCGTAAAATACTTGTTGTTGATGATGAACAGAATATAAGACAGATAATACTTAAATATGCTAAGTTTGAAGGCTATGATGCGGAGGAAGCATCAAACGGTCTTGAGGCAGTGGATATGTGCCGAAAAAATGATTATGACTTAATTATAATGGATATTATGATGCCTGAGCTTGACGGTTTTTCTGCCTGCCGAGAAATACGTAAAACAAAAAATACACCTGTTATAATGCTTTCCGCAAGAGGTGAGGAGTATGACAGAATACATGGTTTTGAAACAGGTGTTGACGATTATGTGGTAAAGCCGTTTTCGCCTAAAGAGCTTATGATGCGTGTTTCGGCAATACTTAAACGTGCCGGTGCATATGAGGAAGAAAATAAACACGATATATATGAATCGGAAGGACTGAAGGTTGATTTTACGGGAAGAATTGTATACATAGACGGTGAAAGAGTAAATATGTCTCCGAAAGAATACGAGTTGTTCTTTTATATGGTAAAAAATAAAAATATAGCTTTAAGCAGAGAAAAGATAATAACAGATGTATGGGGCTATGACTTTTTCGGCGGTGACAGAACCCTTGATACCCATATAAAGATATTAAGAAAAAGTCTCGGCAAATATAATACAAGAATCGTTACTTTAAGAGGGGTAGGCTATAGATTTGAAGGGTAAAAAAATAAGCATAAAATGGAAGTTGATAACATATATGGCCTGCTTTGTTGCTGCGGAATTTATACTGCTTTCGGCTTTCCATATGTTTTTTTTGGACAGCTTTTATAAGAATATAAAAGTAAATGAGCTTAAAAGTGCCGCAAAAACCATTATTGCCAATGTAGACAACTATGATTTTGAATCGGTTTTAAAGGATACTGCAAGAGAAGGCGGAATGAGAATAGAGATTTTTGACAGTGAGGGCAATGATATATTCGGCAGTGGTGATACGCCTATGGGAGTCTCGGCTTCGGCTGAAATAAGAAAAAAATTGTATAATGAAGCAAAAAAGGCCGGAAATACTGTTGAAACATGGAAATCTGTTATAAATAAATCCCGTGATGACTATGCTCCCAACGGAGATAAAAATAATCCTGCAAATAAAACCGATATTCAGGACAAATACGATTTTGTCGATGAGGCAGATGCAAGGAATATGCACCGTGACGGACCGGAAATAATTATGCTTATTCAGACTGTGGAAATAGACGGGAAAGAGGCGGCAGTGGCTTTAAGTACGGCTCTTACGCCGCTTTTTGCCACAAGAGAGATACTTAATGTGGAGACTTTGTATATATGCTCTGTTTTGCTTGTGGTATCGGTGATTTTGGCTATACTTATATTCAGAAAAATATCAAAGCCTATTGTGCAGACTAATGAAAAAGCAATGCTTCTTGCAGGCGGAAATTATGAAGTTGGGTTTGATTCTGATGATTATAAAGAAATAAGTGAACTTAATAATACTCTTGCCTTTGCGGCATCGGAGCTTAACCGAACGGAAACTTTGCGGCGTGACCTTATGGCGAATATTTCCCATGACCTTAGAACTCCACTTACGATGATAAGGGGATATGCGGAGCTTATGCGTGATATACCGGGGGAGGCAAATGATGAAAATATACAGATTATAATAGATGAAACGAACAGGCTCTCAAACCTTGTTACGGATATTCTGGATCTGTCAAAGCTTCAAAGCGGTGTTGAAAAGCTTAATAAAACGAGATTTTCCATTACAGATTCAATAAACGGTATTCTTAATCGTTACAGCAAGATAAAAGCTATGGAGGGCTACACAATTAATTTCGAAAATGACGGTGATGTATATATAAATGCCGACAACATAAAAATATCACAGGTGCTGTATAACCTTATTAATAATGCTATTAATTATACAGGTGAAGACAATACGGTTACAGTACGCCAGAAGATAAACGGCAACATGGTAAGGATAGAAATTTCCGATACAGGCGACGGAATAGATGAAGAAAACATTAAGTTCATATGGGACAGATATTATAAGGTAGACAAAACACATAAAAGACCTGTATCCGGTACGGGAATAGGCCTTTCCATAGTAAAAAACATACTTGAGCTGCATGGATTTAAGTATGGTGTAATATCCCAAAAAGGTGAGGGAAGCACATTCTATTTTGAAGCCGAAAGGATTTAAAGGCAAAGACCGTGGGCTCTGCCCACACCTGCAAGTCTTCTTGGTCAGGAAATTTGCTTCGCAAATCGGCATGGTCAGAATTTTTGCTACGCAAAAACGACTTCGTCGCCCTGTTTCTTCGGGTTCTCTAACCGCCGCATCATGGTCAAAGCATTTTCGCTTTGCGAAAACGGTCTGCGACCGCCCCGTTTTCTTCGGGGTGCATACTTTGCGGTTCCTTAAAGGCTTGATCTAAACTTTTAATATAAAACACTCCAAAAATATTTTTGGAGTGTTTTATGTGTTAAGTATAAATTTGTAAGTTTTCCAAAAATGCAATGGAATTGCATTTTACTAAATTTTTTTCAAAAAATTTTCAGGGTATTGGGGTGAAACCCCAAGGCTTTTTTACTTTCCGATATATTCAGGATGTTCTTTGAGGAACTTTTTGTTCTTTATATGACCTACAATAAGAGCAGGAAGTATAATAATAACTATTCCCAAATATCCACAGTAACCGTATCCGTACTTGATGATGTTTGTAAGACCTACCATTGAAAGTCCCATTGAAACAACTATGCCTAAAAGAGACATTATAAAACGTCTTGCTGTAAGGCTTGCAACTATTTTTTCAAGGTGGCCTACAGACTCAAATCTTACTACAAGGCCGTATATTGATGTAACTCCTGTAGAAATGAAACAGAGGAAAAGAGCTATTGAGTAACAGTAGAATAAAACAGGACTTTCGAGAGCTTTACAGATATAGATACATGGCAGTGCTGTTGCACCGGCTGCTGTATATTTTGCGTACCAGCCGAGAAGCATTAAGCATGAAAATGCAAGAGCAAGACCGTTGATTATAAATGAGTAGAGACATGAGCGTGATACGTTCTTTACGGATTTAAGAGAAGCTCCGCAGCTTACCATGGCAGGAACGCATACACACTGGAAACCGGCATAAGCGAAAACTTTAAGTATAGGTGTTCCGACACCTGTTGTTGCCCAATGGGTTGACATTACTTCTTTAATTTCGTTCCAGCCGCCATGTATACCCATTACAAATATTGCAAATATACAAACAAGTATAATGACAGACATTACTGTTGATGCCTTTGCTACAAGCTGGGCACCGAATATGGTAAGAACAAGAAGTATTATACCTACGACAACTACGCCGAGACCATATTGGAAACCGACTTCGGTAAAGAGTGTTGCCGCTCCGGCTATTGCTGCGGAAACCGCACAAATTACGATTATGAAGAAATAAATTTCGAACAATATTTCAAGTTTATCATATGGATGATAAAGTGCGTCAAAAAGATCTTTATAATTCTTGCAGCCGCGAGTGTTGTAAAGAATCATAAGTTCACGGATAACAAGAGCCAGTATGCCCATTGAAAGTATAGCCATTATAGGAGCAAACCAGCCGTACTGGACATAGTACTGGGTTGCTTGGTTGCCTGTTGCGAAACCGCCGCCGGCATGGGAAGCGAACCATACACAAGAAACAGAAAAGGTTGCTGCAAATGATAATTTAGGAAAATCTTCATTTGACATGAAATTACCCCCTTAAAAATAATCTTGACATTAAAATTCGACAGTCCTTGCTCATTTATAATTTCAGCCGGCATGACGAGCAAAATATGTACTCAAAAAACGTACGAAAGACTGTTGTGGCAAATGCTCAAAATCAGGTTTAAAAAACCCGTATCAATATACAATAATAACTATATCTTAAAACTTATATAAAAATAAGCAAAAAAATATATGTGTAATATGACAATAAAATTAATTAAACCTGCTCTTTATTGATAAAGTAGCACATAAAAAAGATAGTGTCAATACCTACAGAACGATTTTAATGCAAAATTGTTCAGTGTATTAAAAAAAATACACTATAAACAAAAAATTAACAAAGTAAAGGACGAATTTAGTTTTTAATAATTAACTTATGATTGTGCATATAAAAAATATATGACGTTTTTAAAATATATATGTTTTCAAAAATGCGATAATTTCATGGTTTATGTATAAAACACAATAAATAGGCATAATAATAAAATGTAACATTCTATTACGTGGAAGTTAAAAAAATAGTAGAAATAAAATTTATAATGTAAAAGAATCAAAAAATTATAGTTTATAAAAAATTTTTTAACAATCTTTCGTACTATCTTTGTTAATGACCATACCAATTCAGTTAAGTCTGAAGCAGGCAGTATATGATGATATATAATGTGAAAAAAGAAAAATAAGTCTATTGTTAATTTTTACTAATAAATTTAGCATTAAAATAGGATTGTAAAAATATAATATTTTGTATGTGATGTATACTGTTCAAAAATGCAATGACTTCATTTTAGAGTATTATACAATAAATTAGTACATTTTTTGTAGTTATTGTATATAAAGGGCTTGTTTTATATACAATAATGCAAAAATTTATTAAACCGCATATTGTGTAACGGGTAAAAATCTTATAATTAACAAAAATTTAACTAAAAGTTATTGCAAAAACTATTCGTTGGTGTTATATTTATTTCAACAGGATATATATGAGTCTGGTCTGACCTTTGAAGTGGTATGACCTTAGGTTTGTGTGTGTCTGAAATTTTTTAATGTTAATTATTCGGTATAGTAAATACCGAAATATAGCTGTTTCGTACTCTGTACGAAATTAAAAAGCAGAAAAGGAGAATGTATTATGGGACAGTTAGACGGAGTAAAAGTTGTTGAACTTTCTACATTTATTGCAGCTCCATCATGTGCAAGAATTCTTGCAAGTTATGGTGCAGATGTTATCAAGGTTGAGGCTCCAAGAGGAGATGACCTTCGTCAGGTAGCACTCAGCTACTATTATCCACATCCTGATGCTGAAGGAAACAACGCCGGTTTTGACGTTCAGAACTTCAATAAAAAAGGTCTTGCTATTAACCTTAAAGACCCTAAAGGTATGGAAGCTTTCTTAAAACTTCTTGAAACAGCAGATGTATTTGTAACAAACAACCGTGTTAAATCACTTGTTAAGATGGGACTTGACTACGATACATTACATGCTAAATTCCCAAGACTTATCCATGCTTCAATCCTTGGCTACGGCGAGGAAGGTCCTCTTAAAGATAAACCTGGTTTTGACTACACAGCTTATTTCGCAAGAGGCGGTATAGCTAACTCACTTATGGAAAAAGGTACATCTCCATGTAACGCTGCTTCCGGTTTCGGTGATAACTATGCAGGTATAGCTCTTTCTTCAGGTATCTGTGCAGCTCTTTACAAACAGGCTAAAACAGGCAAGGGCGAAAGAGTAACAGTTGGTCTTTTCGACACAGCTATCTATGGTCTTAACTGGCTTATCGGTGCTACAGAATACGGCAGCGAAATGCCTACAACAAGAAAACACACAAACAGTGCTGTATGTACAACATACCAGACAAAAGACGGCAGATGGGTACAGTTCGCTGTTATTCAGTATGAAAAATCACTTCAGAAACTTTCAGAAGCTCTTGAACTTCCGGTTATGCTTGAAGATGCAAGATTCAATACATACGAAGCTATGCTTCAGCACATTGAAGAATTAGTTGCTATTATCGAACCTGCTTTTGCTAAAAAGACACTTGCTGAGTGGATCGATATTCTTACAGCTGCTGACCTTCCATTCGAAATCGTTCAGACAATGGAAGAAATCACAAAAGATGAGCAGGCTTGGGCTAACGACTACATCTTTAAGAAAACACAGGGCGATGGCAAAGATGTTTACTACATCAGAACACCTATCGTATTTACAGAAGATCCTATGGTTAAAGAAGAAAGCGGCAGAGGCCGTGCACCAAGACTTGGTGAAGATTCTTCCGAAATCCTTAAATCTATCGGATATGATGATGCTACAGTAGCTGATTTCTTAGCTAACGGCGTAATCGTTGAAAACAAATAATTTAAGAATAAAATAATTAATCCCCACCGTTTTGCGGTGGGGATTTTTGTATAGTCGGAAATTACCGGTTTTTGCAAAGCAAAATGCCTTAACCATTAAAATCACAGGTCAGGTGACAGGGGTACAAGGTTTTAATTTTTAGATAAATATAAATTTATCGGACTGAAAGCCAACTCGAAAGCCGTCCCTGAAAGGGAAGGTGGCAAACCGAAGGTTTGACGGAAGGGTTTTAAAGCCTTCTCCCTTGTGGAGAAGGTGCTGAGCAAAGCGAAGCGGATGAGGGGTAAATCCTTTAATCAAAGTTTTAACAAAACGGATTAAATTTAATTTTTTCCAGATGGAAAGTGGGATTTGCAGGAACT
>CAKQPE010000092.1 GCA_934256695.1 uncultured Eubacteriales bacterium
GCTGTTTTCCTCGTCGGAAATGAATTCCGACTGCGGATTCCATTCGGGAAACCCGTTTGTTTCCCGAACCCTTCCGCATCATAAAATAACTTTATCTACAGTCTGATGCGGAGACATTTTGTCTCCGCATTTTTATGTATCTGATAATATTTAGTTATTTTATAAACATAGCATCTCCGAAAGAGAAAAATCTGTATTTTTCCTTTACGGCAGTTTCGTATGCATTAAGTACGTGTTCTTTTCCGGCAAGGGCGGAAACAAGCATTATAAGTGTTGATTCCGGCAGATGGAAGTTTGTTATAAGGCAGTCGATTGCCTTGAATTTATATCCCGGATATATAAATATTTTAGTCCAACCGCTCTGTGCATGAACAACACCGTTTTCATCTGTTACGGATTCAAGAGTTCTTGTGCTTGTTGTTCCTACGGATATTATCCTTCCGCCGTTCTTTTTGGCATTGTTTATTATATCAGCCTGAGACTGTTCTACTATATAATATTCCGAATGCATTTCGTGATTTTGAACATCATCAACCTTTACGGGACGGAATGTTCCAAGACCGACATGGAGTGTTACATGGGCAATATATACTCCCATTTCTTTAATTTCTTCAAGAAGTTCCTTTGTAAAATGAAGTCCTGCCGTAGGTGCCGCAGCAGAACCGTCATGCTCGGCATAAACTGTCTGATAACGGTTTTTATCCTCAAGTTTATGTGTAATGTATGGAGGAAGGGGCATTTCTCCCAACTCATTCAAAACATTTTCAAAAACGCCTTCATAGTCGAATTTTACTATTCTGTTTCCGCCTTCTATTATATCAATAACTTCACAGCTGAGCTTTCCGCCGCCGAATACTATTTTGTCGCCTATTTTGGCTTTCTTTCCTGGATAAGTGAGGACTTCCCAAGTATTAATGTCTTTTCTTGTAAGAAGAAGGACTTCGACTCTTGCTCCTGTTGTTCTTTCACCTATAAGTCTTGCGGGAAGGACTTTTGTATCATTAATAACAAGACAGTCACCTTTTTTAAGATAGCTCTTTATGTCCCTGAAAGTTTTATGCTCTATTTCTCCGGTAGCCTTATCAAGAACCATTAATCTTGAGGATGCTCTGTCTTTTAAAGGCTCCTGTGCTATAAGCTCCTCCGGAAGGTCATAATTAAAATCTGAAGTTTTCATTTTTATATTTCTCCTTTGCTCTTTGGCATTAGTTATAATTTTATCACAAGCAGGTGTCTTTTAAAACCGAATTTAAAAAAAATATTGATTAAAGGCAAAATATTTGTTGTTAATATTTGAAAAGTATTATAAAATGTATATTTAGTAGTATTATTAAAGAGAGGAGTTTTTATCTAATGGCTAATGATAAAAAAATGGTTTCCGCCATTACAGATATGGAAAAGGATTTTCCACAGTGGTATACAGATGTTGTAAAAAAAGCAGAGCTTGCAGATTACTCAAGTGTTAAAGGCTGTATGATTATTAAACCTTACGGCTATGCCATCTGGGAAAATATCCAGAGTGAGCTTGACCGCAGATTTAAAGAAACAGGAGTAGAGAATGTGTATATGCCTGTTTTTATTCCTGAAAGCCTCCTTCAGAAGGAGAAAGACCACGTAGAAGGTTTTGCTCCGGAGGTTGCATGGGTAACACAGGGCGGTGACAACAAACTTCCGGAAAGACTTGTTGTTCGTCCAACATCAGAAACACTTTTCTGCGATTACTATCATAATGCAATTCAGTCTTACAGAGACCTTCCTATGCTCTACAACCAGTGGGCAAACGTAGTAAGATGGGAAAAGACAACACGTCCGTTCCTTCGTACAACAGAATTTTTATGGCAGGAAGGACATACTGCTCACGCTACAGCTGAAGAATCCTATGAAAAGACTATTCAGATGCTTAATATTTATGCAGATTTCCTTGAAAACACACTTGCAATACCTGTTATCAAAGGCGAAAAAACAGAAAAAGAGCGTTTTGCCGGTGCAAAGAATACTTATACAGTAGAAACACTTATGCATGACGGAAAGGCACTCCAGTCCGGCACAAGCCACAATTTTGATGATATATTTGCAAAATCATTTGACATTAAGTACACAGATAAGGATAATAAGCTTCAGTATGTTCACCAGACATCATGGGGCATGACTACACGTGTTATCGGTGCTTTAATAATGGTTCACGGTGACAACAGCGGTCTTGTTATTCCTCCTCGTATTGCACCTACACAGGTTATGGTTATTCCTATAGCTATGCATAAAGAAGGCGTAATCGAAAAGGCTCAGGAAGTTGCAGAAAGACTTAAAAAAGTTGCAAGAGTAAAAGCCGACCTTACAGACAAGAGTCCGGGCTGGAAATTCAGTGAGTATGAGATGAAGGGTGTTCCTGTTCGTCTTGAAATCGGCCCTAAGGACATTGAAAAGAACCAGTGTGTTCTTGCAAGACGTGATACAGGCGAAAAGGTTATAGTTTCTCTTGATAACCTTGAAGAAAGCGTAACAAACCTTCTTGAAGATATTCAGAAAAATCTTTTCAACAAAGCTCTTGAAAACCGTAAAAATAAGACATATGTTGCAAAGAATATGGAAGAATTTACAGATATTCTTGACAGACATCAGGGCTTTATAAAGGCTATGTGGTGTGGAGACAAGGCTTGTGAGGATGAAATAAAAGAACTTACGGCTGCTACATCAAGATGTATTCCTTTTGAACAGGAAGAAATCTCAGATACTTGTGTTTGCTGCGGAAAGAAGGCAAAACATATGGTTGTTTGGGGCAGAGCTTATTAATTTAAATACTCGGATTTTATCAAAAATATAACTTTTAAAAAAGCAATCTAAAATTAAAATATTTTGGATTGCTTTTTGTATATTTTTGTTGTTAAAAACTACATGAACCGAAACTTAATGACGATTGGCATAATAAACTAAAAAGAGTCCCTTAAAAATGGACTCTTTTTGGAACTTTTTGTTTTAAATATAGTATTCGTATTTTTTAACGAAACATACACCTATTGTATCGGGGCCTGTATGTGCTGCTATAGTTGCACCTATCTGGAAAGGAGCGAGAAAGTTTATTGAGGGCAGTGTATTTTCAAGTTCCGATGTAAAGACAGGTACTTCATCAGGGGTATTTGTTGTTCCGACAGTGAAAATATATTCTTTGGGATTTTGTTTGTTTTTTTCAAAATAATCGTTTGTAATAAGCACCAGTTTTTTAATACCGTTTTTTCTGCTTCGTACGGCACCTGCAACATTTATTTCGCCGTTTTTCAATTCTATAAGAGGCTTTATTTTTAATATTCCGCCGGAGAGTGCTGCAAGCTTTCCTATTCTTCCGCCTTTTTCAAGATGCGTCAATGCACCTACCATAAACATTATTCGTGTTTCTTTTTTCATTTTTTCGCATATTTCAAATGCTTTTTCGGCAGAAAGACCGTTATCACGCATACGACAGGTTTCAAAAATCATAAGCTGGGCTGCACCGGTGGCTGTCCATGAATTAATGACATATATTTTGTTTTCTGTATATTTTTCCTCCAAAATTTCTTTTGCGGAAAGGGCAGAGTGATAAGCACCGCTTAATGTATCTGTTATGCAGAAACATATAACGTCTTTACATTCTTCAAGAGCCGGAGTAAATGCATCTATAAAGTCTTGAACAGAAGGGAGAGATGTTTTCGGAAAAAGTTTTTTATCTATTAGGTTAGTGAAAAAATCTTCTCTTGACATTTCAAAAAGTTCTTTATAATAATGCACAGAATCAAAAGATATATAAAAAGGTATGATTTTGATTCCTTTTTCTTCAGCGGTTTTTAAAGGAATATCGGCTGAGCCATCTGTAAAAATCTGAAAATCGGACATGAATAACCTCCAACGTTGTTTTTAATACTATATATTAAAGTGTTATTGTTACTATAATTATAGCTTAAAACCATAAAGTGTCAATATATTAAAACAAAAAGGACGAGTAATCCATAATAAGCAAAAAATATATTATCTAACATTTTTATTGTCTTGACAGATTATATGTATACTGATAAAATAAAATATTTTGATTTACAAAGAGGTTTATGATATAATAAATCCGTAACGGTAAATTTTGGATAGGCATACAATATTATCTGGTTTTGAATAGTTTTTTGTAGTATAAACTCGTTCTGAAATTAATGGTTTAAAATATCATTTTAATATTTTTGCCATTTACTGGTATTTTTATCGTTATTTTTGTTGATACTACCGTTAAAAGGTGTTTGTTTAGAAGAAAAGGGAGTGTCTTGATGTTTAAAGAAGGAGCAAAAGTAGTCTATCCTATGTACGGTGCAGGTATAATTGAAGATGTAGTTATTGATTCTCAGTCCGGAATAGAAGAAGAACACTATGTTATAAGAATACCCAATGGCAATCTTAAAATAAAGATTGGTGCATCTAAAGTGGAAAAAATAGGACTTAGATTTATTTCCACCGAAAGTGAAATAGAAAATGCATTTAAAAATGCATCGAACAGTGAACCTGTAATACAGAGCAACTGGAATTTGAGATACAAAGAAAATTTGGAAAAAATACGTACCGGAAACATAGGCGAGGTGGCAAAGGTGGCAAGAAGCCTGTGTTTAAGAGAACGCCAAAGAGGTCTTTCGGGTGCGGAAAAGAAAATGTTTAACAATGTTAAACAGATTTTGATGAGTGAGGTCGCTTTTGCGAAAAAAATTGAAAAAGATAAAGCAGAAGAGTATCTTGCTAAAGAGCTATTTTACTGATATTATTATATAAAAATAATATAAAATTTTATTTATCGAGAAGGGAGGGAAAAACTATAAAAAAGATTCTTGATATATGCGAAAGCATTATTTTTACAGTAGTAATGTGTATTATTTTACGAATAATATATATTGCAAATTATAAAAAAATAGGGGTATTTATTCCGCCCTATGCATACATAATAGGTGGAGTTATACTTGGTGTTGTGTTTTTCTTTGTTTTTGCTCATATGATAAGTACGGCGATAATGGACGGACTTGACCGAACGGCAACGAAGCTTTCTAAAATGAGCCTTAAAGAACTTCTTACAAGCATATTCGGTATAGTAGTTGGACTTGTTATCGCAAATCTTGTCGGTATACCGGCAAGCAAATACGGAATTATAGGTTCTGTTATCGTTATTATATTAAATATTATATTTGCAGTTTTGGGCTATCGTGTGGCAAGAAGCAAAAAAGACGAAATTAGCGGTTTCGGAAGCATAATAGAAAGCACAAAAGGCCTTGGGGGCAAAAATGTTGTTTACGGAAAGCCTAAAATACTTGATACAAGCGTTATTATAGACGGACGTATACTGGATTTGCTCAAAACAGGATTTATAGAGGGAAAAATTATCATACCGAACTTTGTTCTTGAGGAGTTAAGACATATTGCCGATTCTGCGGATTCACTTAAAAGAAACAGGGGCAGGAGAGGCCTTGATATGCTTAACGAAATTCAAAAGCAGCTTGCTGTAAGTGTTGAGATAGTTGATTTTAATATAAAAGAACCTTTGGAGGTTGATTCAAAACTTCTGAAAATGGCAGAAAAATTAGATGCATTTGTTGTTACAAATGACTTTAATTTAAACAAAGTAGCTGACTTTCAGGGAGTAAAGGTACTTAATATTAATGAACTTTCAAATGCTATAAAACCGGTTGTACTTCCGGGTGAAGAAATGAAGGTAACAATTATCAAAAACGGTAAAGAGTACGGACAGGGAATAGCATATCTCAATGACGGAACAATGATTGTTATAGACGGCGGAAACAAATGTATAGGTGAAACCATTGATGTTGTTGTAACAAGTGTATTGCAGACGGCTGCGGGAAGAATGATATTCGGAAAGAAGAAAGAGCAGTAAAACAATAATTGAAAAATTAATAAAGTTAAAATTTTGGTCAAGCTTTTTCAGGCTTGACCTTAGTTTTATAAAGATATTGAGACTGTATCTCTCATCCGACTCGCTATGCTCGCCACCTTCTCCAAGGAGAAGGCTTAACCCTTCCGTCAAGCTGCGCTTGACACTTTCCATTTCAGGGACGGCAAAAAGCAGTACAAATGGAATTTTATTCGGCAAAGTTGAGAAAAACCAAATCTTAATAATGTAGCTTATTATTTTGTTCCGAAAAACGCAATGAAATTGTATTTTGATAAAAATTTAGGTCAAGCCTTTAGGGAACCGCAAAGTATGCACCCCGAAGAAAACGGGGCGGTCGCAGACCGTTTTCAGAGCAAACCGCCAGAATGTACGGCGGCAGCGAAGCTGTTCACGAAGTGAATTTGTGAACTTGCTACAAAGCGAAAATGCTTTGACCATGATGCGGCGGGTAGAGAACCCGAAGAAACAGGGCGACGAAGTCGTTTTTGCGTAGCAAAAATTCTGACCATGCCGATTTGCGTAGCAAATTTCCTGACCAAGAAGGCTTGCAGGTGTGGACAGAGTCCACAGTCTTTTGTTTTTTTAAAGGAGAGGATTTAATGGAAAGAATTGCCTGCCTTATTATGGCAGCCGGCAGTGGAAAACGCATGAAAACTGCTGTTAAAAAGCAGTTTATAGATATAGACGGTATCCCTGTTCTTGGCAGAACAATAAAGAAATTCGATACCTGTGGATTGGCTGATACTATTGTTGTTGTCTCGCCTAAAGATGATATGGATATATGTAAAAATATAGCTGAGAAATATTGTACAAATACGGAGTTTATGATTGTTGAAGGCGGAAAAGAAAGATATAATTCTGTTTTTAACGGTCTTAAAGCAGTTGAGGACAAGTGTGATTATGTTATGATTCAAGACGGTGTAAGACCTTTTGTTTCATATGATACAATACAGAGAGCTTTTGATGCTGCAAAGGAATACGGTGCAAGTGTACCTGCCGTTCCCGTAAAGGATACAATAAAGGCTGTTGACGAAACCGGATTTACGAAACAGACACTTAACAGAAGTGAGCTTTGGGCTGTACAGACACCACAGACGTTCAAATATGATTTGATTAAAAAAGCATACGATAATTTGCCAAAAGGAGCAGATGTAACAGATGATGCATCTGTTGCCGAACTTAATATGAATAAGGTAAAGATAGTTATGGGAAATTATGAAAATATAAAGATAACCACATCAGACGATCTTGTTTCGGCAAAAGCATTTGCAGATAAAGAAGAATATAGAGAAAGTACGAAAAAAACCGAAAAAAGCCAATCTTTGGAAAAATTGCCGAAAGAAACGGAGACAGTAAACAGAAATGTTGTTATATACACAGACGGAGCTTGCTCCGGAAATCCCGGAAAAGGTGGGTACGGAGCAGTCCTTTTATACAAAGGAAAGAGAAAAGAACTTTCTGCCGGATATGAGCTTACAACAAATAACCGAATGGAGCTGCTTGCGGTTATAGAGTCCCTGTCATTGCTTAAAACCAAATGTGAAGTTACTTTATACAGTGATTCAAAATATGTTGTTGATGCAGTTAATAAGGGGTGGATGGCAAAATGGGAAAAGAATAACTGGATGAGAACCAAGACGGAGAAAGCATCAAACTCGGATTTATGGATACGGCTTTCAGAGCAGATTAAAAAGCACGATGTAAAATTTGTGTGGGTTAAGGGTCATGCTGACAATATAGAAAACGAAAGATGTGATGAATTGGCGAGAAATGCAATTACATGCCAAAAATTATTGAAAGATTCCCTTTATGGTTGTTAAAGGTAACTAAAAAATATCGGATTAATGAAATAAATAGTTGACACTC
>CAKQPE010000093.1 GCA_934256695.1 uncultured Eubacteriales bacterium
CTTATAATTTTATCCCGAAAAACGCAATGTAATTGCGTTTTGATAAAAGTTTTGATTGAACTTTTTCAAAAGTTCATGGGTGTGGGCAACGCCCACGGTTTTATATACATTCTTTTTCTTCTTTTGTTTCCGGCAGTTCGAATGGATTTGTGTCATCGGGAATCAGGTTATTTAATATATCTTCGTAATGCTTTGTTTTATTTTCCATGTATTCTATAAGGTCTTTTGCCTCTTGAAGTTTTTCGTAGGCCAGAATCTTATATTCAAGTATTATATTGTACCTTTCGGTAAGATTTTCTTTTGATTCTTTGTCCATGCAGAGATGGCAATAATGTTTTATTGCATCAAGAGACATTCCGCACTTTTTAAGGCATTTAATACCTTTGAGCCAGTTAAGGGAACTTTCATCGAAAATTCTTCTGTTGTTACTGTCTCTAAGGCAAGGCAGAAGGTTTTCGTTGGTATAAAAACGTATTGTATGTTCTGACAAATCCGATTTTTCCGCAATTTCTTTTATTGTATAATACATATTTTTCAGCTCCTTTAAAAAATTTTTAAAAATATATTGACTTATAGTAACTCTAACTTGTTAAAATCATTATATATTAAATATTATCAGTAATCAAACATATTTAAAGGAGGACAAAAAATGGCTTATTTAGGAGAAGAAATTAAAAAGCTCGGTTTTGGGCTTATGCGTCTGCCTAAAACAGATGAAAAAATAGATGTAGAGCAAACAAAGAAAATGGTGGATATGTTCCTTGATGCAGGGTTTACTTATTTTGATACTGCTTGGGCATATGAAGGCAGCGAAGACGCTATCCGTCAGGCACTTGTTGAAAGATACCCAAGAGAAAAATATCAGCTTGCAACAAAACTTGCCGCTTGGATAAACTGCAAGACAAGAGAAGAAGCAATAGCACAGTTTGAAACATCTTTAAAGAAAACAGGTGCGGGATATTTTGATTTTTATCTTCTTCACAACCTTGGTGAAGGCAGAACAAAGTTCTTTGACGATTTTGACATTTAGAGTTGGGCACAGGAGAAAAAGGCAGAAGGAGTTATTAAACACATAGGTTTTTCTTTCCATTCAACACCGGAAGAACTTGAAGAAATATTAATTAAGCATCCGGAAATGGAATTTGTTCAATTACAGATTAATTATGGTGACTGGGAAAGCTATGCTGTTCAGTCAAGAGCCTGCTATGAAATGGCAAGAAAATACAACAAGCCTGTTATAATTATGGAGCCTGTAAAAGGTGGTATGCTTGCAACACCTCCACAGCCGGTATTAGATGTACTTAAAAGTGCAGAGCCTGATTCGTCAGCGGCATCATGGGCTGTACGTTTTGCGGCAGACCTTGAGGGAATAATAACAGTTCTTTCCGGCATGAGCAGTGTTGAGCAGATGGCAGACAATCTTTCATATATGAAGGATTTTAACGGATTAAGTGAAAAAGAAAAGTCTGTTCTTGATGAGGCAAGAAGGGTGCTTAACTCAATTCCGCTTGTTCAGTGTACAACCTGCAACTACTGTGCAAAGGTTTGTCCTGAAAACATAGGTATATCGGGAACATTTACAGCATTAAACAACTTTATATTATACAACAATTTTGATATGGCGTTCCATAATGAAAACTGGCTTGTAGGCGGACACGGAAAGAAAAACTGCAAAGACTGCATAAAATGCGGAAAGTGCGAAAGTGTATGTCCTCAGCATATAAAGATAAGAAGTGAGCTTGAAAGAGCCGCAGGTGTATTTTATAAAGAAAAATAAAAAATAAAGACCTTGGAGCATTGTCCCAATACATCACAAGCAAGTAACCGCAAAGAGTGGGACAAAGTTCTAAGGTCTTAGTATACAAAAAATACATATATTTTTGCATATATAGAATAGATTTGATGAAACCGTAAAATTAAATTTTGTTGAAATTAAGCAAAATTCGGTATAAACGAACTATATAATAAACATAATAGATATAAAACGAAGTTTTTTTACTGTTTGGCTTAAATTTTACAGTGTAATTTTCTGTATCCTAAATGAAATTTATTTGATATACTATATACTCAAAGGCTGAAATAAGGGGTAAGTTTTGGCTTTAAAAAATAAAGTCGAAGGGAAGAAGAAAATGAAAACAAGAGAGTACAGTTTATTTACCGCAATCGCCATGATTGTAGGTACGGTTATCGGTTCCGGTATATTTTTCAAGAGCGACAATGTTCTTATATATACCGACGGAGATGTTTTAAAGGGTGTATTGGTATTTACACTGGCAGCTTTGGGAATTATATTCGGAAGTCTTACAATAGCGGTTTTAGCTTCAAAAACCAAAAATCCGGGAGGACTTATTGCATATGCAGATGAGTTTTCCGGCCATAAGACGGCTTGTGCCTTTGGCTGGTTTCAGATATTTGTATACTATCCTTCAATAATAGTTGTTGTTGCAGGTATTGCAGGTGTTTATATTTCAATGCTTTTTGGTTTTAACAACACTCCGGAAGTTGTTTTAATAGCTTGCATAGTATTTACAACATTTTTCTTTGTAATGAATATGCTTTCCGTAAGGCTGGGAGGACTTTTCCAGAATGCGGCTACAATAATCAAACTTATACCGCTTTTTATAATAGCTGTATGCGGAATGATTTTCGGTGATGTAAATACTGCTGTTTCAGCAGCATCGGAAAGTGCAAAGTCAGCCGGCTGGCTTCTTGCGGTAGCACCTATAGCTTTTGCATATGACGGTTGGGTTGTGTCTACTTCAATAGCACATGAAATTAAAAATTCAAAGCGAAACCTTCCTATTGCACTTGTAGTAGGGCCTGTATTTATACTTGCCGTATACATAATATATTTTATTGGAATATGTGCCTTGGTAGGGCCTGATGAAATTATGTCACTTGGCGATGCCCATGTAAATGTTGCGGCAGAAAGAATACTTGGCAGCATGGGTGCAAAGATCATACTTGTGTTTGTTATTGTATCCGTACTTGGTACAGTAAACGGATATGTACTCGGATTTATAAGGCTTCCATACTCACTTGCGGTGCTTAAAATGTTCCCTCACCACGAAAAAGTAGGTGAGATTGATACAAAATACGGTGTACCTATGACTTCCGGAAAAATAGCTTTTGTAATAAGTATCATTTGGGCATTTATACATTATTTTGTAACAAAGCTTAATTTAATGCCTAACTCCGATGTATCGGAAATACCTATTGTATCAAGCTATATTCTTTACATCCTTCTTTATGTAAAGGTAATTAAGCTTTATATGGAAAAGAATGACGGACTCAGTGCTTTAAGAGGACTTATAATACCGATAATTGCCATAATAGGTTCATTGCTTATAATAATCGGCGGTCTTGCAAACCCAATGACTGTTGTATACATACTTATATGTGCGGTGGTTATTGCATTATCACTTGTTTATTATAAAAAAGAAGTGTAATTTTTATATTATAAAAAAATCGGCTCGATAATTTGATTATCGGGCCGATTTTTTACAGATTTAATTCTTTTTCAAGTTCTTTTGAAGATACAAATTCCTTACAGTCGGGATTATTTTCTATCTCATTAAGCATTTTTAAATCCGTTTCGTCCGGTTCTGTTTCTTCAATATCATCCCATGTTTTAGGTGATAACTTATAGCTGTTAATTATATATCTGAATAAAACTTCGGCGTCATGCTCGGGCATAACTTCTAAAAGCGTAAGAATTTTTTCTTTTGCTGACATATAAATCAACTCCTTAATCTTTATAAATTTCTCCACGATTACCGATTTTTTCAATATACAATATATTACCTTGTTTATCAAAAATAATACGGAAATCTCCAACTCGCAGTCTATAGCTATTTTTGCCTTGCTTTTAAAAATAAAACTATAACTTTAAAAGCATATGCTGATTTTTTTTGGGGGGGGTATAACAGAAAAAACTTTATGTAACAAATAAATGAAGTTTCAGATTTTAGTTACCCAGAAGCAAAGGAATTTATAAAACAAATAAGATACCATTTAGACGAAGCCGAAAGGCAGATGTTTAAACCTTAAAAGTAGTATGGTTGCAACAGCAAAAGAGCAGCCGTTAAATGACGGCTGCGAAGAAGATAGAAAAGTTAATTAAGTTTTGACAGCTCATTGCTTATTTCAACAAAACTCGATTCTGCCATATTACATAAATCATTAACGATGTGGGTTATTGTTGGATTGTCTTTGTGTTCAGATAAAATTTTATCGCAGTAGATATGAAAATCGCTTGCACATAAAAGAATAGAATTACGCAGATGATTGTATTTTTCAATATCCATACAATTAAATCCTCCCTTTTAATTTAATATGTAAAATTATACCATTAAACGTAGAAAAATACAATGTGCAATTAAAAATCGTCAATTAAGAGGGAAAAAAGCAGAATAGTTAGAGGGCGAAAAAGTATGGAAAAAGATATGTTTGGAAATTACTTAAAAGAAGAAACAGAAAAAGCATTTTCAAGAACAGCAAAAGAAATTGAAAATGCTTTAAAGAAAACACCTATTACAGCAGAACAAATAGACGCAGGTTTTTTGATTGGTTTTGAAAATGCAAAAGAGACATTTCAAAAGGCTATGGATTATATAGCCGCTGAAAACAGACGGTTAAAGAAATTTTGATATTGAAGTGCAAGTAACAAATAAGTGACAAATAAAAGCTGTAAATATCCCGGATTGTTAAGGTTTCAATGGTTTGGTGTATTCTTTTGGTTTCGCAAAGTTAAACAAATATTAATATTTTTACCACTTTTTTCTTAATCAATATAAAGATATAATTTATATTAACAAAAGAAATTAATTTTGAATAAGCAGTCTGCTTTTTGGGGGAGGAAAAGAAAATGTATAACATATTGATTTGCGATGATGAAAAGGATATAGTTTCTGCTCTTAAAATATACCTTTCCAACGAAAACTATAATATTTTTACGGCATATACAGGCAAAGAAGCCATAGAGTGCATAAAAAACAATGACATTCATCTTTGTCTTATGGATATTATGATGCCGGTAATGGACGGTATAGAGGCTACGGCTAAAATAAGAGAAAACTTTAATATACCTATTATAATGCTTACAGCCAAAAGTCAGGACAATGATAAAATTCTCGGTCTTAACATAGGTGCTGATGATTATATAACAAAGCCCTTTAACCCGATAGAGGTACAGGCAAGAGTAAGAAGCCAGCTGAGAAGATATACACTTCTCGGTTCTATGGAACACAAAACATCAAAGCTTGCCGTAGGCGGAATAGAAATAGATGATGAGGCAAAGAAAGTTACCGTAGACGGTGACGAGGTTTCCCTTACACCTATGGAATACAATATATTAAAATTTTTATCGGAAAACAAAGGAAAGGTTTTTTCTTCGGGTGAAATATACGAAAAAATATGGAATGAAAAATCAATAGGTTCGGAAGGCTCTGTGGCAGTACACATAAGACATTTAAGAGAAAAAATAGAAATAAATCCTTCTGAGCCGAGATACATAAAAGTAGTCTGGGGACACGGCTATAAAATGGAGGAAGATAAATGAAAAACATAAAATCAAATACGTTTTTAAAAACTTTATCGTGCTTTATATTTATATTTTCTGCGGCGGCTTTTATAATGTCGGTTTTGGCAACGGCGGCAGGTGCATATATTGGTTTTTATGATGAAAAAAACAAGAGATTTATAGAAACGTCTGTATGCAGGGATATACTTGAAAGTAAGGCAGAGGATTATATAGACGATTTCAGCTTAAATAATCTTTCCAAAAGCGATATTGAAGATGGACTTTATATAACAATATATGACCGAGGATATGCAAAGGATTATTTCGGTGATGATGTTAAAACAAGAAACAATAAGTATGCCGATACAACATATGCAACAGACAATGTGGAAAGTGCATTGTCAGAGATAAATACAACAGACAATGTGGAAAGTGTATTGTCAGAGACAAATACAACAAAAACCGGAGATTTTTTTACTAACGGCAAAGCACAAAGTTCAGTTATTTCAAGAAGTTTTAAGTATGAGTCGCCTTATAACGAGAAAATATACGAGGTACAATATGAACTTGACGAAAATATACCGAAAGGTTCATATCTTTATAATCTTAATCTGCTTTATTCCTATAAAAATCAAGTGCTTTTCGGAAGTATATTTTTCGGTATCATAAGCCTTGCCTTGCTTGTGTATCTTGTTATATCGGCAGGACACAGACAGGGGTCGGAAGAAATAGTTCTTAATGTGCAGGACAGAATACCGCTTGATTTATATTATTTTATTGCCGTATGGGTTATGGTTTTAAGTGCTATTTTAGTTGCAAACGGTATTAACGGTATATGGTACTATTACGAAGAAGGAAATTATATATTTTTTGCCGCAGTTATATATTTCGTTATTGTGGCAGGAATGGCGATATTTTTGGCAACGGTGCTTACTACTGTATCAAGACTGAAAAAAGGAAAGTTTTGGAGAAATACGGTCTGCTTTATATTAATAAAATACTCATTTAAGTTTTTGAAAAAATTAAAAGAAGTTATTCTTGATTTTTTAAATGCAATTCCGCTTGTATGGGGAGCGGTGCTGTTTTTGTTTATTACAATGCTTGTAAATTTATCCCATGCGGCAGGTTTTACCGTAATATATGACATAGTTGCACTTTTGGCAGTAACAAAATTTGCAAAAATGGCTGTTAATCTGGAAAAAGCCGCAGACGAAATGGCAAACGGAAACATAAATTTTAAAGCCGATATAAAAAGCATGAAGTGGAGATTTAAAAAACACGCCCAGAATCTTAATTCCCTTAACAATGGCATATCTCTTGCCGTAGAAAAGCAGATGAAAAGCGAAAGGCTTAAAACAGAGCTTATAACAAATGTGTCCCATGACATAAAAACACCGCTTACTTCAATAATAAACTATGTTGACTTGCTCCAAAAAGAGAATACACCTGAGGAAGAAAAAGAATACATAGATGTTCTTTCAAGACAGTCGGGAAGGCTGAAAAAACTTATAGATGACCTTATAGAAGCATCAAAAGCGTCTACGGGAAATATAAATACTGAAATGAAACCGCTTATGGCAAGTGAGGTAATTTATCAGTCGGCGGCAGAATATGACGAAAGGCTTAAAAAGGCTCAGCTTGATTTGATTATAAGTGTGCCGGAGGAAGAAAAAGAGGTAACTGCTGACGGAAGGCTTTTATGGAGGGTAATGGACAATCTGCTTTCTAATGCCTGCAAATATGCACAAAGCGGAACAAGGGTATACATTGACCTTAAACAGAACAGCAAGGAAACGGTTATTTCGGTAAAGAATATATCAAAGAACCGACTTAACATTGACGCTTCGGAGCTTATGGAGAGATTTGTGAGAGGGGATTCATCAAGAAATACACAGGGAAGCGGACTTGGACTTAACATAGCCAAAAGTCTTATTGAAATCCAGAACGGAAGTTTTGATATAAGCATAGATGGGGATTTATTCAAAGCCGAGATACGGCTTAAAAACTGAAATATAAAAGATTGTGGGACTCTGTCCCACACCCTGCAAGCCTTCTTGGTCAGGAAATTTGCTTCGCAAATCAGGCTCCGCCTGCCGCATTTATCTTTGCGGTTCCCTAAAGGCTTGACCTAAACTTTTATCAAAACGCAATTACATTGCGTTTTTCGGGATAAAATTATAAGTTATGTTATTAA
>CAKQPE010000094.1 GCA_934256695.1 uncultured Eubacteriales bacterium
AAGCACAGGATAGCCAAGTTCGCTTGCTGCCGTAAGACCTTCTTCAAGTGTCCATACGGCTCTGCCCTTTGGACGTTTGATATCAAGGCTTTCAAGTATTTCATCAAACTTTTCTCTGTCCTCTGCGGCATCAATCTGTTCAGGCTTTGTTCCGTAGATAGGAATGTTCATTTCACGAAGGAATTTGGCAAGCTTAATAGCTGTCTGTCCGCCAAACTGGAGAATAAGTCCGTCAGGTCTTTCTTTTTCTACTATGTTAAGTACATCTTCCTCTGTAAGAGGCTCAAAGTAAAGTTTATCAGATGTATCGAAGTCTGTTGAAACTGTTTCAGGGTTGTTGTTTATTATTATTGTTTCAACACCGGCTCTTTTAAGAGCAAGTACACTGTGAACAGAGCAATAGTCGAACTCGATACCCTGACCGATTCTGATAGGGCCTGAACCGATAACTATAACCTTCTTTTTATCGCTTACAACAACCTCATCTTCCTGATCGTATGTTGAGTAATAATAAGGTGTAACTGCTTCAAATTCGCCTGCACAGGTATCAACCATCTTATAAACAGGAAGAATACCGTCTTTTACTCTCAGTTTATAAATATCCGGTGGTGTTACGCCAAGAATGTCAGCCATACCTTTATCGGAGAAGCCTTTTTTCTTGTATTCTCTTAATGTTTCAGCATCAAGATCATCAATAGTCATCTGTTTAAGAGCTTCTTCCATATCTACGATATTTTTGATTTTCTTAACAAAGAACTTGTCCATGCCTGTTATTTCGCAGATCATATCTGTTCTGTAACCACGTCTTAAAAGTTCGGCAAGGTCGAAAAGTCTTTCGTCATCAGGTACAGCAACTCTCTTTTTAAGTTCGGCAAGTGTCTTTGACTGACTATACTTTCTTTCCAGTGTGTACTGACCGATTTCCAGTGAACGTACACCCTTTAAAAGTGCAGATTCAAAGCTGTTGCCAATAGCCATAACTTCACCTGTAGCCATCATCTTTGTACCAAGATTACGTTTAGCTGTTTTGAATTTATCGAAAGGCCATTTAGGAATCTTACATACAACATAGTCGATTGTAGGCTCGAAACAAGCATATGTTTTCTTTGTAACGGCGTTTTTAATTTCGTCAAGTCTGTAGCCGAGAGCAATCTTAGCGGCAACCTTAGCTATAGGATAACCTGTAGCCTTTGAAGCAAGTGCGGAAGAACGGCTAACACGAGGGTTGATTTCGATTACGGCATAGTTAAAGCTGTTAGGGTCAAGAGCAAACTGCACGTTGCATCCGCCTTCGATTTCTATTGAGTCGATAATGTCAATAGCAGCTTTTCTGAGCATCTGATATTCATGGTCTGCAAGTGTCTGTGCAGGAGCAACAACTATGGAGTCACCTGTATGAACGCCTACAGGGTCTACGTTTTCCATTGAACATACTGTTATACAGTTTCCGGCACCGTCACGCATTACCTCAAATTCGATTTCTTTCCAGCCTTTGATACTTCTTTCAAGAAGAACCTGTCCTACACGGCTGAGATGAAGTCCCTGTGCAAGGATTTCTCTTAACTGATCTTCGTTTTCTGCTATACCGCCGCCTGTACCGCCAAGTGTATAAGCAGGACGAACAATAACAGGGTAGCCGATTTTTTCCGCAAAAGCTACACCGTCTTCAAGATTTGTAACGATTTCACTTTCAACGATAGGCTGGTTTGTTTTTTCCATAAGACGTTTGAAAGAGTCTCTGTCTTCGCCTTCTTTGATGGATTCGATAGATGTACCGATAACTCTTACACCGTATTTCTGGAGTATTCCTTTATCGTAAAGTTCGCATGAAAGGTTAAGACCTGTCTGACCGCCCATACCGGCGATTATACTGTCAGGGCGTTCCTTTGCAATAACTTTTTCGACAAATTCAACTGTAAGAGGCTCAATATATGTGTGGTGAGCCATTCCACGGTCTGTCATTATAGTTGCAGGGTTGCTGTTTACAAGAACAACCTCTATTCCTTCGCTTTTAATAGCTTCTACTGCCTGTGTTCCCGAATAGTCGAACTCAGCAGCCTGTCCTATTACGATAGGGCCTGAACCTATAACAAGAACTTTTTTAATTGTATTATCCTTAGGCATTATCGCCACCCCTTTCAATTACTTCTAAAAATCTGTCAAAAAGGAAACCTGAGTCAAGAGGTCCAGGGCAAGCTTCTGGATGGAACTGTACGCTGAAGATAGGAAGTGTCTTGTGTCTGATTCCCTCGATAGTATCGTCATTAATGTTTACAAATGCTGCTTCTACGCCTTCCGGAAGGTCGCAAACAACATATTCGTGGTTCTGGCTTGTAATATAAACTCTGCCTGTTTTAAGGTCTTTAACAGGGTGGTTTCCGCCGTGATGACCGAATTTCATCTTTTTTGTATCGCCGCCGAGAGCAAGGTTAATAAGCTGGTTACCCATACATACACCGATAAGAGGTTTCTTGCCTATTATCTGTTTTACCATTTCGATTATTTCAGGTACGTCCTTAGGGTCTCCGGGGCCGTTTGAAAGGAATACCGCATCAGGATTTACGGAAAGTATTTCTTCTGCTGATGTAAAAGCAGGGAATACCGTAAGGCGGCAGCCTCTCTGAACAAAGCCTTTTATTATACCTTTCTTTGTACCCATATCAATGAAAGCAATATGTTTTCCGGGACCGGAAATTTCGTATTTTTCTTTTATTGTTACGTCTCTGATTACGTTTTTGTTATTAAGGCTCTCAAATTTTCTTTTAATCTGGCTTTCTGTAAGGTCTTCGCCTCTGAGAGTGATTATGCCTCTCATTGTACCTACATTTCTTATTGTTCTTGTTATTGCTCTTGTATCAACGCCTTCGATACCTGTAATTTTGTTCTGTTTAAGGAAATCGTCAAGATCCATTTCACATCTGAAATTGCTTGGGAAATCACATTTTTCACGTACAACAAAGCCTTTAAGCTTAGGGCCGTCTGATTCCATATCATCAAGGTTGATACCATAGTTTCCTATAAGAGGATAAGTCATTACTACTATCTGTCCTGCATATGAAGGGTCTGTAAGGAGTTCTTCGTAACCTGTCATACCTGTGTTAAATACAACTTCGCCAACAGTCTCCTTAATATAACCGAATGCCCTTCCGCTGAATCTCATGCCGTTTTCAAGTATAAGTTCGGCCTTAATGGTTTTTTCATTCATATTAAATACATCTCCTCAAATCTGCTTTCATGTCTATAACTGCCTGTCTTGCGGCCTGGTCAAACTCTTTTTCACCGAATTTGCTGTATTTTTCGTTTCTGTATGCCGCTATAATACCTCTTGATGAGTTTACAATGGCACCAAGACCGTCTTTATCGAAGCATACAGCCAAATCCTCCGCCTTTCCTCCCTGAGCACCGTATCCCGGTACAAGGAAGAATGTATGCGGCATTATTTTTCTCAGTTCCTTTGCCTGATCCGGGTGGGTTGCACCTACTACGGCACCTACACTGGAGTAACCGTTTTTGCCCATAAGGTTTTCGCCCCATTCTTCAACAAGGTGACCTACTTTGCAGTAGAGCTTTTCTCCGCCTACATCCAAATCCTGAAGCTGACCGCTGTTAGGATTTGATGTTTTAACCAGAACAAAAAGACCTCTTTCATATTTTTTACAGTTTGCAAAATACGGTTCAACGGAATCTATGCCAAGGTAAG
This sequence comes from uncultured Eubacteriales bacterium, assembly GCA_934256695.1. Classification (GTDB taxonomy): domain Bacteria; phylum Bacillota; class Clostridia; order Lachnospirales; family Anaerotignaceae; genus Neoanaerotignum_A. The sequence goes on from CAKQPE010000094.1 coordinate 3,701, forward strand.
GATTAATTGTTATGAAATCTTCATGGAACATTTCAAACTTTTCGCCTTCAACATCAAGTACACCTATATGTGCATCTGAATATGCTTCGGCAGTTGATGCTATATCGCCTCTTTTAATATCGCCTATTACAACAAGCCCTTTTTTTGAAGCATATTCGCAGGTTTCCTTAAAGCATTGCATTCCTTCAACACCGAGCATTTCGTACATGGCAACCTGTGGCTTAACGGCAGGTATAAGGTCTGCCGTTGCATCAATGATAGCTTTGTTAAATCTTAAAAAGCTTTCAGCAACAGCCTTTGGTGTTTTGCCGTATTCTTCCAGACATTCCTTTTTTATAAATTCAGGAATAAGTCCGACTCTTGGGTCAAGACCAACTACAGTCGGGTTTTCGGTTTTTTTGATTTTTTCAATAAGTGTATCAATTATCATTTATCTTCCCCTTTTCAAAAACCACTTTCCCGTTTACTATTGTGTATTCAACACTTCCTTTGACTTCATATCCGTCAAAAGGAGTATTTTTACCCTTTGAGAAAAACTTGTTTTTATCTATCTTGTATACTTTTTCCGGATCGGCTATTGTTATGTCGGCAGGTTTTCCTATGGAAATATCACCTTTGTTTATGCCGAGAATTTTAGCCGGATTATATGACATCTTTTCTACCAAGGTCATAGGAGAAATGTAGCCTTCCTCAACCAATACGGAATTAGCAAGGGCAAAAGCTGTTTCACTGCCTACTATTCCGAAAGGTGCCGATTGATAATCCTTCGCTTTTTCTTCTTCGCTGTGCGGTGCATGGTCTGTCGCTATTGTTTCTGCAATGCCGTCTCTGAATGCTTTTCTCATTGCCTCTACATCATCTTTGTTTCTTAAAGGCGGGTTCATTTTTGTGTTTGTATCATTTTTATTAACAGCCTCATCGGAGAGTGTAAAATGATGAGGAGTTATTTCGCCTGTTACATTTACTTTTCTTTCATGTGCATCTTTTAAAAGTTCAATACTGCCTGATGTACTCATATGGCAGAGATGAAGTTTAGCTCCTGTGCTTTCGGCAAGGACTATGTCTCTTGCAACTATTACATCTTCGGAATCGTTTGAAATGCCTTTTAAACCGAGTTTGTCGCAATGACTTCCTTCGTTCATACAGCCGCCTTTTACAAGGCTCTTGTCCTCGCAGTGGCTCATTACAGGTATGTTAAGTTCTTTTGCCTTAATCATTGCATCTTTAAGGAGCTGGGCGTCCATAACGCTTTTTCCGTCCTCGCTTATACCGCAAATTCCGGCTTTAACCATGCCTTCTATGTCTGCAAGTTCTTTGCCTTCCTGACCTTTTGTAATAGCACCTATGGGAAGTACGTTTACAACACCGTTTTTCTTTGCCTCGTCAACAATATATTTTACTGTTTCAACACTGTCAACAACAGGTTTTGTGTTAGGCATACAACATATAGTTGTAAAACCTCCGGCTGCGGCTGCTCTGCTTCCTGTTTTTATTGTTTCCTTATGTTCAAATCCGGGTTCTCTCAAATGAACATGAAGATCTATAAAACCGGGCATAACCCACATTTTATGTGCATCAATAACTTTGTCGCATGGCTTTTTGATATTTTCGGAGATTTCTGTTACTTTTCCGTTTTCAATATATAAATCGACAACTTTATCCATACTGTCTGCAGGGTTTATTACCCTTCCGTTTTTAATTAAAATTTTCACACCTATCTGCCTCCCTTCAAATAGTATGTCCCTCTTGTATCTTAGAATATCTTTAGTAAAGAGTTTTTGACTGTTTTTCTTTCCCTATACAAAAATAAAAGCAATAAAAAGACTTACGCCTTTCTATTGCTAAAATTATTTAAACCAACAAAGAAAAAATTATGTTTGCATTTGTTTTTAAAAACACTAATTCCGTAAAAATAATAATCCGCAAAATCAGTATTTTTTAAACCGAACATAATTTGTATCCTCCTGCTGAATATTCTAAAATTAATTCATTTTGACACATTTTGTTTATTTTATCATACATATGTTTTTACTGTCAATATCATTAAGCAGAAAAATAACTGTTAAAATTAATTGTATGTACTTATATTCCTTTTGGTTGTATATATGGCTTAAAAACAGCTGATAAAAGGCTTAAATTTATTTTAATATATAACAATTAATAACACAAGCACCATATTAAATTTTATTTTCAATAATAAAAATCAAAAAATACGGTGAATTTTTGTAATCTTATTTTTATATGTGTTTTATATTGACCTTTTACATATAAATATTATATTATATTAAATTAGAGTGAAAACAGAATTGTAAATATATTAATTAAGAAAGGAATTAAAAATGGCTTCCAAAGAACTCATTGAATCTATAAACAAAAGACGTATTTTCGGTATTATATCCCACCCGGACGCCGGTAAAACAACCCTTACGGAAAAACTTCTTCTTCATGGTGGTGCTATCCGTCAGGCAGGTACAGTTAAAGCAAGAAGAAACTCAAAGTTTGCTACATCTGACTGGATGGAGATTGAAAAACAGAGAGGTATTTCCGTTACTTCTTCAGTAATGCAGTTTGAATATGCGGGCAAGATGGTTTCCATTATGGATACACCTGGTCATAACGACTTCGGTGAGGATACTTATCGTATTCTTACATCTGTAGACAGTGCCGTAATGGTTATTGATGCCGCAAAAGGTGTTGAAACACAGACAAAGAAACTTTTTAAGGTATGTTCCATGCGAAAGATACCTATCTTTACCTTTATTAATAAGTTAGACCGTCAGAGCCGTGACCCTCTTGAACTTATGGAAGATTTGGAAGAAGCTCTCGGTCTGCCTTCAACTCCCGTAACATGGCCTATAGGAAACGGTATTACTTTTGAAGGTATTTACGATATTATCAAAAATCAGGTTCATCTTTACAGAAAAGATACTACAATCAAATTAGGTGATGACGGTGTTTTCGGTACAGAACTTGAAGGATAGATTGATATGACAAACCTTCAGATTCTCCGTGATGAAATGGAACTTGTTCAGGGTGCGGGAAATGAATTTGACCTTGAATTAATAAAAGCCGGTCTGCTTACACCTGTATTTTTCGGTACTGCCCTTGCAGATTTCGGTGTAACGGAATTTCTTGAGCATTTCCTTGATTACTCCCCTGCTCCGGGAGCAAGAAAAACAACTACAGGCGAGGTTCTTCCGACAGATGAATTTTTCAGTGGATTTATATTCAAAATCCAAGCAAACATGAACCCTGCCCACAGAGACAGACTTGCCTTTTTAAGAATCTGCTCCGGTACATTTGAAAGAGGAATGGGTGTAACACTTTCCAGAACAGGCAAACAGATGAAAATAAGTCAGTCCACAATGCTTATGGCAAACGAGCGTGAAACGGTAGATACAGCCATTGCAGGCGATATTATCGGTATTTACGATACGGGAAATTATCAGATAGGTGATACTCTTACCACATCGAAGAAAAAACTTTTCTTTGAGCCTCTGCCTACATTCCCACCGGAGCTTTTTATGCGTGTTCACCCTATTAACTCTCTTAAAGCAAAACAGTTCCAGAAAGGTGTTGTTCAGCTTGCACAGGAGGGTGCTATTCAGGTTTACACAAATACATTTAATGACGTAATATTAGGTGCGGTAGGTGAACTTCAGTTTGAGGTTTTTGAATACAGACTTAAAAACGAGTATAACTGTGATATAAGAATGACTCCGCTTGATTTCAATGCTGTTCGTTGGGTAAACAATGTAGAGCCTGAAAAGCTTAAAGAATACGAAAACCAGAGAATTATGCTTGTGTTCGACCACTTCAAACGTCCTCTGCTTCTTTTCGCAAACCAGTATACACTTGATAACTTTGCAGAAAAGCATGAAGAAATGCAGTTGGTGGAAGCACTTGATGTTGAAAGTGAGCTTGAAGAATAATGGCGGTTCTGGTAAGTGCCTGTCTTTTGGGTATATGCTGCCGATATGACGGCAAATCAAAGCCAAATGAAAA
>CAKQPE010000095.1 GCA_934256695.1 uncultured Eubacteriales bacterium
CATTGCAGAAGCCTATTTCCGGAGGCACATGGAATGTGCGGTCTTAAAGAGATTTTTGAAGGTGCAGGGAACTTTTTCGATAAAAAAGTTCCTGCAAATCCCACTTTTCCATTGGAAAAAATTAAATTTAATCCGTTTTATTAAAACTTTGATTAAAGGATTTTCCCATCATCCGCTTTGCTTTGCTCAGCACCTTCTCCCAGAGGAGAAGGCTTATTATTGGCAATTTTATACTTAGTCCCAAAATACCGTGACAAAGTCACGGTATTTTACTGAAAGTTTAGGTCAAGCCTTTTCAAAGGCTTGTGGGGTATTGGGGCAACGCCCCAAGGTCTTACATAAATTTATATTTTTGAACCGAAATTGTCCGAAATTTTTGGTCTTAAAAAGTTTAATATGGTTATGTTTATTTTTTTATCTGTATATGATATAATTTTAAAGCTAAAGAGGTGATAAATAACAATGAAAGCAAAAGTATCCGATATTTTGAAAGAAAGCAATAAAGGTTTAAGAACAACGTATATCGGCGGACAAGCGGTTATAGAAGGCGTTATGATGCGTGGCAAAAAAATGTATGCCATGGCTGTAAGAACACCTGAAGGAACTTTGGCTGTTGAAAAAAAAGATATAGATGATGTTTTTAGCAGATATAAAATATTTAAATATCCTATATTCAGAGGAATTGCGTCTTTTATACAGTCTCTTATAATAGGAACAAAAATAATAATGCGTTCTACACAGCTTGCAGGACTGGAGGAAGAAACAGACGAAAACGCAGAACCAAGCAAGTTTGAAAAGGCATTGCAGAAAATGTTCGGTGACAAACTTACAGATGTACTTATTTATATAAGTGTTGCTGTATCTCTTGTGTTTTCAATAGGCCTGTTTTTTGTTCTGCCTGTTTTTATAGGCAGTCTTTTAAGACCGATTCTTCCTGGGACATGGGCTTTGGGTATAGCCGAAGGCCTTATAAGAATAGCTATATTTCTTCTCTATCTTTTCCTTGTTTCAAGAATGAAGGAAATAAAAAGAGTTTTCCAGTATCATGGGGCAGAGCATAAGACAATAAACTGCTTTGAACACGGAGAAGAACTGACTGTTGAAAATGTAAAAAAATATACACGACTTCATAAAAGATGCGGAACAAGTTTCCTTTTGATAGTAATGATTATAAGTATGGTTGTGTTCTTTTTTATAAGAACCGACACTATATGGCTCAGACTTGTAAGCCGTATACTTCTTGTGCCGTTTGTTGCAGGCATTTCTTATGAGGTTATACGCTGGGCGGGAAGAAGTGATTCACCTGTTGTTAAAATAGTAAGTGCTCCCGGTCTTTGTTTGCAGAAAATAACAACGGCAGAGCCTGACGGAAGCCAGATAGAGGCGGCAATAGCGGCAATGAAGGGTGTTCTGGAGGAAGAAGCAGAAGATGAGTCCGGAAAATAATAACAAAACTATAAGAAATTTAATTTTGACTGCAAAGAATGAGCTTAATAAAAGTTGTGTTGGTGAAAGTTATGTTGACGCACAGATTTTTATGATGAAAGCCGTCAATATGAGTAAAACCGAAATACTAATAAATCCCGACTATGAGCTTAACGAAGAACAGCTTGCGGATTTCAGAAATATGGTTGAAAAACGAAAAAGCGGTATTCCGAGCCAGTATATAATAGGTAAATGCGAGTTTATGGGATATGACTTTTTGGTTGACGAAAATGTGCTTATACCAAGAGCCGATACGGAGGTATTGGTTGAAAAAGTTCTTGAATTTTCAAAAGAAAATAATTTTAAGAATATTCTTGATATGTGTACGGGAAGCGGCTGTATAGCAATAAGCCTTGTGCTTAGCGGAATTGAAAAGGCTGTAGGTGCGGATATAAGCAAAGGTGCATTAAACATAGCCGAAAAAAATGCCGAATATAATAATGTGAAAAACAAAACGGAGTTTATACACAGTAATTTGTTTGAGAATATAGGCGGTGTTTTTGACGCAATAGTTTCCAATCCGCCTTATATACCAAAGGAAGATATAAAATCCCTTATGCGTGAGGTAAAAGACCATGAGCCTTTATCGGCTTTGGACGGCGGAGATGACGGACTGGATTTTTACAGAAAAATCACCGAAGAAAGCAGAAAATATCTTAAATCAGGCGGAATGTTGTTTTATGAGATAGGATATAATCAAAGCAAAGATTTACACAATATTATGGAAAAAAACGGATTTGAAAAAATAACCACCGTTAAGGACTATGCGGGACTTGACCGAGTGGTTTTCGGAACTAAGACAGAGAGGTAAAGAATGTTATTTAACCATATAGATGAACTTGAAAGAACCTATACGGATTTGGGTGAACAGATAAATGACCCGGATATAATAGCCAATCAGGAAAAATGGCAGAAGCTGATGAAGGAATACAGCAATATGGGGCCTGTGGTTGAAAAATACAGAGAATATAAAAATGCTTTAAAATCTGCCGAAGAAGCAGAAGAAATGCTCAAAGAAAGCAAGGACGAGGAGTTTCGTGAGCTTTTGAAGGAAGAACTGACACAGAGCAAGGAAGATGCCGAAAAATTCAGAGAAGAATTAAAGGTTCTTCTTTTGCCGAAAGACCCTAATGACAGCAAAAACGTAATTATGGAAATCCGTGCCGGAACAGGAGGAAACGAGGCGGCAATATTTGCCGGAGAGCTTTTCAGAATGTATGTAAGGTATGCGGAAAACAGAAAATGGAAAACGGAAATAATTTCTGCCTCAGAAAGCGATTTGGGTGGATTTAAAGAAGTTATATTCATGGTAACGGGACAGGGTGCATATTCAAGATTTAAATTTGAAAGCGGAACCCACCGAGTACAGAGAGTTCCTGTTACGGAATCAAACGGAAAAATACAAACCTCTGCCGCAACGGTTGCCGTACTGCCGGAGGCCGACAAGGTAGACGTAAACATAGATATGAACGATGTCCGCATAGATGTTTTCAGGGCATCGGGAAACGGAGGTCAGTGTGTAAATACAACAGACTCTGCCGTAAGAGTTACACATATACCTACAGGCATAGTTGTATCATGTCAGGACGAAAAGAGCCAGCTTAAAAACAAGAATAAGGCACTTAAAGTTCTTTATTCGAGAATTTATAAGCTTGAACAGGAAAAACATGACAGTGCTATTTCTGAAAACCGCCGTCAGCAGGTAGGCTCCGGTGACAGAAGTGAGAAGATAAGAACATATAATTTTCCTCAGGGCAGAGTAACGGACCACAGAGCAGGTATTACGCTTTACAAAATAGATGCTGTAATGAACGGTGATTTGGACGATATAATAGATGTTCTTACTGCCAATGACCAAGCCGAAAAAATGCAGGCTTTGGGAGAAAAGTAAAACAATTTATTTGAAGGAGATAAATATATGAACAGTATTAATATATCAAAAGACAAATTTAAGTCTATGATAATTGATAATCTGAGAACTATTACAAGAAAAACCGTGGAAACCGCTACTCCCGAAGAAATTTATCAGTCGGCAGTATATGCCATAAGAGATATAGTAAATGATATTTGGATGAAATCCCATGACACGTATTTTGAAAAAGATGTGAAAATGGTTTACTATCTTTCAATGGAATTTCTTATGGGAAGGTTTTTCGGCAACAGCATAATAAATCTTTCTATCTACGAACCTATAAAACAGGCTTTTGATGAGCTTGGAATAGATTATAATTTAATAGAAGAAAGTGAGCCTGACCCGGGACTTGGAAACGGTGGCCTTGGCAGACTTGCCGCTTGTTTTCTGGATTCTCTTTCAACGCTTTCACTTCCTGCATACGGCTGCGGAATACGTTACCATTACGGAATATTCGAGCAGGCAATAGAAAACGGCTATCAGGTGGAAAGACCGGATAACTGGCTTGAAAACGGTGATCCATGGGGGCTTAAAAGAAGTGAATATGCCATAGAGGTTAAGTTCGGCGGAAACGTAAAAGCCGTACCGAAGGGCAATGGCGAATACAGATTTGTTCAGGAAAATTACCACTCAATAATGGCTGTGCCTTATGACTATCCTGTTGTAGGCTATGGCACAAACAACGTAAATACACTGCGTCTGTGGGACGCAAGACCTAAGAATAAATTTGACCTTAAATCCTTTAACGAAGGCAACTACCAGAAAGCATTGGAGGAGCAGAACCTTGCCCATACAATAACAGAGGTACTTTATCCTGCCGATGAGCATTATTCGGGAAAAGAACTTAGATTAAGACAGCAGTATTTCTTTATTTCCGCTACGGTGCAGAGGGTAGTTGCAAGATTTAAAAGCAGACACAGCAATTTTGACCTTCTTCCGGAGAAGGTTGCCTTCCAGCTTAACGATACACACCCTACGGTAGCTGTTGCAGAGCTTATGCGAGTGCTTGTTGACGAAAACGATGTGCCTTGGGATAAGGCTTGGGAGATAACAAAGAAGGTATGCGGATACACAAACCATACCATTATGAGCGAGGCTCTTGAAAAATGGCCTATGGAACTTTTCAGCAGACTTCTTCCGAGAATTTATCAAATAGTAGAGGAAATAAACAGACGTTTCTGCCTTAAATTAATAGAAAAATACGGCTATGACAACAACAAAATAAGAAATATGGCTATTATTGCAGACGGTCAGGTAAGAATGGCATACCTTGCAATAGTGGGAAGCCACAGCGTAAACGGTGTTGCAAGACTTCATACAGAGATACTCAAGGATAAGGAACTTCACGATTTTTATGAACTTTATCCCGAAAAGTTCAATAACAAGACAAACGGCATAACACAGAGAAGATGGCTTTTACACTCCAATTTGAAACTTGCAAAGCTTATAACGGAAAAAATAGGTGACGGTTGGATAACTGATTTGTCACAGCTTAAAGAACTTAAAAAATTTACCGATGACGAAGGTTTCCTTGAAAAACTTATGGAAGTAAAGAAGGAAAACAAAATTGCTCTTGCAAAGTATATAAAGCAGACAAAGGGCATTGAAATTAATCCCGACTCAATATTCGATATACAGGTAAAGAGACTCCATGAATATAAGAGACAGCTCCTTAACATACTGCACATAATATATCTTTATAATTGCTTAAAGGTTAATCCGGGATTGGATATTACACCGAGAACATATATATTCGGTGCAAAAAGTGCCGCAAGCTATCATATGGCAAAGCTTATTATAAAGCTTATAAACAGTGTTGCCGATGTGGTAAACAATGACCCGTCAATAAACAACAAGATAAAGGTTGTTTTTATGGAAAACTACAGAGTATCCCTTGCAGAAAAGCTTATTCCTGCGGCTGATATAAGTGAACAGATTTCAACGGCGGGAAAAGAAGCATCGGGAACGGGAAATATGAAGTTTATGCTTAACGGTGCCGTAACAATAGGCACTCTTGACGGAGCCAATGTTGAGATAAAAGAAGAAGTGGGAGACGAGAATATATTTATATTCGGTCTTAAAGCGGAAGAAGTTATGGCTAAGTATGCAGACAACTCTTATGACCCTTGGATGGTATATAATATAAATCAGGGTGCAAGAATGGCTTTAAACTGCCTTATAAACGGAACATTTGACAGTAATACGGAATTATTCAGGGATATATATGAATCCCTTTTAAACGGCATAAACGGTGCAAGACCGGACACATACTTTGTACTTGCTGATTTTGAAGCCTACTGCAAGGCACATGAAGAAATAGACAAAGCCTACAGCGATAAAAAGCGATGGGCGAAAATGGCGGCTGAAAACATAGCCATGAGCGGAAAGTTCAGCTCTGACCGAACAATAAAGGAATATGCCGACGAAATATGGCATTTACAGCCTGTAGAGGTATAAAAATAAAAAAACGTGGGACTCTGTCCCACACCCTGCAAGCCTTTGAAAAGGCTTGAGCGAAACTTTTAGTAAAATACCGTGACAGAAGTCACGGTATTTTGAGATTAAATATAAAATTGCCGTTAATAAGCCTTCTCCTGGGAGAAGGTGGCAAGCGGAGCGAGCCGGATGAGGGAAGAATAAGAAAATAAATTATATGAAAAACATAATTTATATTTGAACAAATCCCTCATCCGTCACTAAAGTGACACCTTCCCCAAAGGGAAGGCTTAAAGCAGTGCAAAGTTGAGTTTACTCGGCAAAATTTGAGAAAAGTAAAATTTTATATTATAACTTATAATTTTGTTCCGAAAAATGCAATGAAATTGCATTTTGATAAAAGTTTTACTCGATTTTTTTCAAAAAATCGTGGGGTATTGGGGCAACGCCCCAAGGTCTTTAGTTCGATAAATTTACTCTTTCTTGAACTCGATGCCGCTGTAGTAGTGACTTAATATCTCATGGTAGTTTTTGCCCTCAAGGGCGAGAGCATTTGCTCCGTACTGGCTCATGCCTGCACCGTGACCATAGCCTTTTGTTGTAAATATTATGTTATTTCCGTCCTGTTTTATTGAAAAATCACTGCTTCTAAGACCTAAAATTTCACGTATTTCCCTGCCTGTAAAGGTTTCGTTGCCTATTTGTATTTTTTGTATATATCCCGACTCGCTGCGGCTTATAATCTGTGTCTGTGCGGCTAAATTGCCGGATGATATTATAAGTGACGGACGTGCGGCTTGCAGTTTAGCGACAACATTATCAGATGAAATTCGAATTTCGGACATATAGTTTTCGGCTGTTGTGTCTGCAGAACTGTCTACACTTTTTAGATACGGTTCGTCACTGCTCCATATATTTGCGGCAGTTTCGGTTTTTCCACTGCTTATGGCATGGAAAACGGATAAAATAGGCTCGCCGTTATACACCATTATTTCGCCTTTGGTAGAATAAACGGCATTTTTTATTTTGTCATAGTATTCGTTAAAATTGTTTCCCCATTTTTCTTTCATTTCATCTAAGGAACAGTAGGCCTGTCCGCCGTTTTCAATCATTGTACCAAGAGAGTTTCCGTTTGCCATTCGTCTTTCGGCATAAGTACGGGCGGCAACAGCTTGTGCCTTTAGTGCCTCGGGTTCAAACAATGCGGGCATTTCGGCGGCAACAACGCCGGTTATATAGTCCTCAAAATCCGTCTGTGAAAAATCCGTAGATATTTTTTCGGTATCTGTATTTTCTGTATTATTTTTTTCTGATGTTATTTCCTGTTGCAGGGTGTTTTCGTCAATAAGGACTGTATTATCCGCAGGATAGTTTTCTGATGAATCAGGTTCGGTATGTATTGTGTCTGTAATATTTGTTTTAGCAAACACTGCGTTTACCATAATGGGAACGAATGACATTGAAAAAACAACGGCACATGGCACAAGGGCATATATTCTTTTCATAAGCATCACCTTTTTTATTCTATGCTCTTTGAAAAGAAAAAAGAATAGAACCTTGGGACTTTGCCGCATACCACATCAGCTTTTGAAAAAACAGGACAAAAACTTTCAATAAAGCACAAGCATATTGCGTTTTTCGATGAAATAATAAATATAAATTTATCGGACTGAAAGACCTTGGGGTTTCACCCCAAACCCTGAAAATTTTTTGAAAAAAATTTAGTAAAACTTTTGGTAAAATGCAATTTCATTGCATTTTTTGTAAATCCATTTGCGATATTTTTAAAGCCTTCCATTGGGGGAAGGTGTCAC
>CAKQPE010000096.1 GCA_934256695.1 uncultured Eubacteriales bacterium
TATGGGTCACTAGCTCAGTCGGTAGAGCACTGGACTTTTAATCCAGGTGTCTCGGGTTCGAACCCCGAGTGACTCATTATATGCAGTCGTGGCGGAATTGGCATACGCGCTAGACTAAGGATCTAGTCCGGGTAAACTGGGTAGGGGTTCAAGTCCCCTCGACTGCATAATATGCGCGAATGGCTCAGTGGTAGAGCATCGCCTTGCCAAGGCGAGGGCCGCGAGTTCGAATCTCGTTTCGCGCTTTTTTTATTTAAGTTTATTTAATGGGCTATCGCCAAGCGGTAAGGCACAGGACTTTGACTTCTGCATTCGTTGGTTCGAATCCAACTAGCCCAGCTCATTAAATAAATTAACGATGGGGTATCGCCAAGCGGTAAGGCAACGGATTCTGATTCCGTCATTCGCAGGTTCAAATCCTGCTACCCTAGTTTATGCCCAGATAGCTCAGTTGGTAGAGCAGAGGACTGAAAATCCTCGTGTCCTTGGTTCGATTCCGAGTCTGGGCACTTAACCTCAAGCAAATGCTTGAGGTTTTTTTGCTGTATTTAAAAATATACAATTTTATTTATCTATAAATATGAATTTGTAACAATAGACATATAAACAGTTGTATGTTACACTTAATTCAAGTTTTCAACGTTACTTTTATATTTTATAGTGGTGTTTTTAATACAGAAGGGTGGTTGTTTAATGGAAGATTTTGAATATTTGAAAAAGAATATGTCTCCATCGGAAATGCTTAGGGCAATTAATGCATTAAACGGTAAATGGCAGATGCTTACGCTTCTTGGATGGAGTGTTGACGATATTGCAGGCAAGCCAGTTATAGCCATAGCAAATACCTGTAGTGATATTTGTCCGGGACACGTTAATTTAAGACAGGTTGCAGATGCTGTTAAAAATGGTATTGCACAGGCAGGTGGTATTCCGGTTGAATTTGGAACTATAGGTGTTTGTGATGTTTCACAGAACGGATATGTACTTCCTACAAGAGATGTTATTTGTGATAGTATTGAGTTAATGGTAAAGGCACATGAATTTGACGGTCTTGTTTTGCTTGGCTCATGCGATAAAATTGTACCAGGAATGATGATGGCTGCTGCTCGTTGTAATTTACCTACTATTATGGTAACCGGAGGTCCATCTTTGGGAGGACCTGCATTTAACGGTCGTCCGAAAACAGAAAATACTGCTGCTTATGAGGCATGGGGAATGTATCAGGCAGGAAAAATTTCCATGGAAGAAGCCCTTCGTGTTACAAAAACAGTAATGCCTACTATAGGTTCATGCTCATATTATGGAACAGCGAATACAATGAGTTGCATAAGTGAGGCACTGGGTTTACAGATGCCTGATGGAGGTGCTACACCGGCAGTTTATGCGGACAGAATGAGAATAGCAAAGGCTTCCGGTGTAAGAATAGTGGAAATGGTAAAGAAAAATATTCGTGCAAGGGATATATTGAATTTTGAATCTCTCCAAAATGCAATAAAATTCTTAATGGCTACGGGCGGAAGTACAAATGCGATTTTACATCTAACAGCACTTGCATATGAGCTTGGAATTGAACCGGCAAAGGTTATGGAGGAATTTGACAAAATAAGCGATGAAGTTCCTCAGATAGTACGTATTTATCCGGCAGGAACGGAAGATTATTTAATGGAAGATTTCCATAATTCAGGCGGTGTTCCAAGAGTAATGGAATATATGAAAGATATTTTGAACTTAGATGTATTGACCTGTACCGGAAAAACGCTTAGGGAGAATATAGAAAATCACATTTACTGGCAGCAGAAGGAAGTAAATGACGAAATAATACGTCCATTGTCAAGACCATTCCTGAAAGGTTCTCTTGCTATTTTACACGGAAATTTAGCACCGGATTCGGCAGTTTGTAAACCGGCAGGAATACCTGAACATATGAGACAGTTTACAGGTGAAGCCGTCTGCTTTGATTGTGAAGAAGATGCGGCTGTTGCAGTTTCAAAGCTTCAGATTAAGCCCGGAAGTGTTGTAATTATACGTTATGGCGGTCCTAAAGGTGAACCAGGTATGCGTGAAATGTGCAATGTACTTAAATTTATGATTGGTCAGGGACTTGGAGATTCTGTTGCATTAATTACAGACGGAAGATTTTCGGGAACAAATAACGGTTGCTTTGTAGGTCACATTTCACCTGAAGCAGCAGAAGGAGGACCACTGGCATTTGTTAAAGATGGAGACAAGATATGCATTGATATAGATGCAAAGAGAATAGACCTGCTTGTTGACGAAGAAGAAATTGAAAGAAGAAAGGCTGACTGGTCATATAAACCTAAAGAAATTACGGGATATATGGCAAGATACAGAAAATTGGCCACAAGTGCAGGAAATGGTGCAGTATTAACTACTGACAAAATATAAAATTATAGTGTAAATAAAAGGGCTGTTGCATAATATTATTTTGTACCGACCTTCAATCGTTAGATTTTTAGGTCTAACTTTTTTGGGGGCGGTACAACATTTTGCAGCAGCCTTTTTGATATATGTTCTCTTAAAACCATATACCAACTGTATTACCTGCTTTCGACTTTTATAAAGGCTGGTTTTTATCAGAAGGAACATATTTTATAACATAACTTATAGTACAATTTAATATTCTGCAAATGTAATTGTGGAAACATCTTGGCTGTGTTTTAATCTGTGAATCACACTGTGGGACATATGATATTTATTTGTAAGTGTATACCACAGTTTTCGTTTGAATTTTTAAGTGTTTCCCAGAAGGGAGAATAATCAATCATCACAGCACCTCCAATCATAATAGTTTATTAGTTAATTTAATAAAACATTGTATACTTATTATATTGCATTTATAATTAATTGTAGATTATTAAAGTTTTAGGTTCTAAAAATGATTATAAAGGGGATATACAAATGGCTTACGAGGCATATAAAGTATTTTATGAAGCAGTGAAGCAAAAGAGTTTTATAAATGCCGCAGCGGCACTAAATATTACACCGTCGGCAGTAAGTCATTCCATAGCTGCTCTGGAATCAAACTGGGGTTTTTCGCTTTTTATAAGAAGCAAAACAGGCATAAAACTTACATCAGAGGGAGAAAACATTCTTGGATATGTAAAAGCTGTTCTTGAAAAAGAAGATATTCTTCAATCGGAAATCGCCAAAATAAACGGTGTAGAAAGAGGAACGGTAACAATCGGAGCTTTCAGTAGTGTTTGTCTTAAATGGATACCAGGTATAGTAAGACTGTTTAATGAAGAATTTCCGAATATAAAAGTAAATGTAATGCAAGGAAACTATCAAGCGGTTTATGAATGGGTAAAAAACGGTATGGTTGATATTGGGTTTGAAAGTTTGCCTGTAAACGGAAATCTGTTTGAAACCAAACTTCACAAAGATCCTATTTTATGCGTTGTACCGAAAAATTTTAAACCGATTAATAAAAATTATATAACGGTAGATGAAATAAAGAATAACAACATAATACTTCAAAGCAAAGGCTACAATACAGATACAACAGCTTATATACAGAAATATAAAATAAAAGTACAGTCAAGTTTTTTTATAGATGATGACAGAGCAATAATGTCTCTGGTTGAAAATGGTCTCGGAATATCTCTTATGCCGGAATTGGCTGTTTATGGTGAAAATTATAATATAGATATGTATCCTTTGGAGACAGGAGAAAGCCGAACTATTGGCCTTATAATGAGAAAAGATATAATTTATTCTCCGGCTGTAAAAAGAATGTATGAATATATAAATGATTATATTGATGAGCAAAATTTAAGAAATATATATGAATAATATATAAAACTTAAATTTAAAAAGTTTTTATTATTGTGTTTTATGATGAATTTTTTTCATCTAAAGGTTTAATATATATCGTTTTACAAAAATATATACCAATAATATAATACCTCTTGAAAAGCAAAGGGAATTTTAAGGATTTATAATTAAGGGGGTTTTTATATGAAAAATGTAAACGATATGACATTTAACACAAAGGCGATTCATGCAGGAAGTGAGCATGATCCCCTTACCGGAGCACATGTTGCACCTATATACAGAACATCAACGTTTGTAATGAAGGATATGGATACAGCGATAAAAGCGGGTTATGGAGATGTAGAAGGAATTTATGCCTATACAAGATATTCAAATCCTACAACAGACGCAGTAGAAAGAAAAATTGCTGCCCTTGAAGGTGCTGATGATTGTGCTGTTACGGCATCGGGTATGTGTGCGATAACAACGGCACTTCTTTCGGTCCTTCGTGCGGGAGATCATATTATTGTAGGTGATACTGTATACGGAGGAACATTTGAGTTTATAAACAATATGCTTCCGGGATATGGTATTGAAAAAACGGTTGTAGACACAACGGCAGGCAATGTTGAAAATATAAGAAAGGCAATGAGGCCTAATACAAAAGTAGTATATATTGAAACACCTTGTAATCCTACACTGAGAATTACAGATATACAAAAAGCTGCGGAATATGCACATGAAGGAAATGCACTTCTTTTTGTAGACAGCACATTTGCCACACCGTATCTTCAGAGACCGCTTGCACTTGGTGCGGATATTGTAATTCATTCATGTACAAAATATATGAATGGTCACGGAGACCTTCTTGGAGGTGCAATATGCGGAAATAAAAAATTACTTTCGGAAATTAAAGGTCATACACTTAAATTTCTTGGCGGCATTATGTCTCCTTTTGAAGCCGCTTCGCTTTCAAAGGGAATGAAAACTCTCGGCATACGTATGGAAAAGCATTGCGAAAACGCTATGAAAATCGCTGAGTTTCTTGATAAACACTATATGGTAGAAAAGGTGTTGTATCCGGGACTTGAAACACATCCGGGACATGATATTGCCGCAAAGCAGATGAAAAAATTCGGTGCCATGATGAGTTTTGATGTGCGAGGAGGTTTTGAAGCAGGAAAACTTCTTATGGACCACGTAAACTTAATAAGCCTTGCAACGTCACTTGGAAATGTTGACTCGCTTATACAACATTCTGCTTCGATGAGCCATGCAACACTTACACCGGAAGAAAGAGCGGCAGTTGGTATTGCAGAGGGTCAGGTAAGACTTTCCGTAGGCATTGAAGATGCAGACGAACTTATTGAAGACCTTGACCAGGCTCTTAACTATGTAAGAAAAACATTAAAACTTTAATATCAAAAGAATATTTAAAAATTTTGATATAAGCCATAGTAATTTTGATTGCTGTGGCTTTTTTATATGAATTTAAATGATTATAGAAAATAGAGGTACAATATTGTCTTTTAAACTGTAATTTAGTATACTCTCTTTATAAAAATAGGGGAGATGGTTTTTTGGCACTTAAAAAAGACCTTACAAAGGGAAATCTTAACAAACAGATATTTCTGTTTGCACTGCCTATAGTTGCGTCTAATCTTTTTCAGGCACTTTACAATGCGGTTGATATGTATTTTGTGGGGAAATATATGGGTACAGCGGCAACGGCGGCGGTTTCCGTAGGCGGTCCGGTTATGAACATACTTTTGATGGCGGTAAGCGGTATGGCTCTTGGCGTTACAATACTGCTGGGAAGCCTTACGGGAATAAACGATACGGAAAGAATAAAGAAAACAGCAAATACCGCAATAAGCATATTTATAAGTGCGGCAGTTATTATTACGCTTTTGGGAATTTTATTTTCACCATTTATTTTGAAAATTATATATACACCTCCTGAGGCTTTTCCTCTTGCTGTTACATACCTCAGAATAGTTTTTGCCGGAATGGTCTTTACATTAGGGTATAATCTTGTGTGTGCAATTCAAAGAGGGTTTGGAGACTCAAAAAGCTCTATGTATTTTGTTATGGCGGCAACGGCAACAAATGTGGTTCTTGATTATTTGCTGATAGCTAAATTTAATATGGGTGTTTCTGGTGCGGCTTTGGCAACAATAGCCAGTCAGGCACTTTCTTTTATTCTGAGCATAGTTTATTTCAGAAGCAAGAAACACATTGTTACTTTTAATCCTAAGGAATTTTGCTTTGATAAGGAGATAGCAAAGGATATTATAAGAATCGGTCTTCCCAGTGCGTTACAGCAGGGAACGGTAAATGTGGCATATCTTGTTTTAAACGGAATTGTAAACAGCTACGGTATACTTGCCAGTGCTGCATACGGAATATGCGTTAAGTTGGATAGTTTTGCGGTACTTCCTTGTTCTGCCGTAAATGATGCGGTAGCGGCCGTTACAAGCCAAAATCTGGGAGCGGGGCAGAAAGAAAGAGCTTTGAAGGGAATTTCCGCAGGACGAAAAATGCTTATTCCGTTTAATATTGTTCTTATGGCGGTAATGCTTTTTGGCGGCGGATATTTGGTGGCAATATTCAATTCAGATCCGCAGGTAATAGAAATGGCTCACAGATATATTAAAATTTCCTGTTTTATGTATGTTTTCTATGCAATTTATTATCCGCTTATGGGATTTATAAAAGGAACGGGAAATGCCATGTTTACTTTAAAGAATACCATAGCGGCACAGCTTGTAATAAGAGTTCCTATAGCATATTTTTTTGCAAAAGTCCTTAATTTCGGCTTTTACGGTGTGGCTGCGGCGTGGATAATAGCACCGATATTTTCGAATACTGTATATACTATATATCTTAAAAGCGGAAAATGGTATGAAAGACTTAAAAATAATCAAAAAAACGGTCATTCTATATAAATATGGAATTTTATATGGCCTGACTGTACAAGTTAAAGTTTTAAATCAAATTTTTTTAGTGAAATATATATAAAGAGATATTGACTAATGGGATTTTTGGTTATAAAATAAATCTATAGGTATAACTTATTAATTAATATTTTTACTTAAAGATTAGAGAGGTGCTAAAAATGTTAAAATTTACATCAACAGACAAAGCTCCAGCAGCTATCGGTCCTTATTCACAGGCTGTTGCAGCAAATGGTTTCCTTTTTGCTTCAGGTCAGGTTGCTCTTACACCTGGCACAGGTGAAATTGCAGGCAAAACAATAGAGGAACAGACAGAAAGAGTATGCCAGAATATCAAAGCTATTCTTGAAGCTAACGGTATCGGTTTTGAAAATGTTGTTAAAACAACATGTTTCCTTGCTGATATTGCTGATTTTGCAACTTTCAATGAAATTTACGGAAAATATTTCGTAAGCAAACCTGCTCGTTCATGTGTAGCTGTTAAGGATCTTCCTAAAAAACTTCTTTGCGAAGTTGAAATTATCGCAGTATTAGACAAATAATTTAAACCGAAAACAGGTTTAGCTTATTTTGACAGAAGAATAAATATTAAAAACACTCCGAAATTTATTTTGGGGTGTTTTTTTGTCCCATAGTCCGTCACTGCGTGACAAATTCCCAACCGATGAGAAAGCTAAAAGCCATTCCGTCAAACCTTCGGTTTGCCATCTTCCCTTTCAGGGATGACTTTAAACCAATAATTTTTATTTAATGAAAATCCCATGACATAGGTCATGGGATTGAAGGTGTCGACAAAATCGACACCTAAGTCGAAATCAGGATTTCGACTTGTTCAAACAGAAGAATAAACAGACAGGTTCCATGGGCTTAAAAG
>CAKQPE010000097.1 GCA_934256695.1 uncultured Eubacteriales bacterium
TCTCTTTAAGACCGCACATTCCATGTGCCTCCGGAAATAGGCTTATGCAATGTTTACGGCAACAGATACAGGATTTATGTTTTAAAATCAATGTAAAGGAGATTCTATTCTATAAAGTTTGAAAAAACATAATAATATAACTTATAATTTTGTTCTGAAAAACGCAATGTAATTGCGTTTTGATAAAAGTTTTACTCGATTTTTTTCACGGTCAGGAAATTTGCTTCGCAAATCAGGCTCCGCCTGCCGCATCTATCTTTGCGGTTCCTTAATCGCAGGGTGTGGGACAGAGTCCCACGGTTTTAATCAGTCTGCTAAATTTATATTTGTATTTATTGTTTTTAAACCCTTTGGAAATATTGTTTAAATGTTTTAATTTAAAAATTGTATTTAAGTCTATACAATTCTTTAAATATGTGATAATATCTTATTCATTACTTTCGGCATTTTGTATGGGGAAGGCAAAATAATGCCGATAATTTTTATTTTTGGGTATAATATGAAAAGAAGGGGAGGTTTCTTATGGAAAAACACAACCACAAAAGAAGTAATTTCAGCGGCTCAATAGGATTTGTTCTGGCGGCCGCAGGCAGTGCTGTAGGACTGGGAAATATATGGAGATTTCCTTATCTTGCGGCAAAGGACGGAGGAGGGCTGTTTCTTCTTTGCTATATAATCCTTGCTTTGACATTTGGCTTTGCCATGCTTACAACAGAGCTTGCAATAGGAAGAAAAACAAAACAGAGTCCGCTTACTGCTTATAAAGTAATAAACAAAAATTGGGGCTGGCTGGGAATACTTGCCTGTCTTGTACCTGTGATAATACTTCCGTACTATTGTTCAATAGGTGGATGGGTACTTAAATATTTGTTTACTTATATAACAGGAAACGGTGTCGCTGCTGTGGAGGACGGATATTTTACCGGATTTATTACATCACAGTACAGCCCTATTATATGGTTTTTGATATATATTTTTATAACAGCTTTTGTTGTATACAGAGGTGTTGAAAAAGGAATTGAAGGCTATTCCAAAATACTTCTTCCTATACTGCTTGTCCTTATAATAATTATAGCGTTTTTCTCGCTTACTTTAAGTTATACAGATGCAAACGGAGTAACAAGAACCGGTATTGAAGGACTTAAAATTTATGTAATACCTAATTTTGAAGGGCTGACGGCAAGAAAATTATTTGTTGTAGCCACAGATGCTTTAGGTCAGCTTTTCTTTTCTATAAGTGTTGCTATGGGTATTATGGTAGCTTACGGCTCATATGTAAAGGATGAAATAAATCTTTCAAAGTCTGTAAATCAGATAGAAATTTTTGATACTATAGTTGCTTTTCTTGCGGGAATGATGATAGTTCCGGCGGTATTTACATTTATGGGTACAGAGGGTATGTCAGCCGGTCCCGGACTGATGTTTGTGTCACTTCCTAAGGTATTTAATGCTATGGGATTTATGGGCGGCATAGTCGGAATAGTGTTTTTCATTACGGTTTCGTTTGCAGCTGTCACATCTTCCGTATCTGTAATGGAAGCTATTGTATCAAGTGCTATGGACAGATTTAAAATAAGCAGAAAGAAAGCAACCGTTATAGTAACAATTTTTGCTATGGTTGTAGGTGTTATTGTATGCCTTGGATACAACAAACTCTATTTTGAATTGAAACTGCCTAACGGAAGTACGGCACAGATACTTGATATACTTGACTATATAAGCAACAACTGCTTTATGCCTTTGGTAGGTTTCTTAACTTGCATACTTATAGGCTGGGTTGCAAAACCTAAGTGGGTTATTGATGAAATGACTTCGAGCGGACATAAGTTTTCGAGACAGACACTTTATATTGTTATGATAAGATATATTGCACCTGTTTTGTTGTTTGTGCTTCTTCTTCAGTCTATAGGAATATTAAAGATATAAAAAATAAATTAAAATTTATATATTTTTTACTCTCTGTATTTTGCAGAGAGTATTTTTTATATGGTTTTTGTGTCAATCAATATTGTCGACAATTAGCTATAATAATAGTTGACAATTATTGTTTTACGTTTTATACTGTAAAAAGTTGTTTAACAAAGCAAAAATTGACTTAAAAGGAGAGCAAAAAATGAAAGAATCGACTCAGAGTGGTTTTTCGCCACGTACAATGACTTTTTGTGCCGTATCTGCGGCAGTAATGTGTATACTTGGTCCTATGAGTATAGCGATAGGTGCTGTACCTATATCGTTTACCAATTTAGTTATTTATCTTTCAACATTCGTAATAGGAAGAAAACGTACAACTGTAAGTTATATAATATACCTTTTGCTCGGTATGTTTGGTCTGCCTGTTTTTTCGGGATATTCGGGAGGATTTGCAAAGCTTGCAGGGCCAACGGGAGGTTATTTGATAGGATTTATATTTATGGCTATTATATGCGGCTGTTTCTGGGAAAAGTCGCAGAATAAATATATTACGGCTGTAGGTATGATTATTGCTACGGCAGTGGCATATATTTTCGGTACTGCATGGTTTGTTGTTTTAATGAAATGCACATGGGCATATGCATTGGGAATATGTGTATTTCCGTTTATTATATTTGATATTATAAAAATAATAATAGCTTGTGTTGCCGGTCCTGTTATCAGAAACAGAATAGCACCTTTTGATACTCTTTGAGGAGGTTTGCAATGAGCGGTTTTGTTGAAAGAATGAAAGATAAAGTTATAAACGGCGGAAAAATAACAAAAGAAGAAGCCAAACAGCTTTATTTTTGTGATTTAGATGAACTTACAAATGCTTCTTGTGAAATAAGAAATAAGTTCTGTGGAAATGTATTTGATTTTTGTGCCATAGTAAATGCAAAAAGCGGAATGTGCAGTGAAAACTGTAAATTTTGTGCCCAGTCATCTTTTTATAACACAACATGTCAGGACAAATACCCGTTAAACGAAAAGCTGATACTTGAAGGTGCGGAGATTTGTGCAAAAGAAGGAGTAAAAAGGTATTCAATGGTTGCTTCCGGAAGGGGACTTAATGATACCGAGGTTGACAAAGTATGTGAGCTCAGCAGAAAAATAAGAGAAAAAATGCTTGTCTGTATTTCGGGCGGACTTATGAATAAAGAACAGTTTGTAAAATTAAAAGCAGCAGGTGTTGACAGAATACACTGCAATGTTGAAACTTCAAGAAATAACTTTAAAAATATATGCACAACCCATACATATGATGACAAAATAAAAGCAATACATGCTGCTGCGGAGGCAGGACTGGAAGTTTGTTCTGGAGGAATAATAGGTATGGGAGAAAGCCTTGAGGACAGAATTGACATGGCTTTTGATTTGAGAGAGCTTAATATAAAATCTGTGCCTGTAAATATTTTAAATCCCATAAAGGGAACACCTTTTGAACAGTTAAAGCCTTTGGAATATGATGAAATAATGCGTACGATAGCTATGTTTAGGTTTATACTTCCGGACTCATTGTTAAGGCTTGCGGGAGGAAGAAAACTTCTTGCCGACAGAGGAGAAAAGTGTATTAAAGCCGGTGCAAATGCTGCAATAACCGGAGATATGCTTACAACGGTTGGGGTTGATTTTTCTTCTGATATTGAAATGATACGAAAAATGGGCTTTGAATATTAATGCATTGAGGTTGTCTTATTATTCAGTGTATGGCAAAACCTTCTTGTGTAGTTATATTTATAATACACAGGAAGGTTTTTATTTATTTGTTTGTTTTTTTGTACAAAGGATTATTGGGTTAAGGTATATGTATGAAACATATATTTATAAAAATGTATTAAATTTTATACAATATAAAAATTTAATTGGATTTACAATAAAATTGCATAATATTTCATTAATATAGTATACATATTATTACGGATAAATATCATATGTCTTGTAAGAGTTGAATGTTTTGATGAGCATAATCAGGAAGAAAAATGGCGAAAATATATAAATGTATATATCTATATAAATAAATAATGCATAAAACAATGCCTTTTATAATGATTTGATTATTTAATGTGTTTAAAAAAATACAATTTTCTTATTGAAAATGAGAAAATTTGCGTTATAATAAAAGTATCAGAACAAGTAAAACCCATGTACGGGAGGAAATGCTATGTATCTTGATGATAAGCGAGTCAGAATTATTTCCGGTCATTACGGAAGCGGCAAAACAGAATTTGCAGTCAATTACGTATCTAATCTTAAAGAAATTTCCAAAAACAAGGTTGCAATATCCGATATGGACATAGTTAATGTTTATTTCAGATCAAGAGAAAAAAGAGATGAACTTATAGCAAAGGGAATAGAAGTGTTTGATTCTTCTCTGTCGGCTTCGGCAGATCTTCCGGCTATACCGAAAGAAATGTTAATACCTTTTGTTGATAAGGAATATGATTATGTAGTAGACCTTGGAGGAAACGATGTAGGTACTATAGTTCTCGGAAGATTTAAAGAACATATAGATGTTTCTGAAGTTGATTTCTTTATGGTTATAAATGTTTACAGGCCGGATACGCAAAATGTTCAGGCGATACTTGAACAGAAAGAAAAGCTGGAGAGAGCTTCCGGATTTAAAGTAACCGGATTTGTAAACAATTCCAACTTAGTTAGAGAAACCAAGGCAGAGGATTTGCTTTACGGAGACGAAATAATAAGCGAAGTAAGTCGGCTGACTGGTATTCCTATAAAATATACTTCCTATGTTAAGGAGGTAGTAACAGACATGAAGCCCGAAATAGAAAAGAAACTTTCGGGTGATGTAATACCATTGAAATACTATATGCGTGAGGTATGGATGTAACTATTACAAGGAGGTGCTTTTTTTAATGGCAAAGTTTAATGTAACATTTAACGAAGCATTATGTAAAGCCTGTGGTCTGTGCATGACGGCTTGTCCAAAAAATCTTATAGCTCTCAATACTGAGCTCACTAACGATTCCGGATATACACCGGCAATGATGACAGATATGGAAGCTTGTGTAGGCTGCTGCAGCTGTGCAAGAATGTGTCCGGATTGCGTAATAACAATCGAAAAGAATGATTGAGAGAGGGGGATTACATAATGGCAAAAATTCTTATGAAAGGTAATGAAGCTACAGGAAAAGCTGCTATCCTTGCAGGATGTAAATTTTTTGCAGGTTATCCTATAACTCCGCAGAATGAAGTACCTGAATATTTATCAAGAGAGCTTCCTCTTGTAGGCGGAACTTTTGTTCAGGCTGAATCAGAGGTTGCTGCTATCAATATGCTTTATGGTGCAGGAGGTGCAGGAGCAAGATGTATGACATCTTCTTCATCACCTGGTATCGCTCTTAAACAGGAAGGTATCGGTTACTGTGTATTCGGAGAAATACCTTGCGTAATTAACTCTGTATCACGTGGCGGCCCTGCTCTTGGTACAATACAGCCATCTCAGCAGGATTACAATCAGGCTACAAGAGGCGGTGCAAACGGTGACTACCATATTCCTGTACTTGCACCTGCTACTATTCAGGAAGCTGTAGACGCTATTAAAGAAGCTTTTGAAATTGCTGATTTCTACAGAACACCTGTTATGGTTTTACAGGACGGCCTTATCGGTCAGATGATGGAGCCTGTAGACTTTGACAAACCTGTTAAGAAAAGAGAAATTCCTCCTAAGAGCGAATGGGCTTTGGGATACGGCAACGGAAAGAGCCACCTTATCGAAGGTATTGTTATAGATGCTCCTGCCTGCGAACAGAAAAACCTCAGATTTTTCAGAGAAAAATATGATGTAATAGAGAAAAACGAAGTTAAATACGAAGAATATATGATGGATGATGCTGAATATGCTTTCGTTGCATATGGCTCAACATCAAGAATTTGTAAAACAGCTATTAAGGCTCTTAGAGAAAAAGGCATAAAAATAGGACTTATCAGACCTCAGACATTATGGCCATTCCCACAGGTTCCTTTCCAGAATAAGAACATTAAGCTCTTTATTGATGTTGAAATGAACATGGGACAGATGGTTCCTGACGTAGCATTAGCCTGCAATGACAAGAACAAAGTTAAATTCTTTGGCAGATGCGGTGGTATGATTCCTTCTCCTGAAGAAGTAATTGCTGCGGCTGAAAAAATTATAGGAGGTGCTGAGTAATGTCTACAACAATGTTCAAAAAACCTAACGGACTTAAAGACACAAAGCTCCACTACTGCCCTGGCTGCGGACATGGTATTGTTCACAGACTTGTAGCAGAATGTGTTGATGAAATAGGCGAGACAAACAACACAGTTATTTGTGCACCTGTTGGTTGTGCCGTATTTATTCCTAACTACTTTGTATATGATTCAATTCATTGTGCTCACGGTCGTGCTCCTGCTACTGCTACAGGTATTAAGAGAATGCATCCTGACAAAACAGTTATTACATATCAGGGCGACGGTGACCTTGCTTCTATCGGTATGGCAGAAATAATTCATGCTGCAGCAAGAGGCGAAAAATTTACAACTGTTTTCATTAACAACGGTATTTACGGTATGACAGGTGGCCAGATGGCTCCTACAACACTTCCTGGAATGAAAGCTACAACAGCTCAGTCAGGCCGTGACGTTAAAGTAAACGGTAACCCTATACGTATAAGCGAACTTTTATCATCTCTTGACGGTCCTGCTTATATTGAGAGAGTAGCTGTAGATTCACCTGCACACGTTATAAAAGCAAAAGCAGCTATTAAAAAAGCTCTCCAGTACCAGAAAGAAGGACTTGGTTTCTCACTTGTTGAGGTAGTATCAAGCTGTCCTACAAACTGGGGTCTTAATGCAGTTAAAGCTATGGAATTTGTTAAAGATAAGATGATTCCATACTATCCTCTTGGAGTATATAAAGACATTAAGGAGGGAAAATAATATGGGCAAAACATTTAGAATAAGCTGTTCCGGATTTGGCGGACAGGGTGTTATGGCACTCGGCAAACTTCTTGTTTATGCTGGTATGGACGAAGGCAAGGAGGTATCTTGGGTTCCTTCATATGGTCCTGAAATGCGTGGCGGTACAGCTAACTGTTCTGTTATAGTTTCCGATGAAGCTATCGCAAGCCCTGTTGTTGACTCCAACATAGGCGTAAACGTAGTTATGAACCTTCCTTCATTTGTTAAGTTTGTTCCAAAGACTGCTCCGGACGGAGTTGTATTTGTAAACTCAAGCATTATATCTGAGAAGGTTGATATACCTGGAGTAAAGGCATATTATATTCCTGTAAACGATATAGCTAACGAACTTGGAAACCCAAGAATGGTTAATATCATTATGCTTGGTGCTATTATTGAAGTACTCAAAATAGTTGAAGTTGATTCAATATTTAAACCGGGCGGAGCTTTTGAACACGTATTTGGTGCAAGCAAGGCAAAACTTATCCCTGCTAACAAGATAGCTATGGAAAAAGGTGCTGAAGCTGCAAGAAAATGTATGTAATTTAAAGCTTAATTAAAAAATAATTTATAAAACTGTCCTGTGCTGCATTTATTGCGGTACAGGGCAGTTTTTTGGTATAAGTAAGTTTTATATAAAATGTATAAATTATATAAAAAATTAAAAAAATGTTATATATT
>CAKQPE010000098.1 GCA_934256695.1 uncultured Eubacteriales bacterium
TGCAGTCCATTGATTCCGGCAATCGAACGATTTACCTTGGAACCTTTTCAAAATCACTCTCTCCTGATTTGAGAATTGCCTATATCGTACTTCCAATGCCATTATGGGCTTCCTATCGGGAAAAATATTTATATGCCAACTGCACTGTTCCCACACTGCTCCAATTAACGCTTGCAAAATACATGGAAAGTGGAGAATATCAGCGCCACCTGAACGCTATGCGAACGCATTATAGAAAAAAGCATGACTATATAAGGAAATATGTTGCAGATTATCTCTCAGACAAAGCTGATCTTCTTGGTGAAGATTCCGGACTGCATTTTATTCTTTCTATACAAACCCAAAGTAACCAGACAGAATTGATAGACGTATTTGCCCGAAATAAAATTAAGATTTATCCTACGGAACCTTTTTGGATCAACAAAGCTCTTTGCCCATCTAATCAGCTTTTACTCGGTTTCAGTGCAATACCGATGAAGCAGCTTCCAGATGCAATGAGATGCTTATCGGAAGTGATCCATACCCAACTCAAGTAAAAAATGCACTGAGGAGGGGGAGGGAGCGTTATACGTTCCGAAAACAGGGGTGTATGCCAGTCACAATACCGAAGCCTGCACAGATCACTGGCAGAGCATTCGCAGAGAGAGAAAATCAGCATGAACCGGTATTGTGTATATCTTCTTTCCGGAAATGATGCAGTGTAATCAAAATAACGGTTGCGGAATAGTTTTAGTACAGTTATAATGAAGTGGCGACAAATTGGCAACAGAGAATCAGCAAGTCAGAATAATATATGTAACAGAAATAAAATAACAGCAGAAAAAAGACGAAAACTAAATAAATATATTTAATAATGTCTTTGGATTTGTCGAGTTCGAGTAACAAAAATTTTTAAACAGTTTAAAAATAGATTTTTTATAATAAACTTATTAAAACTCCCATAGTACTATGGGAGTTTTAATAGTTAGCATATTTTTATTATTAAAGCTCAGACGTACAATGAGGGCATCTTGTTGCTTCAATATTTATTTCGCTCTTGCAGTAAGGACATACTTTTGTTGTAGGTGCAGTTTCAACAGGAGCCTCTTTCTTTTTAAGCTTTGAAAGCTGTTTTATTAATATGAATATTACAAATGCAACTATAAGGAAATTTATTATGGCCGAAATAAAAGAACCGTATTTTAATATTGCTGCATTTGCAGAGACAGCGGCATCTATTGTATCATAATGATTTCCGTCAAGAGCTATAAAAAGTGATGAAAAATCAAGACCTCCGGTAACTACACCTATAATCGGATTGATTATGTCGTTTACAAGGCTTGTTACAATAGCAGTAAAAGAACCGCCGATTATAACGCCGACTGCCATGTCGATTACATTACCTTTTACGGCAAATGCTTTAAATTCTTCAAGTGTTTTTTTAAAACCCATTTTAATTTCCTCCCCCTATAAAAGTATATATTTTAATTTTTATATGAGTTTATTATTTTTATTATTTCTTCTGCTGCGGCTTTGTCAAAAACCATATATTGACTTACAATAGATGCGTTTTTCTGGTTTTCCGGTTCTGTACTTAAAATATTTATATTTATTCCGTAAAGTGAAATAAGTTTTTCGATAAAGTTCTGTTTTATTTCACAGGTGGATATTTCATCAAACGGAATAGTAATTGTTTTGCATCTGCTAAACGTTATTTCAAGAGTCAAAGAAGAATTGTCAACTGTAACAGAGGTACTTTTTGAAATAAAAAACAGATAAAGCGATATGATAACGGCTATAGGAATAAATATTCTCAAATAAAAAATGGCTGTATATATTTTTGCCGGAGATACGGCAAGGGCAATAACAAAAAATATTGCCAAAGCAGCTATAACCTTTGAGATTGGTATTAAGCACTGAAAACGATTCGGTAAATATTTCATAATCCTTTTTCTCCTTAAATCTTTTTGTATATTTTATCAGTTATAGATTTATGTATCAAGGATTTTAATTATAATTTACTTATATTTAACCCAAAAAATTATTGACGTGTTCTGAATATTAGAATATAATTAAAACGAAAATCGGAGATTTTTGTGATGTTAAAAATTGAGTGAATTTAATATACTGTGGAGGTGAATTTTTATGGACAACAGCGAAAGTTATGCCGCGGAACCCGTTCCTTTGTATAATTTTATATTAATTAAAAAAATAAACAGCTATGGCATAAAAATTCATCGGATGGTATAAAGTTTTATTATATGCTCCGTTTTAGTCACAGCAGTTTTGCTGTGCTTTTTTTGTGCCTTAAAACAGAAACGGAGGTAATCGAAAAATGGAGGAAAGCAACAAAGATTTCAGAGAGTGGCTTGAACTGCTTAATGAAGGAAAATATGCAAAGCTTAAAGAAGAAATAAACGAAGAAAATGCCCCTAACCTTGCAGAGTTTTTTGAAGAAATTCCGGAGGACAAAAGAATACTTGTTTTCCGTCTGCTTACAAAGGACAATGCAGCAGAAACCTTTGCATATATGGACAGTGATATGCAGGAGGAGATAGTAAATTCCGTTACAGATAACGAGGTCGAAACAATTATAAACGAACTTAGTGTTGACGATGCCGTTGACTTCCTCAGCGAACTTCCGGCAAACGTAGTAACAAGAGTGCTTAAAAGTGTAAGCGAGGACAGAAGAAAAACCATAAACCGTTTCCTTAACTATCCTGAGGACAGTGCCGGAAGCATTATGACAATAGAGTTTATGGCTATCCATCAGGACTATACTGTAGGAAAAGCCATGGAACTGATAAGAAAAACAGGTATAGACAAGGAAACAATTTATACCTGTTACGTTGTAGACAGCAGAAAAAAACTGGTTGGTGTTGTATCTCTTAGAAATCTTCTTTTGTCAAATGACGAAGAAAAGGTAAGCGACATAATGGAGGACGATGTAATATTTGTTCGCACTCTTGATGACCAGGAAGATACGGCAAATATTTTCAAGAAATACAATCTTATAGCACTTCCTGTTGTCGATAACGAACAGAGACTTGTCGGTATAATTACCGTTGATGATATCGTTGACGTTATCGAAGAAGAAAACACGGAGGATATTGAAAAAATGTCCGCTTTGCTTCCTTCCGAGGATCAATACCTTAAAACAAGTGTATTTACTCTTTCCAAAAACAGAATTATATGGCTTTTGGTGCTTATGATTTCGGGAACACTTTCCAGTGCCATAATAAGCGGATATAACTCCGTACTTTCATCATCGGTAATACTTGCCGCATTCCTTCCTATACTTATGGATACAGGCGGAAATGCCGGTTCTCAGGCATCAACACTGATTATCCGTGGTATGGCGATAGGCGAGATTGAAATGAGCGATGTATTAAGCGTAGTATGGAAAGAACTGAGAGTAGGTGCTATCTGCGGTGTTGTACTGGGATTTGTGAACTTTATACGTATACTTGTTCTTGGCGGAACACCTATGGCAGTAAACATTACAGTAAGCATAAGCCTTGCCATAACGGTAGTTGTATCAAAAACTATCGGCTGTATGCTGCCTATGCTTGCAAAGAAACTTAAATTCGACCCGGCAATAATGGCAGGTCCGCTTATAACAACGGTTGTAGACAGTGTTTCACTTATTATATTCTTTAATGTGGCAAAGATACTTGTTTTGAAATAAGAATAAGAGAAAAAATAAAAGCAGTCCGAATTTAATTCGGGGTGCTTTTTTGATGAAATAAATTGTATTTATATGAGTTTTTCATAGTTCAAATAAAAAATATTACGGTTTTCTTAATATTTGCTTTGAGCTGTTGACACCAGAAAAAACAAACTATATATTCAAATTAAATATATACTG
This sequence comes from uncultured Eubacteriales bacterium, assembly GCA_934256695.1. Taxonomy (GTDB): domain Bacteria; phylum Bacillota; class Clostridia; order Lachnospirales; family Anaerotignaceae; genus Neoanaerotignum_A. Next base: position 3,848 of record CAKQPE010000098.1, read on the forward strand.
TTTTTAAATGCTTAAAGGAAAGGAGAACCGTTAATGAAAAAAATTTTGACCTACATAATTACGCTGGCTGTATTTTGTACAATACCTACAAACGTATTTGCAATGGAGTTTTCGGAAATTCCTATTGAAAAGGGCATAACCGAAAATGACAGTGAAGTTATAAAAAATGCAAAAAAATTTCTGAACGATATTTTGTCGGGAGATAAAGATTTATTTGTAAAAAACAGCATTTCCGAAGAAAATAATCTAATTATAGAATCTGTTGATTTTAAAAATTTGAAAAAGGTATATCCTATTGACGATAAAGTTTTGGAAAAATTTGATTACAATACAGATATTGACAGTTTAATAGGTTCTCTCGATGAATATTATCTTGATATTCCATGCACAACAGAAAAGGAAGAAAATGTAACACTTTCTCTTAATGCAGACGGAAAAACGGCAGAAGCTGTATCACCAAGTATAAATGCTTTAACCAATGAGGATATAATTAATATTGCAACGCCGATGTTAAACAATAAAGAAAGAATTACTGATATAAAATATATGTACAATACAACGATATGTCCTTTATATATTGCAGTAATAAAAACATCAAAAAACAATATGGTTATTGTACCGTATACGGATACTGGAAACTATTATAGGCTTATAAAAAGTGCTTTATATACCAAAATTGAATTTGCAGATATAATTAAAACCTATAATTCAAAATATAAAGAGGAAAAACTAAAAAACTATATAATGGATACAACAAAAAAATTGGTGCCTGTGGTTTCGTTTACACAGCCTAAGACGGCAGATATGCTGACTTTGACAAAATCTGTTTTTCAGGCTTTAGATGAAAAAAATCTTTTCGGATACGGTAAAGTTAATTTTACGGTTATGCATAACGGATATGCAAATTCAATGCTTGTAACATTGTTAGGTGTTGCAGAAGATGATATAAAATATATCGTAAATGACAGAGTCACACATAAAGACGGTTCTAAAAATTATTATGAGATAACTAAGTATATAAAAAATAATATTAACCCGAATTTTGATATAAAGGATTATGACATAAATGAATACTATTTTGACTTGGGTGAAGGAAAGTTAACCACCGTTTTCTTTACATATATGTTTAAAGGTATTCGTTCGGATTTTTCGTATATGGTAGATATTAATGATAAAGGTAATGTTTTATTAATCTCTCAGATAGGCGAAGACCTTTCTACATACGAACCTACAGGTGAAGAAAAAATAAATGAGGATACAGACGAAATACTTAAAATGGCAAGAAATAAAATAAAAAATAAGGATAATATAGAAAGTCAGAGTTTAACTAAACGATTTGACTCCAAAACAAAGAAAGTTATATACAAAGTAAATACGATTGTCGGTTCTGATGATACCGGTTATGACAATGTAGTTTTTGAATATATACCTTAATCAAATAAAAATTTAAAATCGAAAAAGCAACCATGAAAACCCATGGTTGCTTTTTTTAAATTGTGGAACTATATCTATATGTCATTTTGTAATACATTTTCAAAAATAAATGCTTTTCCCGAAAAATGCAATGAAATTGCATTTTGATAAAAGTTTAGGTCAAGCCTTTTCAAAGGCTTGCAGAGTTTGAGACAGAGTCTCAAGGTTTTGAAATTTTTATTTGCTTAAAACCGTTCCATCTGCAAGAGTTATTGTGTAGCCGTTGAAGTTTATTGTGCCGTTGTTTTCAATGCTTGTTATGGTACAGTTTCCCGTAAGATTGAATACAGAACCGGATTCGATTGTAATAACTGCATTGTTGTCTGTGGCAGTGCCGTTCTGCTTGTTGTCAACTATGTTTATTGTGCCTGTAAAGACGGAATTGTTTGTAAGCGATAAGTTTAGGGTAGATATTGTGTCTACGGCTATGTTTCCGTTAAGTGTCTGTCCGTCTGCCGTAAATTCAACATCTGCACCGTTGCTGCCTGCCTGTCCCCAGCCACGGGAAGCACTGTTTCCGCAGACATAGAGAAGATAGCTGTCGGAATCGTTGTTTTTTATGTCAACACCCGAAAGATTAATAACACTGTGTGTGTTTGTTACGTAAATCATGTCTCCGTTGTTTGATGTAAGAGAACCGCCTTTCATGGAGAAGGAAGCTGTTCCTACTTCGGCATCACCTGACATTGACTGGTAAATCATTACGTTGTGTACGTTTTCGTCCGAGCTTGAGCCTTCTGTGTCGCTCATGTTTCCTATTACGTTGCAGTTTTCAAGGGCGATTGAGTTTTTGCCTTCTATTACAAGGGCTTCCGAATTGTTGGCTGTAAGGTCGGAATTTTTAACTGTTATATCGGCTGTTGAGTAAACGGCAGGGGAGTTGTATCCGTTTGATGTGTAGTTTCCTCCGTCAATATTTACAGTGCCGCCGCCACGGTCGGAACGTATTGCGGCAGATGAATTTCCACTTGTGTTTACAGTAAGATTATATGCGTTTGTTGTGCCGCCGCCTGTTGTCTGTATACCGCCGGAGTTATCGGCAGTTGTTGTTATTTCTGTATCATAGGCGTTTACAACTGTTCCTTTGCCATAGCTGAAAATTCCGTTTCCGTTCTGTGCAGATGATTTTACAACAGAATTTTTGACAGTAAGCTCTGCACCGTTTGTAGCAAGCAAAGCCGCATTCTGACCGTAGAAGTCGCCGTCCTCTGTGTTAGAGGAAGTACCTGAGTTTTTATCAACTGTTACGTTGTCGAGAGTCACTGTTGCGTTGTCGATTCTTAAAGCATTTTCGTCATTTCCTGCGGAAGAATAAGTAATGCCGCTTACGGAATTATCGGAGTTTATCGTGTTTGCGGAAGTACCCTGTGTTACCGTATCGCTTCCGCCAAAGCCCATAGGATTGCCTAAAGAAGCTGATTTTACGGTTATTTCTTTGGCAGAATTGTTTTCGTCAATCTGTAAAGTAAGTATGTCGTTTTCTTTTATATCATCTATAGTGCCGTCTGTTGTTTCACTGCCGGTTTCTATTGTTATTTCGGCATTTTCCGCATCTACGGTTATTGTATCATTTGACGGAGTAAATGCATTGCCTGCTTTGGGAGGCATATTCTGTGGCATATCGGAAGGAGTATTGCCATTGTCGGAAGGCTTTTCACTGTTGTTATTCAGCATATTCGGTGGTGTCTGATTATCTGAATTATTTTCACCGTTTGGTTTTTCATGCGGAGTCTGGGTGTTATCACTATTTCCGTTATTCGGTTTTTCTGGAGGTGCTTGGCTATCGGAAGGCTGACTTTCACTGCCGGACGGTTTATCCGCAGGCGGCTGTGAAGACTGACTGTTTTCGTTAAGCTCACCTAACTGAAGCGTTATTTCCGTTCCGTCTATTTCCGTTACCTGTCCCGTTATTTCGGAAAGGTCTGTACTTGTGGTTTCTGTTTTACTGCCACAGCCTGCAAAGGATAATGCAACAGCGGCAGAACATATAAGTGCTAAGGCTTTTTTCATTATTATCAATTCCTCTCTTAAAGTTCATATTTGTTTATTACAGAGAGAATTGTAATTTTTAATGATGATGGTTAATTGAAATAAATGTGAATACATTGTGAAAATTAAGAAAGAAGCCTGTGGTTTTATGAATTTACTAAGAACGGCTTAGTAACGATAAATTTATATTTATGGAACTGATTAAGACCTTGGGGTTTCACCCCAAACCCCGAAAATTTTTTGAAAAAAATTTAGTAAAA
>CAKQPE010000099.1 GCA_934256695.1 uncultured Eubacteriales bacterium
CCTTTCCTATTGTCTGACCTAATTCAATTTTATTTCCCATAACAATACATTCTGTTTTATGAGCAAAAGCCGCATTTTCAAACTTTTTCTTAGTATTTGCGGAAGCGTCCTCGGCTATTATCAAAAGCTTTGCTTTTCCGCTTTTTACTGCATTTTCGCATGGCAGTTCACCGGAAACAAGCCTTCCCGCTCTTTGGCAGAGACTAAGCATTGAAAAAAATTTATTCTTCAACGGCATTTACAAGCTCCTCTCTCAGCTTTTCGTAAACCTCCTTCGGTACGGAGGCCTTAAAACTTCTTTCAAGTCCTTTTGATTTTTTTGCCTTTTCAAGACATTCCAAATCCGGACATATATACGCACCTCTGCCTGGCTTTTTGCCTGTAAAGTCTATGCTGAACTCTCCCGCATCATTTCTAACAACTCTTACAAGAGTACGTTTATCCTTCATTTCCTGACAGCCAGTGCATTTTCTAAGAGGAATAGATTTTTGTTTCATTAAATTTCCTCCTTATTTTAAATTATTCTTCTGTTGTTTCTTCATTTACAGTTTCTTCAACAGGCATTTCTGACGCTAATTCTGCATTTTCCGTTGTTTCTTCCGTATCATCTGCAAAATCTTCTGTTAAAACATCATCTTTTGCTTCCTCCTCATCATCAAGGAAGCCTGTCTGTTCAGCCTGAGTTTCACTCTTAATATCAATTCTCCAGCCTGTAAGTTTGGCAGAAAGTCTTGCATTCTGTCCTTCTCTGCCGATAGCAAGTGAAAGCTGATGGTCAGGAACAACTATTTTTGCACTCTGGTCAGCCTCGTTTACTTTAACCGCAACTACCTTTGAAGGGCTTAAAGCTGCTGCGATAAATGTCTTAGGGTCTTCGTTCCAGTCAATAATATCAATCTTTTCGCCTTTAAGTTCTTCTACTATTACGTTTACACGGCAGCCGTTCTGACCAACACAAGCACCTACTGCGTCAACGTTAGGGTCTTTTGAATATACGGCAATCTTTGTTCTTGAACCTGCTTCACGTGCAATGCTTTTTATTTCAACAACACCGTCATGTACTTCCGGTACTTCCTGTTCAAAAAGACGTTTTACAAGTTCAGGATGCGTTCTTGAAACATAAATCTGAGGGCCTTTTGTTGTCTGTTTAACTTCAAGAACATAAACCTTTAATCTATCGCCGAAATTATATTCCTCATTAGGAATCTGTTCATTAGGAAGAAGAATACCGTCTATTTTTCCAAGCTGAACGATAACATTTCTTTTTTCATGTCTCTGAACAATACCTGTTATAATATCCTTTTCCTTTGTAATGTACTGATTGTAAAGGATTTCTCTTTCGGCTTCTCTGAATTTCTGAACAACAACCTGTTTTGCTGTCTGGGCAGAAATTCTGCCGAAGTTTCTCGGTGTGATAACCTCGTTATATGTATCACCTACATGATACTGAGGGCCAAGAATTCTTGCTTCCATAATAGACATCTGTGTAACAGGGTCTTCTACATGTTCTACTATTTCTTTCTGGGCATAAACAGTTACTTCTCCTGTTTCACGGTTCATTTCAACCTTAACATTCTGAGAAGAACCGAAATTTTTCTTGCATGCAGAAACAAGAGCCGCCTCTATTGCTTCAAAAATAATTTCCTTGTCAATGCCTTTTTCTTTTTCGATAATGTTAAGAGCCTCAATAAATTCAGCCTTATCATTTTTATTCATTTTTTGTATACCTCCTTAGAAAATTACTGCCAGACGGACTGAAGCCACGCTTTTTCTTTCAAAACTGATTTCTTCGCCGTTATCGTCAATTATAACTATATTTTTATCTATAAGACCTTTAAGCTCACCCTGATATTCCTTTGAACCGTTAAATGGTTTGTAGAGCTTAATGTCAATAATTTTGCCTTTATATTTTTCGAAGTCCGAATCCTTTTTAAGTGGTCTGTCCAGTCCCGGTGAACTTACCTCAAAAATATATGCCTGTTCTATAGGGTCTTTTTCATCGAGTATCTTTTCTGCCGCCTTGCTGAAAAGCTCACAATCATTAATAGTAATTCCGCCTTCTTTGTCAAGATATACCCTAAGATAATAATTCTGACCTTCTTTTACAAACTCAACATCGGCAATTTCAAAATTAAGTTCCTTTGCCGTATCTGTCAAGAGGAGTTCCACTCTTGATGCCGTATTAGATGTATTTGCCATAACACCACCCCTTAAAAATTAATTTTAATTTTAACCTCACAAATAGGTAAACAAAAGAGTGGGTTTAACACCCACTCTTCACAAATTTCTCTATTCCGTCTACTTCATTATAGCACTTACTGTCAAATGTTGCAACAGAAATTTTTATCTATAAATAATCTCGTTTCTCTTAGGACCGTTAGAAACTATAGTTATAGGATAACCTACTTCCTTTTCGATAAACTCAATATACTTCTTGCAGTTTTCCGGAAGGTCATTATAGTTTGTAATGCCTCTTATATCGGATTTCCAACCAGGAAGAACCTTGTAAACAGGTTTTGCTTTTTCAAGAAGCGGTGTAACAGGGAATTCATTTGTTACCTTTCCGTCAATTTCATATCCAATACATACAGGTATCTGGTCAAGATAGCTGAGTACATCAACTACTGTAAGGGCAATATCCGTTGTTCCCTGAAGCATACAGCCGTATCTTACTGCAACACAGTCAAGCCATCCCATTCTTCTTGGGCGTCCTGTTGTAGCACCAAACTCGCCGGCATCTCCGCCTCTTACTCTGAGTTCCTGTGCCTCATCGCCGAAAATTTCGCTTACGAAAGCTCCGCCGCCTACAGCACTTGAGTATGCTTTAACAACTGTATAAACTTTTTCTATTGCATAAGGAGGTATTCCGCCTGCACCTATTGCACCGAAACCTGCAAGTGTTGAAGAAGATGTTGTCATAGGATAAATTCCGTGATCAGGGTCTTTTAATGCACCAAGCTGACCTTCGAGAAGAATTTCTTTTCCTTCTTCAACTGCTTTGTGAAGATATTCAGCTGTGTTTGTAACATAAGGAGCTATAACATCCTTGTAAGCTATAACCTCATCAAAAACAGCCTGAGGATCGAGTTTTGGCTGATGATAAAGATGTTCAAGAAGAACATTCTTTATTTCACAGGCAGCCTTGATTCTTTCCATAAGTATATCCTCATGGAAAAGGTCACAAATCTGTATGCCTGTCTTAGCATATTTATCAGAATAGAAAGGAGCAATTCCGCTTTTTGTAGAACCGAACTGTTTATCGCTGAGTCTTGCCTCCTCAAGAGTATCAAAAAGAATATGATATGGCATAAGAAGCTGAACTCTGTCAGAGATAAGTATCTTAGGCTCTTTTATGCCGCTTTCCTTGATGTAATTAAGCTCTTTTATAAAGTACGGAACATTGAAGGCAACACCATTGCCGATAATATTAACGGTATTTTCGTTGAAAACACCTGAAGGCATCTGATGGAGAGCGTGTTTGCCATAGTCATTTATAATTGTATGACCGGCGTTGCTGCCACCCTGAAAACGAATAACTATGTCTGCATTTTCTGCAAGCATATCTGTTATTTTACCTTTACCTTCGTCACCCCAGCAGGAACCGACGATTGCTTTAACCATTGTCTATCACTCCTGTAATAAATCATTTTTATCTGTGCCGTTGCACAAACACCATTAACTACAATAAAGATTATAAAACATTTTTAACTATAAGTAAAATAAATACTTTTTATACTTGTTATAAATCATCTTTATACTTTTAAAATCCATTGATATATGATAAAATAAATTATTAATCAAAGGGGGATTTTTACAAATGATAAAAAAAATTTGGGACAGTCAGTATGTAAAGATAGGCGTTTTAATGATTATTGTTGTTGGTATTTATTCTGCATTTAATATAAGATCCGACAGAGCGGCAAAAGAAAGGTATTATAATACAGCAGAAGAAATATGCCAAAGCTATAATATAGAAATAACTGACCATGAATATATGAAAAATCCAAGGAGAGGTGCTATGAAATATTATCTTTCCCTTACTTGTACATCTGACAGCGATATTTCTTATGAAGAAATATATGATTGTATGAAAGAAATTGACGATGCACAGACAAATGTTGTTCTTCCCTACCCTGAATTTTATTTAAACACAAACACCTACGAAGAAGACAACCATACTCTCAAGGAAAATTCCAAAGTTGTTTATACAGCAGAATAAGATATAAAAAACCGTGACAAAAGTCACGGTTTTTTTATTGACAATTATTTAAACAAGTAGAAATCCTGATTTCGACTTAGTTATATTATACTCTTATTTCTTCGGCTGTGTTGCTTAAAAGGTCTTTGTTTGCCTCAAGAGCAGGTTTTACAAAGTTTTCTATAAATTCCTCTGTCTGCTGAGGCGCACGGCCTACGAAATTCTTAGCGTCCATAATGGAATTAAGTTCTTCAAGTGTAAGACCGAATGAAGGATCAGCTGCAATTCTTTCAAGAAGGTCATTTGGCTTTCCTTCGGCTTTAACAACTTTTCCGGCAGCCATAGAATGAACACGGATTTTTTCGTGAAGTTCCTGTCTGTTTCCGCCCTTCTTAACTGCGTCCATCATGATATTTTCCGTAGCCATAAAAGGAAGTTCGTTGTTAAGGTGCTGTTCTATAACCTTAGGATATACAACAAGACCATCTACTACGTTTCTGTAAAGGCTTAATATTGCATCTGTAGCAAGGAACGCTTCAGGTACACTTATTCTCTTGTTTGCAGAATCGTCAAGTGTTCTTTCAAACCACTGTGTAGATGCTGTTACAGCAGGATTTATCGCTGCTGAAATTACGTATCTTGCAAGAGAACCTATTCTTTCACTTCTCATAGGGTTTCTCTTATATGCCATAGCAGATGAACCAATCTGACTCTTTTCAAAAGGTTCTTCAACTTCTTTAAGATGCTGTAAAAGTCTTATATCGTTGCTAAACTTATAAGCACTCTGGGCAATCTGTGAAAGAAGGCTTAAAATCTGGTAATCCAGTTTACGAGGATATGTCTGGCCCGAAACTGCAAAACAGCTCTTAAAGCCCATTTTTTCAGCTATCATGCCGTCAATCTTTTTAACCTTTTCATGATCACCGTCAAAAAGTTCAAGGAAACTTGCCTGTGTGCCTGTTGTTCCCTTTGAACCGAGAAGTTTTGCCTTCTCAAGCTGATGGTCAATATCCTCAAGATCCATTAAAAGGTCTTGTAACCATAAAGAAGCTCTTTTGCCTACTGTAGTTGTCTGTGCCGGCTGAAAATGTGTAAAGCCGAGAGTAGGCATATCTTTATATTCATAAGCAAACTTTGAAAGCTCATTAATAACATTTACAAGTTCTTTTTTAATAAGCTTTAAAGCCTCTGTCATTATTATAATATCTGTGTTGTCACCTACATAACAGCTTGTAGCACCAAGGTGAATTATAGGCATTGCAGACTTAGCCTGCATACCGAAAGCGTAAACATGGCTCATTACGTCATGGCGAACTATCTTTTCTCTTTCTTCTGCCACTTCGTAATTAATATCGTCCTGATATTTTTTCATTTCAGCAATCTGCTCATCTGTTATGTTAAGTCCCAATTCCTTCTCTGTTTCGGCAAGAGCAATCCAAAGTTTTCTCCATGTTTTAAATTTGTAATCCGGAGAAAAGAGATAGCTCATCTCTTTACTAGAGTATCGTGAATTTAGGGGGCTTTCGTATTTCGATCTCATTGTTGTTATCCTCCTTGTCGCAATGTGACGGAACCGATGCAGGATAATTACCTGTAAAGCAAGCGTCACAGTATCCGAAATCTTTACCCAGTCTAAGCTTTGCAAGTTTGTCTATTCCGAGATAACCAAGCGAATCAAGACCTGAAATTTCCGCTATTTCCTCCGGAGTATGCTTGCAGGCAATAAGCTTGTCCCTTGTAGGCACATCTACACCGTAATAGCAAGGCCATTTAAACGGCGGTGAACTTACTCTCATATGTACCTCTTTTGCACCGGCATGTCTGAGTATTTTAACAAGTCTGGCAATAGTTGTTCCTCTTACTATAGAGTCATCAACCATTATTACCCTCTTGCCTTCAACAGCACTTTTAAGTGCATTGAGTTTAATTTTTACTCCATCTTCTCTGGCAGACTGCGTAGGGCTTATGAAAGTTCTGCCTATGTATCTGTTTTTAACAAGACCCTTGCCATAAGGAATACCGCTCTGCTCTGCATAGCCTATAGCAGCATCAATACCGCTGTCCGGTACACCTATTACAAGGTCAGCCTCTACCGGATGCTCTATTGCAAGCTGACGTCCGGCTTCTCTCCTTGACTCATAAACGCTTACACCGTCAATATAACTATCCGGTCTTGCGAAATATATAAGTTCGAATATGCATAAAGCACCCGGTTTTTTCTTGCAGTGAGTTTTGATTGAACGTATTCCGTTTTCATCAATTACAACTATTTCGCCCGGCTCTACATCTCTAACAAATTCCGCACCTACCGAATCCAAAGCACAGGTTTCGGAGCTTAAAATATAGGAGTTTCCTCTTTTTCCTATTACAAGTGGTCTTATTCCGTAAGGATCACGGCAGCCGATAAGTTTTTTAGGGCTCATAACAAGGAGTGCATAGCTTCCTTCTATAACGTCCATCATTCGGCTTACGGCTTCTTCTATTGAAGGATTTTTAACTCTTTCTCTGGCTATAACATATGCCATAACCTCTGTATCTATGGTTGTCTGGAAAATACAGCCTTCGCTTTCAAACTTTTCTCTCAGCTCAAGAGCATTAACAAGATTACCATTATGACAAACAGTAAGAGCTCCTTTAAGATATTTTGATACAAGAGGCTGTGTATTCTGACGCAGGCTTCCGCCTGCTGTTGAATATCTAACGTGTCCTACAGCAATCTTACCTGTAAGTTTATCCAAAACTTCTGTATTAAATACTTCAGGCACAAGACCCATATCCTTGTACTGCTTTACTACCGTATCATCTGTTACGGCAATACCGCAACTTTCCTGTCCTCTGTGCTGAAGTGAGAAAAGACCGTAATAAACAACTCTGCCACTGTCTTCGTCATCATTGTTGTAGATACCGAAAACACCACATTCTTCTTTAAGTTCATCTTTATCTGAATAACCCTGTGTATCAGCAATAGTTCCTATTGTTTTATCAATCATTTTGTTATCCTTCTCCATACTTCCTGATATGCTTCTTCTACATTGCCAAGGTCTCTGCGGAAACGGTCTTTGTCAAGTTTTTCATTTGTTTCCGCATCCCAAAGTCTGCAAGTGTCAGGTGAAATTTCATCAGCAAGAATTACTCTGCCGTCATAACGTCCGAACTCGATTTTAAAGTCAATAAGCTTAATTCCGACATTAAGGAAGAATTTTTTGAGAAGCTCATTAATTTTGAGAGCCTGTTCTGCAATAGAATCAATTTCTTCTTTTGTTGCCACACCGATAGCAAGAGCCTGATAAGTGTTAATCATAGGATCGCCGAGAGCATCGTTTTTGTAAGAGAACTCAAGAATAGGGTTTTTAAGAGC
>CAKQPE010000100.1 GCA_934256695.1 uncultured Eubacteriales bacterium
CCCTAAATTTGAAACTCTTTTCAGAAAGGAAGAAAAATAATTTATGGCTAAAAAAACAGCTTTAATAAGCTTTACGGATAAAGGCAGCCTTTTTAACAGAAAACTGGGAAGAAGGCTTGAAAAATATAATTATAATTGCGATTGTTTTTCTCCTGAAAAATATGCTTCAAAATACGGTATAAATGCCATAGAGGGAAGTTATATTAAGTGGATGGAAAAAATATTTTCGCAGTATGACTGCATACTTTTTATAAGTGCGGTAGGAATAGCCGTAAGAGGAATAGCTCCATATGTGAAAGACAAATTTAAAGACCCTGCCGTAGTTGTTGTTGATGAAAATGCAAAATTTGTAATTCCCATATTAAGCGGTCATTTAGGTGGAGCAAATGAGTTTGCAAAAAATATATGTGACATAACTGAGTCTCAACCCGTTATAACAACAGCAACGGACATTAACAATAAATTTGCCGTTGATGTTTTTGCAAAAAAGAATAACCTTATAATAATGCAGAGAGAAATGATAAAAGTAATTTCTTCGGCACTTCTGGCGGACGAAAAAGTATGTATGCACTGTGACGGAATATATAAAAACGGTATCCCTTACGGAATTACAAAGACGAACAAGGGAAAAATCGGATTTTTGATTTCCGTATTTTCAAACACTGCCGAATATGAAAATATGCTTAATCTTGTGCCTAAAAAAGTTCATATAGGCATAGGCTGCCGAAAAGGTACTCCAAAGGAAAGCATAGAAAAGGCAGTTGACAGTTTTCTTGAAGAAAACCATATATTTGAAGAAGCGGTATGCACAGTTGCAACAATAACGATTAAACATAACGAAAGAGGATTAATTGAGTTTTGTACCCAAAAAAAATGGCCTATAACATTCTTTTCTGTAGATAATCTTAATATGGCAGAGGGGAATTTTAAATCTTCCGATTTTGTAAAAAGCATAACAGGTACAGACAACGTATGCGAAAGAGCGGCGGTTCTTTCGGCAAACAACGGAAAAATTATTGCAGGAAAGACAAAGTATGACGGCGTTACCGTTGCAGCTGCCTGTGAAGAATGGAGTGTTGATTTTGGCTAAGCTATTTGTGGTAGGCATAGGCCCCGGAGAATACGAACAGATGACAATTAAAGCAGTAAATACTATTAAAAACTGTCCTGTAATAGCCGGATATACAGTCTACTGTGACTTAATAAAGAAATATTTTCCGGAAAAAGAATATATTTCATCTGCAATGAAGAAAGAAAAGGACAGATGCCGTCTTGCTTTTGAGTCGGCAGAAAATAAGGATACGGCTCTTATTTGCAGTGGTGACGCAGGTGTTTATGCCCTTGCGGGACTTGCCATAGAGATGAGCAAAGAATATCCTTCTGTTCGATTGGATATTGTTCCCGGTGTTACTGCGGCATTAAGCGGAGGGGCTTTGCTTGGCGCCCCGTTGGGCCATGATTTTGCACTTATCAGTCTAAGCGATCTCCTTACACCTCTTGATTTGATTAAAAAAAGAATACGTCTTGCATCAGAGGGTGATTTTGCCATATGCATATACAATCCGTCAAGCATAAAAAGAGCGGATTATTTAAAAACAGCCTGTGAAATAATGCTTGAATTTAAAGATAAAAATACAGTCTGTGCTGTAGTTAAGAACATAGGCAGAGACGGAGAAGAAAAGAAAATTATGACGCTTGAAGAATTGAAAGAATATAAAGCGGATATGTTTACAACCGTATTTGTGGGAAATTCAAAGACATATGTGGTAAACGGATTTATGGTAACACCGAGAGGATATGTTATTTAAACCGATACAATTATAAAAATTCTAAGGAGTTATTCGGATATGAATAAAATTTTGCTTTTTGCAGGTACATCTGAAGGACGAATGGCGGCACAGTATATGGCTTCCTGCGGAATAAGCGTAACAGCCTGTACCGCAACGGAATACGGAAAGACTATTCTTGACGAAAACGAAAGTCCTCTTATAAATGTTATTTCCGGCAGACTTGACGAAAATGAAATAAGAAAACTTATATCGGAAAATGACTTTTGCCTTGTTGCGGACGCAACACATCCTTTTGCAAAAGAAGTTACGGAGAACATAAAAAGAGCCTGTGCCGAAGAAAATGTAAAATACATACGTCTTTTAAGAGACTGCAAAAAGGAGAGAGAAAGTGAGTTTGAATATGTAAACGGTTTTGAAGAAGCTGTTGAGTATTTAAACAGTGTTTCGGGAAATATATTGCTTACAACGGGAAGTAAAAATCTTGATATTTTTACAAATATAACCGATTATCGAAAAAGAGCTTATATAAGAGTTCTTCCCACAGAGGAAGCAATAAAAAAGGCTCTTGATTTGAATTATGACATGAGTCATGTAATATGTATGCAGGGTCCTTTCAGCGAAGAATTTAATGTTGCCTGCATAAAAGAAACAAATTCCAGTTATCTTATTACAAAAGAAACCGGAAAAAACGGAGGATATGACAAAAAAATATCGGCCTGTAAAAAAGCCGGAATTAAAGCTGTTGTTATTGAAGCACCAAAGGAAGAAGGATATGGTTTTGACGAATTTAAAAGCTATATAAACAAAAACTTCGGTCAGACAAAAAAGAAAATAAATATAGTAGGTGCAGGTGTAGGAAATAAAGATTACATAACAAAAAGAGCTTTTTCGGCAGTAGAAGAAAGCACTTTTGTAATAGGTGCAAACAGAGTGCTTGAATGTTTTGATTTATCGGGCAAAAGAACGGCAGCCGCTATAAATACCGATACAATTAAAAAATATATTGATGAAAGTACAGACGAAACAATAGCCGTTGTTTTTTCGGGCGATACGGGATTTTACAGCGGTGCGGCAAAGCTTTCGGATATGCTCGATGAAAATATATATGATAAAGAAATTATATCGGGAATTTCTTCATATTCTTATTTCTTTTCGAAAATAGAAAAGCCGTACAGTGATGTTAAGTTTATTAGTATGCACGGAAGAAATGTTAACTTTGCCGATGAAATAGAGCATAACAAAAAAGTGTATATGCTTCTTGGCGGAAAAAATCATGTTTCTTCTATATGCCACACGCTTGCCGACTGCGGATTAGGCGATGTTAAAGTATATATAGGTGAAAATCTTTCTTATGATAATGAAAAAATAACTGTAGGAACGGCAAAGGATTTTGTTGATTTTGAAACAGATATGCTTTCTGTGATTTATATGGAAAACGAAAATGCAAAAAGCAGATGCTATAATTTCGGAATAAAAGACGAAAGTTTTGAAAGAGGAAATGTACCAATGACAAAAAGCGAAATAAGGGCAATTTCAATGTCAAAATTAAATCTTTCGGAGACTTCCGTAGTTTATGACGTAGGTGCGGGAACAGGTTCTGTAAGTGTTGAATGTGCTTTGGCTGCATACAAAGGAATGGTTTATGCCATAGAAAAAAATCCCGAAGCTTTAGAATGTATAGAAAGAAACAAAAATAAATTCAATATAAACAATATGGAAATTATAGAGGGAACAGCACCGAAAGCTTTGGAAAATCTTCCTGCACCGACCCATTGTTTCATAGGCGGAAGTACGGGAAAAACAGAAGAAATAGTAAAAACCGTTTTGAAAAAGAATCCGAAAACGAGATTTGTTATAAACACAATTACACTGGAAAATCTGTTTGAGGCAAAAAAGACGGCACAAAGCGGATTTGCAAAGGACATAGAAATTGTAAGTGCGAATATCAGCCGTTCAAAGGCAGTAAAAGACCTTAATTTGATGATGAGTCTTAATCCTGTGTTTATTATTTCGTTTACGGGAAACGGAGAAGAAATATGAGCTGTAAAAGATTTATGATTGCCGCACCAAAAAGCGGTTCGGGAAAAACAATTTTTACCTGTGCCATTATAAATATATTGAAAAACAGAGGCTTGAAAACGGTTTCTTTTAAGTGCGGCCCGGATTATATAGACCCTATTTTCCATAGTTCCGTATTGGGAATAAAAAGCAGAAATCTTGATATTTTTATGTCAGATGAAAATACAGTAAAATATCTTTATGATAAAAATTCAAAAGGATTTGATACAGCTGTAATGGAAGGTGTAATGGGCTATTATGACGGTCTGGGAGGAAAAACTCTTACGGCAAGCAGTTATGATGTATCAAGAGTGACAAAAACGCCTGTTGTGCTTATTATTGATGCAAAAGGAAGCTCCGTTACTCTCTCGGCTGTTATAAGCGGAATAAAAAATTACAGAAAAGACAGCAATATAAAAGCCGTTGTTTTAAACAAAGTAAGCAAAAGCGTTTATATAATGCTTAAAGATATTATTGAGGAAGAAACGGGAGTCAAAGCAGTAGGATACATTCCCGACTTAAGGGAATTTGAGTTTGACAGCCGTTATCTGGGGCTTTCAATTAAAAATAAAAATGAGATACAGGAAAAAATAGATAAAATAAGCGAAGTTATAAAAGACAGCGTGGATATTGACTGTATTTTGAATGAAATATCATCATCGGAAAAGCTTGAATATGAAAATATTGAGATAAATAAAATCGGCAATGTAAATATAGCCGTTGCCTATGACAAAGCATTTAATTTTTATTATGAGGACAATTTTGACCTTTTGAGGGAGCTTGGATGTAATATAAATTATTTTTCGCCATTAAAAAATGAACCTGTTCCGCAAAATTCATGCGGAATTATAATAGGCGGAGGTTATCCGGAAAATTATGGGGAGGTGCTTTCCCAAAATACCGTTACGAAAGAAAGCATAAGAAAAGCTGTTTCAAAAAATATGCCTTTGATTGCCGAGTGCGGCGGATTTATGTATCTTAACAAATTTATTGATACAGGCAAGGGAAAATACGAAATGTGCGGTGTTTTGGACAATGAAAGCAGTTTTTACGGCAAACTGAGGCATTTTGGGTACATAAATATTGTAACCGAAAAAGACGGTCTTTTCGGTAACGGTTATGTGCAAATTAAGGGACATGAATTCCATTATTATATGTCAACTGACGAGGGCAGTGACTGTACGGCACAAAAGCCTGTATCCGAAAGGAAATGGCAGTGTGTTCATTATAACGAAAATATGTATGCCGGATTTCCGCATATTTATATGTATTCAAATATAAAAGCAACGGAAAATTTTGTGAGAAAATGTATAGAGTATAAAAACAGGTGTTTAAAATGAATTTAAATGATTACATAAAGCTTATAGAACCTGTGGACTGTAGTATAACGGAACAGGCACAGAAAAGATGGGACAGTATAGCAAAGCCTTTAAAAAGCCTTGGCAAACTGGAAACGGCTGTAAACCGTATTGCGGCAATAACAGGCGAAAGAGGGAAAATAGACGTTTCAAAGGCAGCACTTTTGGTAATGTGTGCCGACCACGGTGTTGTTGCAGAAGGTGTTACCCAGACTGACAGCTCTGTTACGAAAATCGTTACGGACAGTTTTCAAAATTCCGAAACAACGGTTACTGTAATGTCCAAGGTAAACGGAGTTGATGTATTCCCTGTTGATGTGGGCATTGATTGTGAAAAATACGAAAACAAAGAATTAAAGCCTTTTGCCGTTGCTGACAGAAAAATAAAAAGAGGCACAAATGACATTCTTTTTGAGGACGCAATGACAAGAGAAGAATGTAAAAAGGCGATTGTTGTTGGCATAGAATGTGTTTCGAAACTTAAAGAAAAAGGGTATAAAATAATTGCCACAGGTGAAATGGGAATAGGCAACACAACACCTACAAGTGTTTTAAGCGGTATAATACTGAATTTAAGTGCCGAAAAAATCACGGGCAAAGGTGCGGGGCTTTCTAAGGAAGGAATAAAAAGAAAGACTGAAGTTGTTGAAAAAACAATAGAAAGAATAGAAAAGAAATATAAAAAAGACGATATTCTTGGTATTCTTTCTTCCGGCGGAGGATTGGAAATTGCCGCAATGACAGGTATATTCATAGGTGGAGCGGTATATAAAATTCCTATCATAGCAGACGGAGTAATATCGACCCTTTCGGCTGTAATTGCAAAAGAAATTGCACCTTGCGGAGAGTACATTTTTGCTTCCCATATAAGTGCAGAGCCTGCAGGAAGAATTTTGAACGAAAAGCTTGGTGCAGATACATACATAGACTGTAATATGTGTCTTGGAGAGGGAACAGGGGCGGTAGCTGTTATTCCCATACTTAAAACAGCTGTTGAAGTTTATAACTCAATGAGTACGTTCAGTGATTTTAAAATGGAAAGCTATAAGGATTTTGAAAAGGAAAGATAAGTATGTTTATACTGGTATCAGGCGGAAGTGCCAGCGGAAAAAGTGAATTTGCAGAAAAAATGTGCATGGATTTTAATGACGAAACCATGTATTATATTGCCGCAATGGAACCTTTCGGAAAAACTGCGGAGGAAAAAATAAAACGCCACAGAAAATTAAGGGAAGGCAAAGGGTTTGAGACAATAGAAAAATTTACAGATTTAAAGGGAATTGTTTTTGGAAAAAAAGGAACGGTTCTTCTGGAATGTATGTCAAACCTTCTTGCCAACGAAATATTTTCGCCTGCCGGAAGCGGAAAAAATGCCTATGAGGAAATAATTAAAGGCGTGGATTTTGTTTTGCAAAACAGTAAAAACCTTGTTGTTGTTACAAACGATGTTTTTTCCAACGGTGTTTTATATCCGAAAGAAACTATGGAATATATTAAAATACTGGGAGATATTAATTATATCCTTGCAAAAAAAGCAGACGATGTAATAGATGTTGTAAGTTCCGTTCCCGTTTATTATAAGAAAGGAAAGAAAAAATGTTAAACTCTTTTTTTATGGCTCTTTCCATGTTTTCAAGAATACCTGTGCCGAGAATAGATTTCAGCAAAACAAACATGAAATACATTCTCTGTTTTTTCCCTTTAATAGGTGCTTTCTCGGGAATAGTCCAGAGTATTTTGTTTGTAATTATGAAAAGATTTGATATGAATCCTGTTTTTATATCTGCTGTAATAACGGCAGTTCCACTTATTGTAACAGGTGGAATACACATGGACGGTTTTATGGACACCTCCGACGCAAGAAAGTCATATGGAGACAGGGAAAAGAAACTGAAAATATTAAGTGACCCACATATAGGTGCTTTCAGCGTAATATCGGTAATCGTGTATATTGTTCTCTATTTCGGTGCGGTAAATGCCCTTGATTTTGAAGGAATTGTACTTTTTTCAAAGTGTTTTATACTTTCCAGATGTTTAAGCGGTCTGGCAGGAGTTTCGTTCAAATGTGCCAAAAGAGAAGGGCTTATTTTTTCCTTTGCAGATTCGGCAGACAGCAGGTTTACAAAATGTGTTTTGCTGACTGTATTTGTGTTGTGTTCTGTATGGATATATTTTACTCATAGTATTATGGGAGTGGCAGCTGTATTTGTATCGGTGCTTGTGTTTGCGTATTATAAACATTTTGCATATAAGGAGTTTGGCGGAATAACAGGGGATTTGGAAGGATATTTTTTGCAGTTATGTGAGCTTATGACGGTTATTGTTATTGCCGTAACAGAAAA
>CAKQPE010000101.1 GCA_934256695.1 uncultured Eubacteriales bacterium
GTGTGGGACAGAGTCCCACGGTTTTAATCAGTCCGATAAATTTTTATTTATTTTGGTATGCGAAATAATTTTTAAAAATATATTTTATTGAATAATAGGAAAATATTGTAAATTTTTTACATTAAGTTATGAGAATGAAATATTTATTTAATTAATGTATATTTCTGTACTTGGTATAATTTTATACAAAAGCTATTCGGCAAAGAAAATTTTTATTTATTTTTTTGATATTTTAATTGATATAAAGATTTTACATATTTTGTATTAAGTGGTAAAATAATAGCATTAATTTATGTTGTACGCAATAAATCTGCTCTTTTGCAGTATGCGTAAAGTTACAATGCGGTAGTAAGTCTGTATTTTGACTGCGGTGTATATTATGTACCGGGTAGTTATCGTTATGTATATTTTAATAAAGGGGAAAGAACTATGAACATTAAGCGTCTTTATGTAGAGAAAAAAGAAGGCTGTGACATTGAGGCAGTTAGTCTTTTAAATGACATCAGAGTTAATCTCGGCATTTGTGGTCTTTCAAAACTGAAGGTACTTAACAGATATGATGTTGAAGGAATATCCGACAATGATTTTGAGGCTGCAAAGAATACTATTTTCTCAGAACCTCCAGTAGATATGGTATATGAAGAAAACTATGATTTCGGTGCAGACAGAGTTTTTGCCGTTGAATTTCTTCCTGGCCAGTATGACCAGAGAGCTGATTCCGCAATGCAGTGTATACAGATAATTTCTCAGAAAGAAAGACCGGAAATTTCAGTAGCAAAAGTATACGTACTTGAAGGCGAAATTTCAGATGCGGATTTTGAAAAAATCAAAGAATACTGTATCAACCCTGTAGACTCAAGGGAGGCTTCTCTTGAAAAGCCGGAAACACTTGCAATGGTAATGGAATATCCTGAAGATGTTAAATCTATCGAAGGCTTTACGGAAATGACAGATGAGCAGATAGCAGAGCTCAGAAACAATCTTGAGACTGCCATGAGCCTTGAGGATATGCTTTTCTGCCGTGAATATTTCCGTGATGTGGAAAAGAGAAACCCTACTATGACAGAAATCAGGGTTATAGATACTTACTGGTCTGATCATTGCAGACACACTACTTTCCAGACAAAGATTGAAAACGTAGATATTGCCGACGGAACATATGCCGCACCTATCAAAGAGGCTTATCAGGCATATATTGACGCAAGAAAAGAAGTTTATAAAGACAGAACAGACAAAGACGAATGTCTTATGGATATTGCCGTTTTAGGCATGAAGCTTCTCAGACAGAGAGGAATACTTGACAACATGGACCAGAGCGAGGAAATAAATGCCTGCTCAATAGTTGTTCCTGTTGATGTTGACGGTGTAGACGAAGAATGGCTCATTATGTTTAAGAATGAGACACATAACCACCCTACGGAAATAGAACCTTTCGGTGGTGCAGCTACTTGTCTCGGCGGTGCCATAAGAGACCCGCTTTCAGGCAGAGCTTATGTTTATCAGGCAATGAGAGTAACAGGTGCGGCTGACCCTCGTGTAAGTGTTAAAGATACAATAAAAGGCAAGCTTCCGCAGAGAAAGATAGTTACCGAGGCTGCAAGAGGCTACAGCTCATACGGTAACCAGATAGGTCTTTCAACAGGACAGGTTGTTGAAATCTATCACCCGGATTATGTTGCCAAACGTATGGAAATCGGTGCGGTTATAGCTGCCGCAAAGAAAGAAAACGTAATAAGAGAAGTTCCTGCTGCCGGAGATGTAATTATACTTACAGGCGGAAGAACAGGCCGTGACGGATGTGGCGGTGCTACAGGTTCTTCAAAGGAACATACTGTTGAGTCCATAGAGACTTGCGGTGCAGAGGTTCAGAAAGGTAATGCACCTACAGAAAGAAAGCTTCAGAGACTTTTCAGAAACCCTGAAGTCAGCAGAATGATTAAACGTTGCAACGACTTCGGTGCAGGCGGTGTATCTGTTGCCATAGGTGAGCTTGCAGACGGACTTAATATCAATCTTGACCTTGTACCTAAAAAATACGAAGGTCTTGACGGAACAGAACTTGCTATTTCCGAATCACAGGAAAGAATGGCTGTTGTTATAGCAGCGGAAAATAAAGATAAGTTTATTAAGTTTGCCGAAGAAGAAAACCTTGAAGCAACAGCTGTTGCCGTAGTTACGGACAACAGACGACTTGTTCTTAACTGGAGAGGAAAAGCCGTTGTTGATGTTTCAAGAGATTTCCTTGATACAAACGGTGTTAAACAGAGAACAACTATCGAAGTAAAAATGCCTGAAAACAAATCTTATTTCGATAAGACATGTGTAGACGAAAAGAAGATTGAAGAAGATGTAAAAGCAGCTTGGCTTGAAAATCTTTCAAACCTTAATGTTGCAAGCCAGAAGGGACTTGTTGAAAGATTTGACTCAACAATCGGTGCTTCAACAATTCTTATGCCTTTCGGCGGAAAGAAACAGCTTACACCACCTGAGGCTATGGCTGCCAAAGTGCCTCTCCTTAAAGGTGAAACAACAACGGCAACACTTATGTCTTACGGCTTTAACCCTGAAATTTCTTCATGGTCACCTTTCCACGGTGCTGTTTATGCAGTTATAGAGTCACTTGCAAAAATAGTTGCTACAGGCGGAAAGGCAGAAGATGTAAGACTTACATTCCAGGAATATTTTGAAAAGCTCGGTACAGACCCTGTTAAGTGGGGCAAACCTTTTGCGGCTCTTATAGGTGCTTTTAAGGCTCAGATTGAAATGGGCGTTGCGGCTATAGGCGGAAAGGACTCTATGTCCGGTACATTTATGGATATTCATGTACCACCTACACTTGTATCTTTTGCCGTAGACGTAACAAAAGTAGGAAACATAATTTCACCTGAATTTAAAGCGGCAGGAAACACAGTTGTTTACCTTCCTATGAAGAAGGATAAATACAGCCTTCCTGATTATGAATACCTCAAGAAGATGTTCAGCTTTGTTCACGGACTTATAGAAAAAGGTACTTGCGTATCTGCCCACACAGTAAGGGGCGGCGGTATTGCCGAGGCCGTAAGCAAGATGTCTTTCGGTAACAATATCGGTTTTGCATTTGATGACGAAATAAAGCCGGAAACATTGTTTAAGCCTGAGTACGGCTCATTTGTACTTGAGCTTGCCAACACAAAGGTTATAGATTTTATGGGTCTTGACGCAATAATACTTGGTGAAACAACAGAAGAACCTGTTATTTCGATTGGCGATACAGAAATAGATATTGACGAAATGGTTAAAACATGGCAGGCTCCGCTTGAAAGCGTATTCCCTACAAAGACAGCCGAAATGGCAGGCGGAAAGATTGACATTAAGTCTTATGAATTCAGAAGGGCAGACAAGCCTTCTGTAAGCATTGCAAGACCAAAGGTATTTATTCCTGTATTCCCAGGTACAAACTGCGAATATGATACGGCAAGAGCCTTTGAAAAAGCCGGTGCAGACGTAACAACACAGGTTATAGCAAACATGACTGTACCTATGCTTGAAACATCAATAGAAAAAATGGTTCAGGAAATCAAAAACTCACAGATAATAATGATTCCTGGCGGTTTCAGTGCCGGTGACGAACCTGACGGTTCAGGCAAGTTTATAGCTGCTGTATTCAGAAACCCTGCCGTAAAAGAAGCTGTAACAGACCTTCTTAAAAACAGAGACGGTCTTATGCTCGGTATCTGCAACGGTTTCCAGGCACTTATCAAGCTTGGTCTTGTGCCTTACGGTGAGATAAGAGACCTTGACGCACAGAGCCCGACACTTACATTCAACAATATAGGCAGACACGTTTCATGCCTTGTTGATACAAAGATAGTTTCAAACCGTTCTCCATGGCTTTGGGGAACAAATCCTGGAGAGGTTTATACAATACCTGTTTCCCACGGTGAAGGAAGATTTGTAGCACCTAAGGAAAAGATTGACGAGCTTATATCTAACGGACAGGTTGCTACACAGTATGTAGACAATTCTGGCAATGCAACATATGATATAAGGTTCAATCCAAACGGTTCAATGATGGCTATTGAAGGTATAACAAGTCCTGACGGACGTGTACTTGGCAAAATGGGCCATTCCGAACGTATCGGAAACGGACTTTATAAGAATGCTGTTGGAGAGCATGACCAGAAGATATTTAAATCAGGCGTTGATTATTTTAAATAATTGACAGAGAATAATTTTAGAAAATAAGTATATTAATAAATTATCAGTCAGGTAAACAGGAGGTTTATACATGAAGGTTATTACTTTGATTTTAAGCTGTGTTTCACTTGCGGTTTCTGCTGTACTGCTTGCATTTTCTATAGTAGGACTTGTTAAAGGAGATAACTGATAAAATTTTGTATGGTTTTATGAATAAATAAGTGTGTTTATGGTTTAAAATAATCCTACGTCAGTAATACAAATAAGTAATACAAAGCAGGAGGATTAAGGTTTTATGGTTAAAGTTGGTATAAATGGTTTTGGACGTATTGGAAGACTCGTATTAAGAGCCACTGTGGAAAGAGAGGATATTCAGGTTGTTGCTGTAAACGACCCGTTTGTTGATCTTGAGTACATGGAGTATATGCTCAAATACGATACAATACACGGTGTGTTTAAAGGTGATGTTAAAACAGAAAACGGAAAGCTTGTTGTAAACGGCAAAGAGATTACTGTTTTTGCGGAAATGGATCCTTCAAACATAAACTGGAAAAGTGCCGATGCAGAATATATTGTAGAGGCTACAGGTGCTTTTACAACACTTGATAAGGCTTCTGCTCATTTTAACGGCGGTGCAAAGAAGGTTGTTATTTCAGCTCCGTCAAAAGATGCACCTATGTTTGTAATGGGTGTAAACAATGATAAATACACATCTGATATGAATGTTGTGTCAAATGCATCATGCACAACAAACTGCCTTGCACCTTTGGCAAAGGTTATTAACGATAATTTCGGTATAGTTGAAGGTCTTATGACAACAGTACATTCAACAACAGCTACACAGAAAACAGTTGACGGCCCTTCAAAGAAGGACTGGAGAGGCGGACGTGCCGCTGCCGGAAATATTATTCCTTCTTCAACAGGTGCGGCAAAAGCTGTTGGAAAAGTTATTCCTGAGCTTGACGGAAAACTTACAGGTATGGCTTTCAGAGTGCCTACACTTGATGTATCTGTAGTTGACCTTACTTGCAGACTTGAAAAAGCAGCTACTTATGAAGAAATTAAGACAGCTGTTAAGAAAGCTTCGGAAGGCAGCATGAAGGGAATACTCGGTTATACAGAGGACGCTGTTGTTTCAAGTGACTTTATAACAGATCCGAGAACATCTATTTTTGATGCAGATGCAGGTATCCAGCTTAGTGACAATTTTGTTAAGCTTATAAGCTGGTATGATAATGAATGGGGCTACAGCAATAAAGTAGTAGATTTAATTGCACATATGGCAAAGGTAGATAACGAATAAAAACAGTAAAACTTTTAATAAAGTCCATGACATTTTTGTCATGGACTTTTGTTAAAATTAAAGGATTATATTTTGATAAAAGTTTATGGGTATAGGCGAAGCCATGGTTTTTATAAACTTTTTTATAGACTTTTGGAATATTTTGTTTTAAAATAGCATTATCAAATTCTATGTGAAAAGGGGTTTTCTAATTGAAGAAAATAGATGACGTTATAGTAATCGGTCATAAGAGTCCCGACACTGACTCTATATGCTCGGCTCTTGCATATGCTAATCTTAAAAATAAGATTAATGGCGGCGGCTATAAAGCAATGAGAGCCGGAGATGTAAATAAGGAAACAGAATATGTTCTTAACAGATTTAATGTTGAAGCACCTGAGTATATTGAGGACGTAAGAACAAGAGTATGTGATATTGAGCTTAAAGAAGTAGGCGGTGTAAGCGGCGAAATTTCTATTAAAGAAGCATACCTTAAAATGAAAAAAGAAGAAGCTGTTACACTTGCGGTTACAAACAATGACGGATATATCGAAGGTATAATATCTATCGGTGATATTGCTTCATCAGATATGGACGTTTATGACAATACAATAGTTTCTAAGGCAAATACTTCTTTCAAAAATATTGTTGATACTCTTGATGGTAAAGTTGTAGCAGGCGATGTAAGCGGAAATTTCAGCAGCGGTAAAATATTTATCGGTGCAAATACACCTGATATGATGGAAGAATACCTTTCCGAAGGCGACCTTGTTATTCTCGGCAACAGATTTGAGTCACAGTATTTTGCAATAGAAAAGGGTGTAAGATGTATTGTTCTCGGCTCAAACAGCACAGTTTCTCCTATTATTAAGAGACGTGCGGAAGAAAAGGGCTGTATAATAATTACTTGTCCTTATGATTCATTTACAATAGCAAGACTTATTGACCAGAGTATGCCTGTTAAATACTTTATGTCAACAAAAGATATTCTTACATTCAGCATTGATGATTTTACAAATGACGTAAAAGAAACAATGGCTAAAAACAGACACAGATATTTCCCTGTTATAGATGAAAACGGAAAATATATGGGACAGATTTCAAAGAGATCATTCCTTGATACAGACAAGAAGAAACTTATACTTGTTGACCATAACGAAAGAAATCAGGCTGTAAACGGTCTTGACTTTGCTGAAATTACGGAAATAGTTGACCACCACCGTCTCGGCAATATCGAAACAGTAAACCCTGTATTCTTCAGAAACCAGCCTGTAGGCTGTACAGCAACAATCATCTATCAGATGTATAACGAAAACGGCGTTGAGGTAGAGCCTTCAATAGCAGGCCTTTTATGCTCGGCTATTATTTCCGATACACTTATGTTCCGTTCACCTACTTGCACACCTGTTGACAAAGAAGCAGCATTAAAGCTTGCTGAAATAGCGGGAATTAAAGTAGAAGAACACGCAGAGGAAATGTTCAAGGCAGCAAGTGACCTTGCTTCCAAGACACCGGAAGAAATATTCTACTCAGACTTTAAAAAGTTTAATGCGGCAGGCGTTGATTTTGGCGTAGGACAGATTACATCAATGAACAGCAGTGACCTTGAAAGCATTAAGCCTGAAATAAGCGGATTTATGGAAGAACTTCTTGCCAAAGGCGGTGTGGATATGCTTATATTCATGCTTACAAACATTATTGATGAGTCAACAATACTTCTTTTCAAGGGTGCAAGAGCGAAAGAAGTTATTCAGGCAGCTACAAATGCTGTATCAGAAGACGGCGAGACAGTATTTGCACCTGGTATGGTTTCAAGAAAGAAACAGCTTATACCACAGGTACTTGCAGCTTTAAACAACTTATAATTTAAATCATATTAACTTTTAATGAAAAAGCCTTTAAAACATTTTTGTTTTAGGGGCTTTTTGTGTGTGAATAATGTTTAAAATACGTAAATATAAATTTATCGGACTGAAAGACCTTGGGGTTTCACCCCAAACCCTGAAAATTTTTTGAAAAAAATTTAGTAAAACTTTTGATAAAATGCAATTTCATTGCATTTTTTGTAAATCCATTTGCG
>CAKQPE010000102.1 GCA_934256695.1 uncultured Eubacteriales bacterium
TGTCCCACACCCTGCAAGCCTTTGAAAAGGCTTGACCTAAACTTTTAGTAAAATACCGTGACAAAGTCACGGTATTTGGGTTTTAATTATAAAATTTCCGTTAATGGATTTACAAAAAATGCAATGAAATTGCATTTTACCAAAAGTTTTACTAAATTTTTTTCAAAAAATTTTCAGGGTTTGGGGTGAAACCCCAAGGTCTTAGTCCGATAAATTTATATTTAGTTTTAAAAAGATAGCATGGTATCCGATGAAGGTTTACTGTTTTAAATATCTATATAATCTTTGGCAGATTTGGCGGCATTAGCTCCGTCTGCTACAGCGGTAACCACCTGCCGTAAAGCTTTTTTACGTATATCTCCTGCGGCAAAAACCCCGACTATGTTTGTTGCACAGTCCTCACCGGCTTTTATATATCCGTATTTGTCTGTTTCCAACTGGTCTTTGAATATTTCGCTTTCGGGTACTCTGCCTATGGCAACAAATACAGCATTGCAGTCTAAATCAAAAATATGGTTGTCGGCTTTATTGCCAAGCCGTATGCCTGTAAGTGTATCGCCATGTATAAATTCCAAAGGTTCGGCATTTAATATAAGCTCAATATTATTATGTTTTTCAAGTGCTTTTATATAACTTTCGGAAGCACGAAGTTTATCTCTCCTATGAATAAGGTAAACTTTGCGGCATATGGAAGAAAGATAAAGGGCATCTTCTGCCGCTGAATCTCCGCCGCCAATAACGGCAACAGTTTTTCCTTTATACATCATTCCGTCACAATATGCACAGTAAGCAACACCTTTGCCTATAAGTTTTTCTTCGTCTTTAATGGCAAGTTTTCGGGGAAAAGCACCTGTGGCTATTATAACAGAGTGTGAAAGAATATCGCCGTCTGTTGTTTTTATTACTTTTGGATTTGATTTTAAATCGGCGGAAATTACACGGCAGTATTTGCTTTCGGCGCCGAATTTTAAAGCGGATTTTTCCATTTTCATTCCAAGCTCAAAGCCGTCTATACCATCATCAAAGCCGGGATAGTTTTCTATTTTTCCTGTTTCTGCCATTTGTCCTCCGGCAGAGAGTTTTTCCAATACAACTGTATCTAAGCCGGCTCTTGCACAAAACAGAGCCGCTGAATATCCGGCAGGGCCTCCGCCGATAATGGCTGTTGAATATATTTTATTTTCCATAGGCAGAGCCTCCTTTTATATTAAAGCTGTTTGTTAATCCATTCTTCTACCGCATCTTGTGACGGAGGACCGATAAGCGTATCACCGTGTGTGTTGTCTTTAAACAGTATAAGTGCAGGTATGGAGTGGATTTTATATTTCTGTGCAATATTTGGAAGCTCGTCTATATTTATATGGACAAAGTCGATATTCTGCATTTTTTCTGCTGTACGTTCCAAAGCAGGCTCAAGTCTGCGGCAGTATACGCACCACGGAGCGGAAAACTCAGCTACAACAGGCTTAGTTCCTTTTATAATATTTTCAAATGTATCTGTATTTTCGGAAGTAATTTCTAATATTGACATATGTGATTTCTCCTTTCGTATTTTCAAATATATCTTAAAGTATAGTTTTTCTTTATTGCAGTTTTATTATACAATAAAAAACAAAAAAATAATGTTGCAAAAGCAACAATAACAAAACTGAGGATACGGTGAGTTTTACAGGTATTGACTTTTGTTTTTCGGGATAATAAAATTTATAAAAACATATTTTTATAAAAGAACGGAGAATAGAGATTGAATATATTATCGGCAGAAAACATATCTCATTCATTTACTGATAAAGTGCTTCTTGATGACACCTCTTTTTTTATTCAGGAAAATGATAAGATAGGAATTATAGGTATTAACGGAACGGGAAAAAGCACGTTGCTTAAAATTATAGCAGGTGTGGAAGAACCTCAGCAGGGAACGGTGACAAAAGCCAACGGAACGGTAATAAGCTTTTTGTCTCAGCACCCTATTTTTTCTGAGGATGAAACGGTTATCGAACACGTATTGAAAAACAATACGGAAAAAAATCATGCTTGGGATATAGAGACACAGGCTAAAAGCCTTCTTACAAAGTTCGGTCTTACGGACTTTAACCAAAAGCTTTCGGAGCTTTCCGGAGGACAGAAAAAGAGGGTTTCACTTATTTCGGTTCTTGTTTCGCCGGCGGATATACTTGTGCTGGACGAGCCTACAAACCATTTGGACAGCGAAATGGCAGAGTACCTTGAGGAATACCTGAAGGCATTTAAAGGTGCTTTGGTAATGGTAACCCATGACAGATATTTTCTGGACAGTGTTACAAACCGTATAGTAGAAATAGATAAAGGAAAGTTATATAGATATGATACAAACTATTCCGGATTTCTTGCACTTAAAGCCGAAAGAGAAGAAATGGCAATGGCAAGCGACAGAAAACGTAAATCAATACTTCGTACAGAGCTTAAATGGATACAGAGAGGGGCTTTGGCACGCTCCACAAAGCAGAAGGCACGTATAGAACGATACGAAGAAATGAAAAACCAAAAGGACTTTAAAACCGATGAGACGGTAAAAATCGGTTCTGTTGCATCACGTCTGGGAAAAACCATAATAGAGCTTGAAAACGTATCAAAATCATATGGTGAAAAACAGCTTTTCAGTGATTTTTCTTATATATTCTTAAAAGGTGACAGAATAGGTTTTATAGGCAAAAACGGCTGCGGAAAAACGACTTTGATGAAGATAATAGCCGGTCTTGAACAGCCGGACAGCGGAAAGGTAACAATAGGTCAGACAGTAAAAATAGGCTACTACACACAGGAGATTGAAACAGAGAATACGGGAAGAATTTCTTATATGGATCCCGAAAAGAAGGTTATAGATTATATCCGTGACACTGCCGAGTATGTAAAGACACCGGAGGGAACAGCCTCAGCAAGCCAGATGCTTGAAAAATTCCTCTTTCCGCCATATTTGCAATATACACAGATAAAACGTCTTTCCGGCGGTGAAAAACGCCGTTTGAACCTGCTGAGAGTACTTATGGAAGAACCAAACGTACTTATACTGGACGAGCCTACAAACGACCTTGATATAGCTACAATGACAATACTGGAGGAGTTTTTGGACTCATTTGAAGGTGTTGTTATAACAGTATCCCATGACAGATATTTCCTTGACAGGATAGTAGGAAGAATATTTGCCTTTGAGAAAAACGGTGTTATAAAGCAGTATGAAGGCGGATATACAGATTATTCCATAAAGCATATTGATGAAGAAGAAATTCCAAAGGTTATACAGAAGAAAGCCGACTACAGGTCAAGCCATGAGCAGAAATTAAAATTCAGCTACAAGGAACAGAAGGAGTACGAGACAATAGAGGAAGATATAGCAAAGCTTGAAGAAAAGATAGAGTTTCTTGAAGGCGAAATGGTCAAAAATTCAACGGACTTTGTTAAGCTCGGAGATTTATCGAAAGAAAAGGAAGAAGCGGAAAAGCAGCTGGAGGAAAAGATGTCTCGCTGGGAATACCTTGAGGATTTAAACGAAAAAATTCAGCAGCAGAACCAAAAATAAAAATTTATCAAAGACTAAGACCGTGGGACTCTGTCCCACACCCTGCGATTTTTTGGAAAAAATCGAGTAAAACTTTTGGTAAAATGCAATTTCATTGCATTTTTGAGAGAAAATTATAAGTTATGTTATTAAGATTTTGATTTTCTAAAGTTTTGTCGAATAAAATCTCTTTTGCAGTGCTTTTTGCCGTCCATGAAAGGGAAGGTGTCACGAAGTGACGGAAGGGTTAGTCTTCCACTAGGTTGAGAAGATGTTACGTAAGTGACAGATGATGGGAAAAATAACGTAAAAACCCCTCATCCGCTTCGCTACGCTCAGCACCTTCTCCCCACGGAGAAGGCTTTAAAACCCTTCCGTCAAGCTACGCTTGCCACCTTCCCTTTCAAGGACGGCTATTATTGGCAATTTTATACTTAGTCCCAAAATACCGTGACTTTGTCACGGTATTTTACTAAAAGTTTAGGTCAAGCCTTTTCAAAGGCTTGTAGGGTATTGGGGCAACGCCCCAAGGTCTTTACATTTTTTTGTCGGATAATATTTTTGTACTGTGCAAAAGGCAAAAAAACAGTGGTCAAGCGTCAAAAAAAGTTCCTAAATTGTGGACAGGTGCTTGTATTTTTACTGTATTTATATTACAATGTGGATAAAAGTGGAGCAAAGTGGCATGAGGTGGATAAGCAGTGTTTAAACGGTGGTGATTTGTAATGCTAATAGGTGAATATCAGCATAATATAGATGCCAAAGGCAGGATAATCGTGCCGTCTAAGCTGAGAGAATCCCTTGGCAATGAGTTTGTCATTACAAAGGGAATTGACAACTGTTTATTTGTTTATCCTATTGAAAGATGGAATTGTTTGATTGAAAAATTAAAGTCATTGCCGGTTACAGACAGTGATGTAAGACGCTTTGCGAGATTTTTTACTTCCGGTGCCGTTTTGTGCAGTGCTGACAGTCAGGGAAGGGTACTTATTCCTTCCAATCTGAAACAGTATGCAAAAATAGAAAAGCAGATTGTTTCCATAGGTGTTGTGGACAGAGCGGAAATTTGGGCAAAGGAAGAATGGGACAGTTATAACAGTGGTGAAAATTTTGTTGACAGTTCACTGTCTGATAAAATGGCTGACCTTGGAATATAAAAATATGAGGGTGTGTTTTAATGGAATTTCATCACGTATCGGTGCTGCTTAACGAGTGTATAGAGGGGCTTAAAATAAAAGAAAACGGAATATATGTAGACGGCACTCTCGGCGGCGGAGGACACTCTCTTGAGATAGTTAAAAGACTTGGCGAAGGCGGAAGGCTTATAGGCATAGACCAGGATACAGATGCTTTAAAGGCTGCCGGAGAAAGACTGAAAGACTACAGCGATAAAGTTACATATGTTCACAGTAATTTTGAAAACGTACGACAGGTTTTAAATGATTTGGGAATAGAAAAGGCAGATGGATTTCTTATAGATATAGGTGTTTCGTCTTTTCAGCTTGATGAAGCGGAAAGAGGCTTTTCATATATGCAGGACGCACCTCTTGATATGAGAATGAACAGTGAAAACGAGCTTTCTGCATACGATGTTGTAAACAATTATTCTGAGGAAGCTCTTAATAATGTTATTTTCGGCTACGGTGAAGAAAGATGGGCAAAGAGAATTGCACAGTTTATAGTTGCCGAAAGAGAAAAAAAGCCTATAGAAACTACTTTTGAACTGGTTGAGGTAATTAAAAAGGCAATTCCCAAAGGTGCGAGAAAAGACGGACCGCATCCGGCAAAGAGAACATTTCAGGCAATAAGGATAGAGGTAAACCGTGAGCTTGAAATACTTGAAAAAACAATAGATGATATGACGGATTTGCTTAATCCGGGCGGAAGGCTGTGCGTTATAACTTTCCACTCACTTGAGGACAGGATAGTTAAAAATGCATTCAGAAAACAGGAAAATCCATGTACCTGTCCGCCGGAATTTCCTATATGTGTATGCGGCAAAAAGCCTAAGGCGAAAATAATAACACGAAAACCGATTCTTCCGTCGGAAGAAGAATTAGAGGTTAATCATAGGTCGAGAAGTGCAAAATTAAGAATACTTGAAAGAAAATAAAATTTGGGGATTGGGGATAGGTGAATGGCCAAAAGATACAGCAGGGCATATACTTCATCGAGATACAACACTTCAAGCAATGCCTATGATTACGACACAGGTATTTTTGAAGATGATATTGAAAGAATGAGGCGTGAAGCCCAAAAGAAAGAGGAACGTGAAAACGAAATTATAAAGCGAAAAGGATTTATACACAGGATAAAATTTACGGCTGCAATATTTGCGGTTTTTGCAGGCTGCATTGTTACAATGGTTACAAATGCAGAGGTTGACAGGCAGAGAGTGGAAAACAACAAGCTGAGAGATGAATTAAGTCAGCTTAAAAACGAAAATCTTAATCTACAGTCAGAAATAACAGATAATACTGATTTGGCATACATAGAAAAAGAAGCCAAAACAAGGCTGTCAATGACAGAACCACAGCCGTATCAGATAGTTTATATTGATGTGCCTAAGCAGAGTTATACGGTTCAGTATTCGGCACAGGAGAAAAAGGCAGAGAGCAGTTTCGGTTTAAAGACAGCTTTTTCAACTCTCAAAGATGTACTGCTCAAAAAATAAAATTTGGCTGATAATTAAGCAGTTAAGCAAAAGGGAATGATTATATGGCTAATAAAAAGGGGATAAAAGGAAAACTTCTTTTTATCCTTTTTGTTTTTACTATAGGTTTGGCTTCAATGGCGGTAAGGGTCGGATATTTGAAGATTGTTCACGGGGCTGAATACGAAACAGCCGCAAAGGAACAGCAGGTAAACAGATATGATTCCATAATATCGCCCAACAGAGGCTCTATAGTGGACAGAAATAATCAGCCGCTTGCCGTAAGCACAAGGGTATATAACGTAATTCTTGATGTACGTGTGCTTTGTGAGTATAAGGCTGAGGAACAGGAAAAAACGATAAATGCATTAAGTGAGACACTTGGGCTTGATGCAAATGAGCTTAAAAGCTACCTTGTAGTTGATCCAACAACCGGAAAGCCGGCTCTGGACACAAGCTGGAAAGTTCTTGCCAAAAAACAGGAGCCGGAGATAAAAGAAAAACTTGAATCATTGGGTGTTAAAGGCGTTGTATTTGAAAACGATACAAAGCGTAAGTATCCTGCGGGAACTATGGCGGCACAGGTGATAGGTTTTACGGGAGACACAAACTATGGTCTTGAAAAGGAATATGATGAGGAGATGAGCGGTGTTCCCGGAAGGTCGTTTATTGTATATGACGGGAAAAACGGTGCTGTTCAACAGGAGGTTGCGGCACAGGACGGAAACACAATAGTAACTACTCTTGACTACAGCATACAAAGCTATGCCGAAGCTGCCGTAAAACAGGCTATGGCTGAGTATAATCCGGAAAATGCTGCGGCTGTTGTAATGAATCCGCAGACAGGTGAGATACTTGCAATGGCAAACGGACTTCAGTTTGATCCGAATAATCCTATGGCTGCCCCTGTAGGGTATGAAGAAAGCCAGTGGAACGGTATGTCTACAGAAGAACGAAACACAATACTTGCAAATACATGGAAAAACTTTACAATATCCAGTACATATGAGCCCGGTTCTATATTTAAACCGTGTATTGCCGCAGCGGCAATAGAAGAAGGAGTAATTAAAAATACGGATTCTTTCTATTGCGGCGGAAAAAAGGTTGTTGCCGACAGAAGCATTGCCTGCCATTTAAGAAGCGGACATGGTGCTCTTTCCGTAGAGGGAGTAATAGCACAGTCCTGCAACGTAGGCATGATGGATATTGCGGCAAAGATGGGAGTACCTCTTTTTTATAAATATCAGAAAAATTACGGTGTAGGCGAAAATACAGGTGTTGACCTTCCAAACGAAATAAGTGCGGCTTCTCTTATGTACAGTGAAGA
>CAKQPE010000103.1 GCA_934256695.1 uncultured Eubacteriales bacterium
CACACAGTGTTCATCGTTCACGAGTACAAAAGGGGCAATCGTGTGATTGTATCAATTTTGTAAGGGCAACCGACCCTGCCTATGGAAGCGGTTCTCTGCTTTTGAAAGCCGAAAAAGTCCTTGGCAAAGACGCCATAAGAAATGGATTTTACGGACAGGAAATAAATATTACAACATATAACCTTTGTCGTATAAATATGTTTTTGCATGATGTTGGGTTTGACAAATTTAATATTGCCTGTGAAGATACGCTTATTAGTCCTCAGCATTGGGACGATGAGCCTTTTGAACTTATTGTGTCCAATCCGCCGTATTCAATTAAATGGGCAGGCGATGAAAATCCTTTGCTTATAAACGACCCTCGTTTTTCTCCTGCCGGAGTTCTTGCACCAAAGAGCAAGGCTGATATGGCGTTTATTATGCACAGCCTTTCATGGCTTGCGTCAAACGGCACGGCGGCTATTGTATGCTTTCCCGGAATTATGTATCGTGGCGGTGCAGAGCAGAAAATTCGTAAATATCTTGTAGACAACAACTATGTTGACTGTGTTATTCAGCTTCCGAGTAATTTATTCTTCGGAACTTCCATTGCAACCTGTATTATGGTAATGAAGAAAAATAAGACAGACAACAAGACACTTTTTATTGATGCAACAGGCTAATGTGTAAAAATTACAAACAACAATAAGCTGACAACGGATAATATTGACCGTATTGTAAATGTGTTTGCAAACAGAGAAGAAATAAAGCATTTTTCGCACCTTGCTTCTTACGAAGAAATTTCGGAAAACGATTATAACCTGTCTGTATCAA
Source organism: uncultured Eubacteriales bacterium (assembly GCA_934256695.1). Classification (GTDB taxonomy): domain Bacteria; phylum Bacillota; class Clostridia; order Lachnospirales; family Anaerotignaceae; genus Neoanaerotignum_A. The sequence continues at coordinate 814 of CAKQPE010000103.1, forward strand.
CATATGTTGAGGCGGAGGACAAAAGAGAAAAAATTGATATTGTGAAACTTAATGCAGAGATTAAGGAAATTGTGGCTCGTGAACAGGTGCTTCGTGATGAGATTGATAAGATTATCGCAGAAATCGAGGTAGGAGAATGAGCAGATTAGATGAACTGATAAAGGAACTTTGTCCAAATGGGGTGTATAAATTAACTATTAATGATATAAAAATAGATAGTTTCTGGTTAATGCCTGCAACACCAAATTATATTGAATATGGCATACCATACATTACATCAAAAAACATAAGAAATGGTAAAATAGATTTTACGAATATCAATTATATATCTGAAAAAGATTATGCTGTTATATCTTCTAATAGAAAAATTCAAATAGGAGATGTATTAATTACAATGATAGGTACTATTGGCGAAGCATAGCTCATAAATTTTCCGGCAAAACGTTTTTAGCGGTTGCAGGGGCAGGACAATATGAATCTCTCAGACCAAAATTTAAGCAACTTAAAGAAATGAGAGCTACAGATATAGTAGAAGCTTATGATATGGACAAATTTACAAATGAATATGTTGAAAAAAGTTGTGGCAATATGATTAAGCTTGCAAATGAGTTTGGATTTAAAGTTCATAGGCTTATATGGAATGAAAAGTTTAAAGGAATAGATGACTGGTTAAAAAATAAAAGTGAGAAGTAAAATTTATGCCGTTGATTTAATTTCAACGGCTTTTTCTAATAAAATCATAGTAAATAATACTTAATTTATAAACATACTTGTATTTACTTTAAAAACCTGTTATTATACACATTGTACTGATAAAACTTTCAGTAAATAAAGTTAATTTACTGAAAAACGAAATCTTAAATATAGAAAATTTAGATTAATGACTTTTAGCTGTGCTTTTGGGCCGTGAAGGGTCATTTTTTTGTGGGGGGGGTAATAAAATAAATTTTATTTAGCGAAAAAGTTTGCGTTTTAATCAGTGCGTAAGGAGTGAAAAATATGAAGAAAAGGTTGTTATCCGTTATGATGGCGGCTGTTATGATGCTCACCATAGCACCGTATTCAGCGTTTGCGGCAGACGATGAAACTGTTGTAACGGAAGAGGTACAGTCAGCAAACTCCGAAACAACCTCTGATGAAGTTTCTGGTGAAAATTCAGAAGACGGTTCTAAAAACAATTCCGGTGACAGTTCTGTTGAAGATGAAAATGTGTTATATGACGAAGATATGGACAGTTCATTTTTAATAGACTCGGAAGAAAATATTGAAGAACAGCCTACAGAGAATGGTTCCGGTTTGGACGAAGGTTTTACGGCAACACAGGCAGATGAAAACGGAGGGCAGGAAGTTGCACAAAGCGAAAACAGCTATGAAGTTTCTTCAGGAGAAGAACTTAGCAATGCTTTTGCACAGATTGCCTCAAGTGAAGAAAATGAAGCGGTAATTGTTTTGAAAAATGATGTAACAGTTGACACTGATTATAAAAGCGAATTTGGTGTTGCCGGAAAACAAATTACTGTAAAAAGCAAAGATGACAACAAGTATAAACTGACAATAGGCAGTGTTTGTAATCTTGTTGGTGATACAACATTTGATAATATCTCAATTACATACGGTACGGTTTATGCTAACGGACATCATGCGATTTTTACAGAAAATATTGATATGAATTTAAGAGCAATATATGGTGGCAGTAAAAACGCAAACGTAGACAGCACATATGTAGTTGTTAAAGGCGGAACAGTAGGAGGAGGTGATTTTTCATTAGTCGGTGGTGGCGATGGTGGTTCTGTAGAAGGTGATGTATATCTTGAAGTTGGTGGAACCGCAATAATAAAACACCTTATGACAGGAGCAAACACTTCCGGTACAAACGGATATGTTGGCGGAGATGTAAATATTGTTTTTGACAGACCGACAACCGTCGAAGAAGCAAAAAGCGGAGTTCTTGGTGACATTGTTAATATCTCTGGAACATATTCAAATAAAATTGACGGAGATCTTAATATAACCGTAAAATCAGGATACGTTAAAGGCATTGAAGCTCAGAGAGGCGAGCGTGAATATTCTGATATAGGTGGCAGCGTAAATATTATTGTCGGTGACAGAAATTACGAAGATACCGAATTTGTTGCAAAGTCTGTTGGAAACTGGGATATTTACGGAGTAGGTGAACAGTCATATTTTTCTGGTTCAGAACGTTTTCAGGTAGGCGGTGATGTAAATATTACTACATACGGAAACTTCTTCTGCAAAACTGATGTTCTGGATTCAAGCGATGATTGGGATAATCCGGGCATAAGAGGTGCTTACTATGGCAATGTAGGCGGTAACATAACAATAAATGTTTATGGTTCACAGGTTGCTTTTATAGAAGGATTGGAATATTCAACGGCAGAAAATGTTACTATAAACATGAAAGATGCAGAAATTTTAGGCTATGTTTATGATGACGGACATTATGAAGGTGATGACGGTTATGTAGCTCCTGTTTATGACCAAGAAAGCCATGTAAGCGGAGATGTGACGGTAAATCTTGACGGCGGAAAGTTTTATGTAATAGACGGTGACGGAGAAATAGACGGAAAAATTTCTGTCAATGTAACAGGCAAGCCTAAATTTTTAAATTCCAAGTGGGGTATTAGAGGAAATAAAAGTACAGATACAGATGATAAATCTGTGTTGACGTTTAATGAAGCAACAACATCAGTTCCTTATATTGCATATTTTACAAAAACAAATGTAACCGGAAATTCAAATATAACATTAGGAAATACAGATAAAAATGGTTTCTCATCAGGCATATATGATGTTAATATTAATGAAAATTCGACTCTTACAATAAATAAACAGGCTTATATGCTTGGAAATCTTAACATGAACAACGGTAAATGGATAAGTAACGGATATGCATATGTTACCAAAGAAACAAACACGGAAAATTCCAAACTCACATTTAACAGTTATGTTGCTTTGGGATATGGTGAAAAGAGCGGTAACCATACAAAAACAATGGTCAACAGCAAAGATGACATATATGTATTTAATAAAAATTCATATACTAACCCTATTTATGGTGCTGTAGATATACAAGGAGGAAACTGGATAGTCATACAGCCTATCTCTGTAAAAGGCAACTACAAAGGAACAGAAAACAGACTTACACTCCCTGTATTTGAAGGTATTGATAATTATCCCGAAAAGGCTATTCCTTTTGAAATTATAGGAAAAGCTGATGGCACTACATATGTAAAACTTATGGCTGATGGTGATTTTGAAAAAGAAGGTATGCCTAAGCTTGGGCAAAACTATGTAAATGCAAAAACAGAAAGCAAAGATGTATTTGTTCTTTCAAATGAAAATGCTGCAAAAGCCGATATGTACTTTAAAAAACTTATTGATGCTGATACTGAAAATAAAACTGGTTATGATATGTGGCAGGTAGCAACGGGAATTTCCGTTATATTCGACAAAAACGGCGGAGACACAGAGGCGTCTCCTCGTATATCGTCACAGGAAAAAACAGCAGAAGACGCAAGCTATAAATTTGCACTTCCAACTGTAAACCCTACAAGGGAAAACTTTGTATTTAACGGCTGGAACACAAAGCCTGACGGCACAGGCACAGCTTTTAAAGCCAACACAGAAGTAACAAAGAGCATGACGGTTTATGCCCAGTGGAAAGCCGACGAATCCAAGATTGTTACCATAACACCAATGGATATGACCGTTTATGTAGGAGGAAACGGCTATAAAGGCGTAATAGGTTCAAACGGAGATTTTGTGGTAAATGACCTTCCTCAGATGGGCTGCTTTGTTACATTTCCCGATGATATAAACGATTTTCTCGGAAGTGAAATTGATACTCCTGATGATTTGAGCAAACATATAACTTTAAAATATAACAATTCTGAAGGAACAACAAGAAGCTGGAGCTTTGAACTTTATGGTGATGAAAGCAACAGCACATTGACTCATAACGGCAGAAGAATTTATATTTATAAGATTATGCCAAGCAAAATTGACGGTACAACAGCAACTGTTCCTGCACGTATGCAGTTTACAGCCGATGACGGAACAGTTATGGTTGAGTCTCAGTTCCCAGAAAGTGCAACAGACCAGTACAGGGATTATAAAGTTAATTTCTATCCGGGAGATTTAGATGAAGATTTGCTTACGGTTGAAGTTACAAATGGTGATAAAGCAATTTACCGTTCGGTAAAACTCGGTACTGGCACGTTAAAGGTAAGAGGAAATGTTGATGAAATATATGCCAAGGTTGATTATGGAACTCCAAAAGTAGACAGCCAGAACGAAAAAGCATTTTTGGCTTCTGCGGCACAGAAAAATACAGAGTATTATATTAACGAAACAGGCATAAGCGTTCTCGACCCTTCCGGAGTAAGACTTATGGTTGATTCAAGCCTTGATGATACATTCCTTAAAGATTATCTTAATGAAAATAAAAATGCCGACGGAAAGTATTCCTATGAATTTAAGTATTTTGATTTGCTGGATACAAATAACGGCAACGCATATGTAGAAATGGGCAGTGGCCAGAAAATGAATGTTTATTGGCCTGTTCCCGAAGATGCAGCATCAAATTCACAGTTCCATGTGGTTCATTTTAAATCACTTCATCGTGAAAGCGATAAAGATATGAACGCAATTTTGGCACAAAATCCTCCTACAGAGGAAAATTGTGACAAAGTTACAATAGATGGCAAAGAATTTATAAAGTTTACTGTAGACAGTTTTTCTCCGTTTGCTTTAATGTATCAGAAGAAAACATCATCAAGCAGTTCATCGGGCGGTAGCTCGCATGGTTCTCACGAAAGTACAATGTATATACTCCATTATGAATCAAATGGCGGAACAGAATATATTGATGAAAGCTACGCTTCCGGTACAACAGTAAAGCTTGATAAAGTTCCTGCAAGAACAGGATATACGTTTGACGGCTGGTATACAGATGAAGAATTGACACAAAAGATTACAGACATAAAACTGACAGGCAATAAAACTGTTTATGCAGGCTGGAAGGCAACAGAAATTCCTTCAGCATTAAACGGAGAAAACCATTTTGCATATGTTGTCGGCTATGATGACGGAACAGTTAGACCTAAAGCAGAGATAAGTAGGGCAGAAGTAGCAACTATATTCTTCCGTTTACTTAAAGAAAACGTAAGAGATGAAAACCTTACGGCAGATAATGTTTTTGGTGATGTTGAAAATGGCAAATGGTACAATAAGCCTGTTTCCACAATGGCAAAGATAGGAATAATAAAAGGCCGTACAGCAAAATCTTTTGTTCCCGACGCACCTATAACCAGAGCGGAATTTGCGGCTATATGCTCTCGTTTCGATAACAGCAATGTTGAAATAAATAGCAGTTTCAACGATATTTCGGGACATTGGGCAGAAAAAGAAATTGAACGTGCAGCATCTCTTGGTTGGATACAGGGATATACAGACGGTTCATTTAAGCCAGACCAGAATATAACAAGAGCAGAGGCAATGGCAATGATAAACCGTATGCTTCACCGTATGCCGGAAAGCAGCGACGATTTGCTTAGCGACATGACAAAATGGCCGGACAATAAGCCGAGCGACTGGTACTATATTAATGTTCAAGAGGCTACAAACAGCCATAATTTTGAAAGAAAAGGCGAAATAAACGAAAAATGGACAGCTATTACGGCTAACCCAGATTGGTATCAATATAAACATTAATTTGGTACATAATAAATAATAAAAACATTCATCGGGAACGGTGAATGTTTTTTATGTCCGGTATAACCACGATACATGAATTACAACCATGATTAATGTTGTTTGTTGTTGGGAAATTAAAAAAATTGAATTATATTGGCAAGATTTGACTCTGGAAGTGTTTTTTATGCAGAGGAAGAAAATATAAACACATTAACAATGGACGGAGAGTTATTGTTGGTTGTATTGAGTTCAGTTGCACAGCAGGAAGTTGAAAATATATCTGAAAATGTTAAAAAAGGCTTAAAGATGAGAATGAAACGAGGTGAGCTCGTTGGTTCTCAAGCCTGCCTTGGATATGATTATGACACCAAGAAAAAACGATTAATCATCAATAAAGAAGAAGCAGAGGTTGTAAAACTTATATTCAAGCTTTATATTGAAGGTAATGGTTCATGGATGATAGCCAGAAAACTTAATGAGCTTGGAATTCATACAAAACATGATAGAACATGGACATCAAGCGGTGTTTTGGGTATATTGAGAAATGAGAAATACAAAGGTGATGTATTGTTGGGAAAAACATATACAGTCGATCCGATTACCAAAAGAAGATTAAGTAACTATGGAGAAGAAGATCAGTACTATTTAAAAGATCACCACGAACCTATAATTTCAGAAGAAGTTTTTAAACAGGCTGAAGATATAAGATTATATCGTGCAACTAAAAGAAATGTTCAATATGCCGAAGGCGGAAATAGAACAAAATATAGTCGTAAATATGCATTTAGCAGTAAAGTTGAGTGTGGATTTTGCGGAAGAAATTACTCAAGAGCAACATGGCATGTGGAGACGGTTGTTCTTTTGTCCCAACAAAAACCAGATGACACGATAGAGATCGACTTAGACCTGGATGAGC
>CAKQPE010000104.1 GCA_934256695.1 uncultured Eubacteriales bacterium
AAATATACTTATACTTTTTCCGAAAACAGTTCATACCGTAAAACCTAATGATACCCTTTTTTCAATAGCCGAGCAATACTCAGTTTGCGTAAATACAATCCTTAAAAATAATCCCTATATTTCCACAGGTTCTTATATATATGAAGGTGAAGAAATAGTAATCGAATTTGACGAAGAACGTCCTCGCCACGTAATAACCAACGGTTATGCCTACGGAAATATTTCCGACCAAAAACTTCGCCTTGCCCTTCCTTATCTTACATTTATTTCTCCTTTTACATACGGAATACTGCCTTCGGCAGAGCTTATTCCGCCCGATATTGAAAATATACTGAACAAATCTGTTTTTTATCCCTCAAAAACACTTATGCACATTTCAACCATTACAAAAAGCGGAACCTTCACCATTGAGGCTGCAACGGAAATATTCAACAATTCTTCTTTGTGGAATACATTTTATGAAAACATACTTTCCGAAATCCAATATTACGGTTACGCCGGTATAGATATAGACTTTGAGTTTATCAATCCGTCAGACAGTTTAAAATATGCCGAACTTACAGCATTTCTTAAAAACAAACTTAACCCTTTGGGCTATATAGTTATAGCGGCTCTTGCTCCCAAAACCTCAGCTGACCAGAAAGGTATCTTGTATGAAGGTCACAATTATTTCGCAATAGGGAAATCCTCCAATCTTTCATTTGTTATGACATACGAATGGGGATACACATATGGCCCGCCAATGGCAGTTGCTCCCATAGAAAGCGTCAAAAAAGTCCTTGATTATGCCGTTGTGGAAATTTCCTCCAACAGAATACTTATGGGAATACCTACATACGGCTATGACTGGATTGTGCCATATAATCCCGAAGAAAAAACAGCCGCAAAATCCATTTCAAACTCCGAAGCAATTCTTACGGCACTTAAATACAAAGCGGAAATAAAATACGATTCTTTTTCCCAGTCTCCATATTTTTATTATACAGACGAGAGCTTTATAAGTCATGAAGTATGGTTTGATGATGCCAAAAGCGTACTTTCAAAACTTCGCCTTATAGAGATGTATAACCTTGCCGGCTGCGGATACTGGAATTTGGAAAGACCTTTTGTCCAAAACTACATGATACTGAATAATTTATACGAAATTTCCGAATATAATTAATTATTTGTAAATTATGCATTAATGTTGTATAATGTAAGAAATTAATATTTCATTTTTCAGCATTTTTCTTTATTTAAATTTGTGTTTCAATTTTGTTCTTCCTATTTTTATTAGTAAAAAATAAATACTCAGGAGGTTTTTTTATGGACTTAAAGGGCAAAACCGTACTTATTACCGGTTCTTCAAGAGGTATCGGCAAAGCAATAGCCACTGCTTTTGCAAAAGAAGGCTGTAATCTTGTGCTTAACGCTTCGGTCAGCTCAGATGAGCTTTTAAATACACAAGACGAGCTTAAAGCAAACGGATATTATTCATATTCATACCTTGCCGATGTATCGGACTATGGTCAGTGTGTTGAGATGTTTAACACAATAAACAATATTTACGGCGGAGTAGATATACTTGTAAACAATGCCGGAATATCACACATAGGACTTTTTACGGACATGAAACCTGAGCAATGGAGCAGAATAATTGACGTAAATTTAAAATCCGTTATGAACTGTACCCATCTTGCAGTGCCTAAAATGGTAAACCATAAATCGGGAATTATAATAAACATTTCATCTATATGGGGTGAAAAAGGTGCTTCCTGCGAGGCAGTTTATTCTGCAACCAAAGGTGCCGTAAACTCATTTACAAAAGCAATGGCAAAAGAACTCGGCCCAAGCGGAATACGCGTAAATGCTATTTCATGCGGAGTAATCGACACACAAATGAACGAATGTTTCACACAGGAAGAAAGAGAGGTTCTTGCTGATGAAATTTCACTTATGCGTTTCGGTACAGTTGATGAAATAGGAAGCATAGCTACATTTCTTGCAAGTGAAAAAGCATCTTTCATAAACGGTCAGATTATAACTGCGGACGGTTGTATGTTCTGAAAAATATAAATTTATGGAACTGAAATCATAACCCCTCAGTCACTGCGTGACAGCTCCCCTTTCATGGGAGCCTTCCCAATTCGAAAGCCGTCCTTGAAAGGGAAGGTGGCAAGCGTAGCTTGACGGAAGGGTTTTAAAGCCTTCTCCTTGGGGAGAAGGTGCTGAGCAAAGCGAAGCGGATGAGGGGTAAATCCTTTAATCAAAGCTTTAATAAAACGGATTAAATTTAATTTTTTCCAAATGGAAAAGTGGGATTTGCAGAAACTTTTTTATCGAAAAAGTTTCCTGCACCTTCAAAAATCTCTTTAAGACCGCACATTCCATGTGCCTCCGGAAATAGGCTTCTGCAAAGTTTTTGGCAACAGATACAGGATTTACGGTTTAAAATCAATGCAATAGAGATTTTATTCGACAAAGTTTTAGAAAATCAAAATCTTAATAACATAACTTATAATTTTCTCTCGAAAATGCAATGAAATTACATTTTACCAAAAGTTTTACTCGATTTTTTTTCAAAAAATCGCAGGGTTGTGGGACAGAGTCCCACGGTCTTAGTATTCCATAAATTTATAATCGGCAATCTGTTTTTACAAAAATCCCATGACATTAGTCATGGGATTTGATAAAAGTTTTGATCCAATTTTTTCAAAAGTAATCATGCGTTTGGTGTAAGACCTAAATAGGTTTTAAAACTTATGCACAAAAAGTCCGCTTAATAGTTTCGGCTCAAACCATGTAGATTTAGGCGGCATTATTTTTTCATTATCCGCAACAGCCATAATCTCATCCATAGATGTAGGATAAAGTGAAAAAGCTATCTTTGCCTGTCCTGTTATTATGGCAAGCTGTAACTGGAGCATTGCATTTTTTCCGCCGAAAAATTTTATCCTTTTATCTGTCCGTATATCCCCTATTCCAAGCACCGGTGCTAAAAGGTCGTTATAAAGCACTGCCGTATCAACAGTTTCCTCTGCCGGCTTTTCATCAAATTCCTCTGCCGATGTTAAAATATACCATCTGTTGTTTATAAACATTCCAAACTGGTGCGGCATAATAGGTTCAAACTCACCTTGCTTTGTATACGGCATAATATAAAACTTTTCCGAAAGCTTTTCTATAAGCTCATCTTCCGTTAAGCCGTTCAAATCCGAAACTGTTCTATTATAGCTTAAAATTTCCAGTTCATCTGACGGAAAAAGTACCGAAAGATACTTTCCTGCTTCGGTTATATCATCTCCATTTTCTTTCATTTCTTTATATACATCACAGGCTGCTGCATTTCTGTGGTGTCCGTCTGCTATATAAAGATTACCTACTTTCTTAAATTCATTAACAAGTTTCTCTATTGTTTCCTCGTCATCTATTTTCCAGACTATATGCTCTACCCCGTCTTTTGCCATAAATCTGAATTCAGGTTCATTTTTTGTATATTCATTAACTATGTTATTTATTTCTTCTCTTTTTCTGTATGCCATAAAAATCGGACCTGTATGGGCTTTGCAGGCTTTAATATGCTCTTTTCTGTCATTTTGCTTTTCTTTTCTTGTAAGCTCGTGTTTTTTTATTGTTCCGTTCAGATATTCTTCTACAAGAGTACAGGCTGCTATTCCTGTCTGGGTATGGGTTCCGTCTTTAAGTCTGTATATATATAAACTCGGTTTTTCGTCCTGAACAAGCACACCGTCAGAAATAAACTTATCAAGGTTTTCTTTTGCCTTTGCATAAACTTCTTTTGAATAAATATCTGTTAAATTTTCTATATCTATTTCAGCCTTATCTATATGCAAAAATGAATACTGATTATCCTTTGCTTCCGCTTTTGCCTGGTTTACGTCTATTACATCATATGGCAAAGCGGATACTTTCTTCTCCAGCCCTTCCGCCGGACGATATGCTCTAAAAGGCAGAACTGACGCCATTTTCTCTCCTCCTTAAAAAAACCGTCTTGGGGTTTCACCCCAAACCCTGACCACCCTTTAAAAAGCGTGGACAGAAATTTTTATCAAAACGCAATTACATTGCGTTTTTTGGAAAAATATAATAAATTATTCCAAAAATACCATGACAATAGTCATGGTATTTTACTAAAGTTTAGGTCAATCCTTTTCAAAGGATTGTGGGTGTGGGCAACGCCCACGGTTTTATTTTTATCTTTCTCTTACGATTCTTGGTTTAACAACGCCTTTTAAGCCTTTAAGCTCATTAAGAAGGCTGTCGTGCTTGTCACCAAGTGAGTCAAAATCAATTATTGTGTAAGCCCAGTCTCCACGGCTCTTGTTAATCATGTTATCAATGTTAAGGTTCTCTTTTGCGAATATAGCTGTTATTGAACCAACCATGTTAGGTATATTTCTATGAGCTATTGTTACTCTTGCCTTGCCTGTATAAGGAGCTTCGCAGTTAGGGAAGTTTACGGAGTTTTTGATGTTTCCGTATTCAATATATTCTTTAAGTTCCTGAGCTGCCATAACAGCACAGTTTTCCTCTGATTCCGGTGTAGAAGCACCAAGGTGAGGAAGTATAATTACGTTTTCTTTACCGAGAAGTTCTTCTGCTGCGAAATCTGCTACATATTTTGCAAGTATTCCGTTATCAAGTGCTTCGGCTACAGCAACAGGATCTACAAGGCCGCCTCTTGCAATATTGATAAGTCTTGCACCCTTCTTGAATTTTTTAAGAAGTTCGGCATTAACCATTCCTTTAGTTGAATCATTGAGAGGTGTATGTATTGTTACATAATCGCTCTGTGAAACAACCTCCTCAATGCTCTTTGCCAGTTCTACCTGACCTGAAATATGCCAAGCTGACTGAACAGAAAGGTATGGGTCATAACCGATAACTTCCATTCCAAGGGCAAGTGCTGCATTGGCAACAAGTACGCCTATTGCACCAAGACCAAGTACACCAAGCTTTTTGCCTGTAATTTCCGGACCTGCAAATTTCTTTTTGCCGCTTTCAACAAGCTTATCCATATCCGGCTGACCTTTAAGTGTCTTTGTCCATTCGGAAGCTTCAACTATTTTTCTTGATGCAAGAAGAAGTGCTGCTATAACAAGTTCTTTAACTGCATTTGCGTTTGCACCCGGAGTATTAAATACCACAATACCCTTTTCGGCACATTTATCAAGAGGAATATTGTTTGTGCCTGCACCTGCTCTGGCTACACATAAAAGAGAGTCAGGGAAGTTGTATTCGTGCATATCCGCACTTCTTACTATAATACCGTCAGGATTTACAATATCGCCTGATACTGCGAAATTTTCTCCCGGAAGCTTATCAAGACCCTTTGGTGAAATTGCGTTAAGTGTAAGTATATTATACATAATTCTGTTATCTCCTTTATTAATTATTTATTTTCAAGCTCAAATTTGCCCATAAATTCAACAAGTTTCTTTATACCTTCAACAGGCATTGCATTGTAGATAGAAGCTCTCATACCGCCTACTGTACGATGACCTTTAAGATTTACAAAGCCCTGTGCTTTTGCATCTGCAATAAATTTTGCATTAAGTTCTTCTGTAGGAAGAATGAAAGGTACGTTCATAAGTGAACGGCTGTTTTTCTCTACTGTGCCTTTGAAAAGCTTTGAGTTATCGAGGAAATCGTAAAGTATAGCTGCTTTATCCTTGTTAATCTGTTCCATAGCATCTATGCCGCCCATTTTCTTAACCCATTTGAAAACAAGACCTGCAAAGTAGATTGAATATGTAGGCGGTGTGTTGTAAAGTGAACGCTCTTTTGCGTGTGTTGCATAGTTAAGCATTGTAGGTGTAAAGTCCATAGCGTTTCCGATAAGGTCATTTCTTACTATAACTACCGTAACACCGGCAGGGCCGAGGTTTTTCTGAGCACCTGCAAAAATAAGACCGAATTTTGAAATATCATATCTTTCTGCAAGTATGTTGGAGCTCATATCACCTACAAGAGGAACATCTCCTGTATCCGGAAGTTTATCGTTAGGAATATGTGTACCGTAGATTGTGTTGTTAAGTGTCATATAGAAGTAATCTGCTTCTTTATCGAACTTAGTTGGATCAAGCTCAGGAATATAAGAAAATGTCTTGTCCTCTGAAGAAGCAACAACATTTACTTTGCCGTATCTCTGTGCTTCTGCAATGGCTTTCTTTGACCACTGACCTGTTTTAACAAAGTCTGCTTTATTGTTCTTGTTCATAAGGTTTAAAGGAATCATTGCAAACTGTGTTGAACCGCCGCCCTGAAGGAAAAGAACCGAATAGTTTTCTGGAATGTTCATAAGGTCTCTTAAATCAGCTTCGGCACCGAAAATAATGTTTTCAAAATCCTTTGATCTGTGGCTCATTTCCATAACAGACATACCTGTGTTGCCGTAGCAAACAAATTCTTTCTGTGCCTGTTCAAGGACTTCCAAAGGAAGCATAGAAGGTCCTGCCGAAAAATTGTAAACTCTGTTCATTGTCATATTTAAATCCCCCTCTTAGTAATCGTATAAACTCATATTACTGATTTTATTCATATTTTTGATTTTTTATAAATAAAAAATCCGTCCCGGTAAATAAATACTGGGACGGATATAATTCCGCGTTGCCACCCGAATTGCCAAAGTATGCACATACTCTGACCTCTCAATCAAGCTGTAAAGGGCTTTCCCTTCCGATTCATCATCGGCGGCTACAAAAGTGGAACACCTTCTTGGCTGTATGGTTTGCACCAGACACCATCTCTCTGAACAGTTACAAAGGCTTAGTTTTTGTCAACGTCATTTTAATGTTGTAAAGTTTTGAATTAAATTAATGATGATTATAGCACACAAAAATTATTTTGCAAGAGAAATTTTAAAAAAATTTATATTTTTTTGCTTTTGTATTTTTATTTAAAAAAATATATATAAAATTATATAAAAATTATTGATTATTTATTTTCGTGATGATATAATAAATTGGTTGTAAAAATCATATTAATGCCTTATGCCGAAATAGCTCAGTTGGTAGAGCAGCTGATTCGTAATCAGCAGGTCGCGTGTTCGAGTCACGTTTTCGGCTTAAAAAGACTCAAAATTTTATTTTGAGTCTTTTTTTCTGTCAAAATATAAATTTATCTGTCTAAAAGACCTTGGGGTTTCACTCCAAGCCCTGACAATTTTTTGAAAAAAAATTTAGTAAAACTTTTATCAAAACGCAATTACATTGCGTTTTTCGGAACAAAATTATAAGTTATGTTATTAAGATTTTGATTTTCTAAAGCTTTATCGAATAAAAACTCTCTTGCAGTGATTTTAAACCGTAAATCCTGTATCTGTTGCCGTAAACATTGCAGAAGCCTATTTCCGGAGGCACATGGAATGTGC
>CAKQPE010000105.1 GCA_934256695.1 uncultured Eubacteriales bacterium
GCGACGAAGTCGTTTTTGCGTAGCAAAAATTCTGACCATGCCGATTTGCGAAGCAAATTTCCTGACCAAGAAGGCTTACAGGGTTTGTGGGACAGAGTCCCACGGTATTAATGTTTTTAGAGGTAGAGAAATGGATCAGTATGATATAATAAAAAAACTTGAACGTGTGGGTACTAATATACTGGAAACGTCAAGAAGTGAAATTTATATGTATATGCGGTTTCTTGCTATGGCGTTTGCCGGTTTTAAGTATACACCAAGTGACAAAACAGGCGGAATAGGTACAGACGGATACTATATATATTATTCGCCTATGTTCCTTATAGAAAAATACCGTATAGATTTAAAATGGGTAAACAGGGCATATCTGCATATGATATTCCACTGTATTTTCCGTCACCCTTCATCAAGGGAGGGCAGACAAAGGGAGCTGTGGAATATTGCCTGCGATATAGCTTCGGAACATCTTATAGACTCTTTTAAGTATGGCGGCATACGACGTGATATGACGGCAGAAAAAAGACGTATCTATACTTTGGTTGACGATAACATAAAGGTTGTTTCGGCACAGGCAGTTTATCGTTTGCTTGAAAAACAGGGACTTAACAACGAAGAAATAGAAAACATAGCATCGGAATTTCTGGTAGACGACCATCAATTCTGGACAATATACGACGATGTTGAAGAAAATATAAAAGTGCCCGATATGCCAAACAGTGGAAATGAAGATTCCGACAATGACGAAGGTACCGATACAGACGGAGAAGAAACAGACGAAAACTCCGACAGTACAAAACAGTCAAACAGTGACAAGCAGGGCAAAGAAAATAAAAACAAAGGAACACCGACAAAAAAAGATTTTGATGACAAGTGGAGGGATATAAGCTCCAAAACACAGACCGATATGGATACCTTCTCACGTGAAAAGGCAGAGGAGGCAGGAGAACTTCTTAAATATATAAAAGTGGAAAACAGGCAGAGATACAGCTACAAGGACTTTTTGCGAAAGTTTTTCACAAGAAAAGAAGTTATGAAGCTGGATTTGGACAGCTTTGATTATATTTATTATACTTACGGACTGAATGTATATAACAATATGCCACTTATCGAGCCTTTGGAATACAAGGACGATAAAAAAATAGATGAGTTTGCAATAGTTATTGATACTTCCGCATCGTGCGAAGGCGACTTGGTAAAGGGCTTTTTAAGCGAAACATATTCTGTATTAAGGGACAACGAAAGCTTTTTCAGAAAAATAAATGTTCATATAATACAATGTGACAGCAAAATACAGTCCGATACAATTATTACCTGCCGAGAGGATTTTGAAAAATATGTAAAATCATTTGAAGTACGTGGTTTCGGCGGAACAGATTTCAGACCGGCGTTTGAATACTTAAATAATCTTATAGACGAGGGAAAAGCCGAAAACCTAAAAGGAATGATTTATTTTACAGACGGTTACGGAACATATCCGTCTAATATGCCAAAGTACGAAACGGCATTTGTATTTTTGTCGGAAAGCTATGATGATTCGGGAGTACCGCCGTGGGCTGCGGAAATAATAATTGAGCCGGAAGAACTTTTAAAAAATGGAGGAGCATTAAATTGAATATAAAGAAAGCAAAAGAGGAAATTAAGGATTCTATAGAGGCATATCTTGTAAAGGACAGCTTTGGAGATTATGTAATACCTGTTGAAAGTCAGAGACCGTTACTTCTTATAGGACCTCCGGGAATAGGAAAAACTGCCATAATGAGACAGATTGCAGCTGAATGTGAAATAGGTCTTGTGGCATACACCATAACACACCATACAAGACAGAGTGCCATAGGACTGCCTTATATAGAAAAGAAAAATTTCGGCGGAGTGGAGTATTCCGTAACGGAATATACTATGAGCGAAATTATAGCATCTGTTTATAAACAGATAGAAGAAACCGGACTTAAAGAGGGCATACTTTTTATTGATGAAATTAACTGTGCCTCGGAAACACTTGCTCCGGCAATGCTGCAGTTTTTGCAGTACAAGACTTTCGGCAGCCACAAAGTGCCTGACGGCTGGATAATAGCGGCAGCCGGAAACCCGCCGGAATACAATAAATCCGTAAGAGAATTTGACATAGTTACACTTGACCGAGTTAAAAAGATAGAAGTAACCGAGGATTATGACATATGGAAGGAATATGCAGTAAGAAACGGTGTTCACAGTGCAATAATATCATATCTTGACATTAAGAAAGAAAACTTCTATTGTGTAAAAAATACGGCAGACGGAAAGGTTTTTGCCACAGCAAGAGGTTGGGAAGACCTTTCAAATATAATGTATGTCTATGAACAGCTTAACAAGGTTGTTGACTATGACGTTATTTTCCAGTATATACAGAACCAAAAAACGGCAAGGGATTTTGCAAGCTATATTGAGCTTTACAAAAAATATAAGCAGGATTATTCAATACCGGAAATTCTTGAAGGCAATATAAAAGATGCATATGTTGACAGACTTCGTCTTGCTCCTTTTGACGAGAGAATAAGTGTTGTAAATCTTATACTTTCAAGTCTTAATGACAGTTTTAAAAAATCAGATAAGGCAGATATTTTCGTTACAAAGCTTCAGGATATGCTTAAAGAAATCAAACCTCAGCTTTTAAGCGAATATGCAAAGGATAAACGTCCGGAGGAAATTATAAAACCTGTAATAAATATGAGAAGATCCAAAATCGCTTCCATGAAGAAAAACGGTCTTATGAAAAAAGCCGATGAGCATATGGAAAATTCCGTATGCAGTAAATTGGAGGATTTTGTAACGGAACTTATTAAAAACAATGTGTATTCCTGTGTAGAGGGTTTTGAGTTCATAAAGGGTCTTTTTGGTATTGAGGTTGAAAAAAGACAGGATATTATTGATAAAACTTCGGCATATTTGGACAATGCCTTTGATTTTATAGAGAAGGTGTTCGGACAGAGTCAGGAAATGATAATATTTGTAACAGAGCTTAATTCAGGATATTTCAGTATTAAATTTATAGATGAAAACGGCTGCTATAAGTTCTATCAGTACAACAAACAGCTTCTTTATAAACAGAGACAGAAGAATATATTAAGTGATATAGATGATTTAAGCGATATGCTTGAAGGAATGCAGTGGTAAGCATAAGCTAAAATATATAAATTAAAACTAACAAAACTGATAATTTTTATCCTTCATTCATTATTAGAATGTAATAACTCATAAGTCTATTGTAGCTATGTATTATGCAAAATTACAATAGACTTTATTTTTTTATTGTGCAACTTGGTTTTTAAGGTCGATTTTTTTATTTTTTAGTTTAAAAATAAGAGTTTTAAACTAAAATTTGCATATTTTTTTATACAAAATAAAGATAATAATGGGTTTATTGTTGTAAAATTAACGAAATACTATATAGTATGTTGAGTTTATGGATTGATTATGATACAATATTTCAAGTAAATAAAGCTTTTTCAAAATCCTATTCGGCAATATCGTTTAATCCTTTGGTATGCCCGAATAAAGATTTTTGAGCTCATACTATTAATAACCTAAAATTTACAGGGGGGAACACAATGAAAAGACCATTGAAGAAAGCTACTATGGACGGTAATACAGCAGCAGCTCATGCTTCCTATGCATTTACTGAAGTAGCTACAATTTATCCTATCACACCTTCTTCTGTTATGGCAGAAATGGTTGACGAATGGAGTGCAAATGGCAGAAAGAATATTTTCGGAGAGACTGTAGAAGTTAGAGAAATGCAGCATGAAGGCGGTGCAGCAGGTGCTGTTCACGGTGTACTTCAGGGCGGCGGTCTTGCTTCAACATACACAGCAAGCCAGGGCCTTATGCTCATGCTTCCTAATATGTACAAAATCGCCGGAGAACTTCTTCCTGGTGTATTCCACGTAAGTGCCCGTGCACTTGCTTCAAATGCACTTTCTATTTTCGGTGACCATCAGGACGTTATGACTTGCCGTAACACAGGTTTTACTATGCTTGCAGGCAGCTCAGTTCAGCAGGCATTCCATATGGGATGTGTAGCTCACCTTTCAGCTATCAAGAGCAGAGTTCCGGTTCTTCATTTCTTTGACGGTTTCAGAACAAGCCACGAATATCAGAAAATCGAACTTATTGATTATGATGATCTTAAAGAATTAGTTGACTGGGATGCATTAAAGGCATTCAGAGACAACGCTCTTAACCCTGATCACCCTAAGTCAAGAGGTTCTGCTGAAAACCCTGACGTATTCTTCCAGGCAAGAGAATCAACAAACAAATTCTACACAGCTGTTCCTGGTATCATTGAAGAATACATGAACAAAATCAATGAACTTGCCGGTACAGATTATAAACTTTTCAACTACTATGGCGATCCTACAGCTGAAGATGTAATTATCTCTATGGGTTCATCATGTGGTGTTATCAGAGAAACAATCGAATACTGGAACGCAAGAGGCAAGAAACTCGGTCTTGTTGAAGTTCACCTTTTCAGACCTTTCGTAGGCGAAGCACTTCTTAATGCAGTACCTGTTACAGCTAAGAGAATTGCAGTTCTTGACAGAACAAAAGAGCCTGGTGCACTTGGCGAGCCACTTTACATGGACGTTAAGAACGTATTTGCTGACAGCGACAGAAAACCTCTTATCGTTGGCGGTCGTTACGGTCTTGGTTCAAAAGACTTTACACCTATGGACGTTATGGCTGTATACCAGAACCTTTGGGCAGCAGAACCAAAGAACGGTTTCACAGTTTCTATCGTAGACGACGTTACAAACCTTTCACTTCCAGATTTCGCAGAGCCATTTGACTCTACACCAGAAGGCAACTTCTCATGTAAGTTCTGGGGTCTTGGTTCAGACGGTACAGTAGGTGCTAACAAACAGGCTGTTAAGATCATTGGTGACCATACAGACTACAATGCACAGGCTTATTTCGCATATGACTCAAAGAAATCAGGCGGTGTAACAATTTCTCACCTTCGTTTCGGACCTAAGAAGATTGAAGGTTCTTACCAGATTAAAGCAGCTAACTTTATCGCTTGCCACAACCAGGCATATGTTCATAAATATGACCTTATCGGCGACCTTAAAGACGGCGGCAGCTTCCTTCTTAACACAATCTGGTCTCCAGAAGAACTTGAAAAAGAACTTCCAGCTTCTCTCAAGAGAAAGATTGCTCAGAAACACGCAAAATTCTACACACTTGACGCTGTAGATATAGCTAAAGAAATCGGTCTTGGCGGACGTATCAACATGATCATGCAGGCTGCTTTCTTCCAGATTTCAAAGATTATCCCTGTTGAAGATGCTGTTAAGTACCTTAAAGAGCAGATCAACAAAACATACGGTGCAAAGGGACAGGATATCGTAGATATGAACTGTGCTGCTGTTGACAAGGGTATCACTATGGTTAAGGAAATCGAAGTTCCTGCTGAGTGGGCTAACGCTGTTGACGCACCTGTAGAAGAAAATAAAGAAATTCCTGCATTCTTCAAAGACGTACTCTTCAAGATGGGCCGTCAGGAAGGTAACGACCTCCCTGTATCAGCATTCAACGGTCATGAAGACGGTAGCTGGGAACCAGGATTTACACAGTGGGAAAAACGTGGTATCGCTATTGACGTACCAGAATGGGATTCAACAAAGTGTGTTCAGTGTAACAGATGTTCTATCGTTTGTTCACACGCTGTAATCCGTCCTACACTTCTTGATGCAGAAGAAGCTGCTAAGGCACCAGCTGGCTACGCTATGCTTGATGTTAAGGCTCCTGCAGAATTAAAAGAATACAAATATCACCTTTCACTTTCCGGTATGGACTGTACAGGCTGCGGTGTCTGCGTAAAGACTTGCCCTACAAAGGCTCTTTCTATGAAGGCATTTGCTCCAATGCAGGAAAAGATGAATGCTGAATGGGATTACACAATCAACAACGTAAAAGCTAAAGCTATTGATGACAAACAGAAAGGTACAGTTAAGGGAAGCCAGTTCCTTAAACCATACCTTGAGTTCTCAGGTGCTTGTGCAGGTTGTGGTGAAACACCTTACCTCAAACTTATCACACAGCTTTACGGCGGCAGAATGAGAATTGCTAACTCAGCTGGTTGTACACATATCTGGGGCGGTTCTCCTGAAATCCCTTACTGCACAGACGAAAGAGGATTCGGTGTTGCTTGGGCATCAGGTCTTTTCGAAGATACAGCTGAATACGGATACGGTATGTACCTTGGTACAAAGGCTGTTCGTAAGTGGTTAAAGAGTCAGGCAGAAGATCTTGCTGCTACAACAGCAAACGAAGAACTTAAAGCAGCTGCTACAGAATGGGCTGACAACTACCTTGAAGCTGACGGCACAAGAGAAAGAGCTGACAAGTTCATCGCTGCTATGGAAAAAGCAGGTATTGACGAAAAAGTTAAACCTATCTATGAAAGAAAAGATTACCTCATCAAACAGTCACAGTGGATTGTTGGTGGTGACGGTTGGGCATACGACATCGGTTACGGCGGACTTGACCACGTAATCGCTGCTGACGAAGACGTTAACATCATCTGCGTTGACACAGAGGTTTACTCAAATACAGGCGGTCAGTCTTCTAAGGCTACACCTACAGCTGCTGTTGCTCAGTTCGCTGCTGCTGGTAAGAGAACAAAGAAGAAAGACCTTGGTATGATGGCTATGAGCTATGGTTATGTATACGTAGCACAGGTTGCTATGGGTTACGATCCACAGCAGACACTTACAGCTATCAAAGAAGCTGAAGCATATAAGGGACCATCTCTTATCATCGCTTACGCTCCATGTATCAACCACGGTATCAAGGGCGGTATGAGCAATGCTCAGAACCATGCTAAGGCTGCTGTTGAAGCTGGTTACTGGCACTGCTACAGATTCAATCCTGATCTCAAGAAAGAGGGCAAGAACCCATTCATTCTTGACTCTAAGGCTCCATCAGCAAGCTTCAGAGATTTCTTAATGAGCGAAGTTCGTTATACTTCACTTTCAAGAAAGTTCCCTGAAATTGCAGAAGAACTCTTCGCTAAGGCTGAAAGAGATGCTCAGGACAGAACTGAAAGCTACCTTCGTCTTAAAAAAGAATATGACGCTTAATTGTTAAGTTAAGTGTTTCAAGAGGTGTCGATTTATCGGCACCTCTTTTTGTGTATAGAAAATAAATTAAATATTTAATTTTTTTGCTGAATTGTGTATAATATGATTTATAAAAAATAAATAAAAAAAATAAATTAAAATAATTTATTCAGACTGTAGACAAAGTTATTTTATAAAGCGGAAGGGTTCGGGAAACGAATGGGTTTCCCGAATGGAATCCGCAG
>CAKQPE010000106.1 GCA_934256695.1 uncultured Eubacteriales bacterium
CTGTCTGGTCACATGCCGCATGACCGTCCTGGTCATAAGCAGCCTTCTTGTCAGGGTTAGAAAGAACCTCGTAAGCCTCATTGACTTCCTTCATCATTTCTTCGGCTTTTTTATCTCCCGGATTATTGTCAGGGTGATATTTTTTAGCCATTTTTCTGTATGCTCTTTTTATTTCACTGTCCGAAGCACCTTTTTGTATGCCAAGGACTTCATAATAATCTCTTTTTTCTGCCAATTTAATTCACCGCCTGTATAAAAGCCGAAGCTTTAACCGATATATCTATATTTAATGAGACAGGAACAAAAAATCCCTGCCCTATTTATTTTCATTTTTTAGTATACAATAATTTTTCCAGCAATTATGGGGCAGGAACAAAATCCCTGCCCCTATTAATTTGCTTCTTCTTAATCAGAATCAGATTTCTTTGCCGCTACCGTCAACTACATCATCGTTTCCGCCGTTTGGCTGTGCTCCTTCAGCTCCTGCCTGCTGTGCATTCTGCTGATAAAGTTTTTCTGAAATCTTGTAGAATTTCTGTGTAAGTTCATCTGTTGCTGTCTTGATATTTGCAACATCTGTATCTGTCATTGTTTCTACCTGCATATCTTTTACAAGGTCTTTAAGTTTGTTAAGTTCGCCTTCGATGTCAGCTTTTTCAGAGTCATCAATCTTGCCTTCAAGTTCACCAAGTGTCTTTTCTGTCTGGAATATGATAGAATCCGCACCGTTCTTAGCGTCGATAGCCTCTTTACGTTTCTTATCGGCTTCTGCGAACTGTTCAGCCTCTCTTACAGCCTTGTCAATTTCTTCATCGCTGAGGTTTGTGCTTGCTGTAATTGTGATTGACTGTTCCTTGCCTGTACCAAGGTCTTTAGCTGATACATGAACAATACCGTTGGCATCAATATCGAATTTAACTTCAATCTGAGGAATACCTCTTCTTGCAGGAGCAATACCGTCAAGTCTGAACATACCAAGTTCCTTGTTGTCCTTTGCAAGTGGTCTCTCACCCTGTACTACACGAATATCAACTGCACTCTGGTTATCTTCTGCTGTTGAGAAAATCTGAGTCTTTGTTGTAGGAATTGCTGTGTTCTTTTCAACAATCTTTGTAGCTACGCCACCAAGAGTTTCGATTGAAAGTGAAAGTGGTGTAACATCAAGAAGCATAATGTCGCTTGCACTTGAATCGCCTGAAATCTTGCCGCCCTGTATAGCTGCACCGATAGCAACACATTCATCAGGGTTAATGCCTTTGAATGGATCTTTGCCTGTAATCTTCTTAACAGCTTCCTGAACAGCTATAATTCTTGTTGAACCACCTACAAGAAGAATCTTGTCAAGTTCTGAAGCACTGAGACCTGCATCTTTTAATGCTGTGTTTACAGGGCCCATTGTTCTGTCTACAAGGTCAGCTGTAAGTTCATCGAATTTAGCTCTTGTAAGTGTAACATCAAGATGTTTTGGTCCGTCCTGATTCATTGTGATGAAAGGAAGGTTTATATTTGTTGAAGTTACTGTTGAAAGGTCTTTTTTAGCTTTTTCGGCAGCTTCTTTAATTCTCTGCATTGCCATTTTATCTGTTCTTAAATCCATGCCTTCTGCCTTTTTGAACTCAGAAACAAGGTAATCCATAACCTTCTGGTCGAAGTCATCGCCGCCGAGGTGTGTATCACCGCTTGTTGCAAGAACCTCGATAACGCCGTCACCGATTTCGATAACGGAAACATCGAATGTACCGCCGCCAAGGTCGTAAACAAGTATCTTCTGCTCATTGCCGTTATCAAGACCATAAGCAAGAGCTGCTGCTGTAGGTTCGTTGATGATACGTTTTACATCAAGACCTGCAATCTTACCTGCATCTTTTGTTGCCTGTCTCTGTGAGTCTGAGAAGTAAGCAGGAACTGTAATAACCGCTTCTGTT
The DNA here is from genome assembly GCA_934256695.1 of uncultured Eubacteriales bacterium. Lineage (GTDB taxonomy): Bacteria > Bacillota > Clostridia > Lachnospirales > Anaerotignaceae > Neoanaerotignum_A. Next base: position 1,926 of record CAKQPE010000106.1, read on the forward strand.
ACTTTTTCGCCAAGATAGCTTTCTGCGTCTGATTTAAGTTTCTGAAGAATCATAGCTGAAATCTCCTGTGGAGAATAGCTCTTTCCTTCGATTGTTACTTTGTAGCTTTCACCCATGTGACGTTTAATTGAACTGATTGTGTTGTCAGGGTTTGTTATAGCCTGTCTTTTAGCTGCTTCACCGATAAGTCTTTCGCCTGTCTTTGCAAAACCTACTACAGAAGGAGTTGTTCTTGCACCGTCTGTGTTTACGATTACTACCGGCTGTCCGCCTTCCATTACTGCTACACAAGAGTTTGTTGTACCAAGGTCAATACCTATTACTTTTCCCATAATCTATTCCTCCTAATTAAATCAAATATATATTCAAAATTAAGTATTATTTACTTATTTTAACTGCTTTTTAACTTTTAGTTTGCTACCTGTACCATACTGTGTCTTATTACTTTACCCTTGTGGGTATAGCCTTTAAGCATTTCTATTGATATGGTATTTTCTCCGAAGTTTTCGTCCTCAATATGGCTTACTGCCGAATGAAGCTGTGGATTAAATACTTCGCCTACGGCAGGTATTTCTTCAACACCCATACCGTTAAGAGTTTCCTTGAACTGTTTAAGTATCATTTCAACTCCTTTTATGAATCCTTCGCCTTCACCGCCCTGTTTAATCTGGGCTGCAACAGCTCTTTCAAGATTATCCACAACAGGAAGTATCTTTTCTACGCTGTCTCTTACGCCGTCATCATACATATTGGCTTTTTCCTTTGATGTTCTCTCACGGAAATTGTAAAACTCTGCCATGAGTCTCTGGTATTTGTCAACATACTCCTCAGCCTTTGCCTTAGCCTCTGCAAGTTCTTTATTTTCAGTGCTTTCCTCTGCCTCAACAGGTTCTTCGCACTGGTTAACAACTTCATCTATTGATTCTTCGATTACTTCTTCGTCTAAATTCTTATTTTCTTTATTTTCCTCTGCCATCTTCATTTTCCTTTCTGTTATCAGGAGCCATCTTTATTCTTCTTATCATCAAGGTTTGTAAGTACGTCCTCTATGTTTTCAACCATAGAATTCAGAACCGATACAACCTGTGAATAATCCATTCTTGTAGGACCGAGTATTCCGATAGTTCCTGTTATGTTATCGCCAAACTCATATGTTGTGGTAACAATACTGCAATCCTTCATTTCTTCTATTCCTGTTTCATTTCCTATATAAACCTGCATATCCTTGCCTGTGTTTTCGGCAAGCAGATTTGAAAGTGAATCTGTTTTTTCAAGAGTTTTAAAAAGCGATTTCGCTTTTTCAACATCACTGAACTCAGGAAAAGCAAGAATATTGTTTGTACCGCTGAAATGAAGCTTACCCATTCCGGAGGACTTTCCTATTTCATCTATAAAATCCATAAGAAGCGAAACAATCTCATCATATCCGTTAAGGTCATTGTAAAGCTGGTCAACTAAAGCTGTATCAATGTTTTCTATTATCTGACCGTGAAGCTTATCGGATATAACTCTTGATATTTCATAAAGTCTGTCTTCGTCAGGCATATAGTGCAGAGAAACTATTTTGTTTCTTATTACATTACCTTCAGCAGCTATTATTATCATAAGGTCTTTGTCATTAAGGGACATAAACCTTACTTTATTGAATGTTGTATTTTTTACCACAGGCTCAGAAAATATAGTGGTATAGTTTGTCATCTTTGATATAAGTCTGGCTGTTTCGTTCATAAGATATTCTATCTGATTTACATTTCTGTTAATCATGGTATTTACTATCTTTTTGTCCTCATCGCCAAGCTTTTGCTGTTTGAGCATACGGTCAACATACAGTCTGTAGCCTAAATCGGAAGGAATTCTTCCGCTTGAGGCATGAGGCTGAATTATGAATCCCATTTCCTCAAGGTCACTCATCTCATTTCTGATGGTTGCAGAACTGACGCCGAGATCGTATTTCTTTGCTATCGTTCTTGAACCTACAGGCTCAGCGGTTGCAATATAGTCTGTAATGATTGCCTGAAGTATTTTCAGTTTTCTTTCATCCAATGACATCTCAGCATCTCCTTTTCTTTCTGTTAGCACTCACCTTAATCGAGTGCTAATTCATGTTTATAAGATAACACCTATTTACATTTGTGTCAAGGGTATTTTTTAATTTTTCTGCGAATTTTTTATTATTTACAATTCATTCATATTCTGTTAAAAAAACGTAAAAAACTTGGAGTTTTGCCCCAAGGTCAAAATACAGATAAAATCATTTTATAGTACGGAAGGGTTTGGGAAACGAACGGGTTTCCCAAATGGAATCCGCAGTCGGAATTTATTTCCGACGAGGAAAACAGCGGGTTTCAAGGCTTTTAAGCCGCCGGAACCCGTCTGTTTATTCCTCTGTTTAAACAAGTCGAAATCCTGATTTCGGCTTATAATAAAAACTTTTCAAAAACAAAATTGCTTATGTCCGTTCCGTATTCCGTAAGGAATATGTTTCCGTTTTCACGCTTAATAAGCTTTTCCTCCAAAAGTTCATCAATAGCTTTTTTATATACACTGTCAACAGATGTTTTAAATCGTCTTTGAAACTCTTTTTCGCTTATGCCCTTTGTCATTCTCAGTCCCATAAACATAAACTCGCTTATTTTGTCATTTTCCGAAAGAATTTCAATGTCTTCCTTTATATTATTGTAATTTGAAAATCCCATATAATCCTTCATGTCATATGTGTTGTGAAATCTCTTTCCGTCGAAATAAGAATGAGCTCCCAGACCGAAACCGATATATTCCTTCGTCTGCCAGTAAACACTGTTATGTCTGCTTTCAAAGCCTTCCTTTGCAAAATTACTTATCTCGTACTGATGATAACCATTGTTTGCTAAAATTTCTTTGGCAAGGTAATACATTTTCCTGTCAGTTTCTTCGTCGGCAGGCTTAATTTTTTCCTCGTCATACATTTTCTTAAAAGGAGTTCCTTCTTCTATAATAAGACTGTATGCCGATATATGCTGTGGATTTAATTTTATAACCTTCTCCAGTGTCTCCTGCCAGTCATCTATTGTCTGGTTCGGCAGAGCAAACATAAGGTCACAGTTTATGTTTTTAAATCCGGCATCTTTTGCCATAGCCATGTCATCTACAAATGTTTTGTTGTCATGTATTCTTCCCAACATCTGCAAAATTCTGTCCTGCCACGCCTGTACTCCCATACTGAGCCTGTTTATTTCCATTGACCGCATTTCCGTAAGTTTCTTGAAATCCAGTGTTCCAGGATTTGCCTCACAAGTAATTTCCGCATTGTCGGCAACATCAAACCTACTTAAAACCGTATCCATTATTCTGCCAAGATCACGGCTTTCAAATACTGTAGGTGTTCCTCCGCCTATAAAAACAGTGTTTATCTTAAATCCGTCATATATTCTGCTGCCCTCTTTAAGTTCTCTTATAAGAGAATTTACATAATCACCGTATGTGTTTTCACAACCGCCGTATGACGGAAAATCACAGTAAAGGCACTTTCTTACACAAAATGGTATGTGTATATAAAGGCTTAAATCCTCACTCAAAACAATCTCTCCCAATCAAAATCCGTATTCCTGCGTATAAATTATATGTCCGCTTTTGTCGTATACATCAATGTCTTTGACATAGTACCATTTGTCATCGTCCGGCACTTTGTATTGAACGTAATAAAAACCGTCTTTGTCAACATCTGCTTCTATTCTTTCCGTTTTTTCAAAATCCGGCATAGTATTGTCCTTGTATTCAAGTACAAATGATATTTTATCCGCATTTTCCAAATCCGTCAAACCATATGCCAGACTGAATTCCTGTGAAAATGACCCCATTACCCTGTCATTTTCATAATTTATACCGTTCATTGCCGTAATCATTCCCGATTTCATCTTCCACATTCCAAGGAGAGTTTTTCTTGCCGGCACAACAGAAAGAGTTCTGTCATCAACTTTTCCTATAACAAGGCAGTCCCTTCCCTGTTTGTATTCAAGCAGGACTTTTTTGCTCGGACCGTAGTGCAGACCTCTTTCGCAGGCATACATAACCTTTGACGGAGACAGATAAATCTGCTGAAAACCGCCAAAACGCCATGTTCCAAGAATAATTATCAAAACCGCAAATATCAGTATTTCTCTTTTACGCTTTTTGTTCATTGTCCGTCACCGCCGTTTAAAGGTATTTCGGAATAAATTTTTCTTCCGTTATAATCGTAATTTATTATAAGCTTTTTCGCCTTTGTATTGAAATTTTCTATTGTCATAACGTGCTTTGACACAATTCCGCTGCTGCTTGAACCAGAGCTTGCCGTATATCTTGTATTTAAATCATCTGTAACACATTTTATACCAATATCAAATGACCAGATTATGCTTCTCGAAAAAGGTCTGTTCCATGTTTTGTACCTTATTTCAACATCATTGTCATTATATAAAATAACTTCATCAATTTTAACATATGTATCGTCAATTAAAAATTTGTCATCGGGTTTAATTTCATAAACAATTTCGTCTTTGCTTCTGTCTGTGCTGTATCCGGAAAACACACTTAAAACCGTCATAATTCCCACATCAAGTACAGGCAAAATACTCAAAATAATAAGTATTATGGCTATTACCCTGCTCACAGCCCATATCCAGCCTATAACAGGATTATGCTCTTTGTTTAGTTCCTCACCTATTTCATCGGGGTTTCCCATGCAGTCAATAACCATTTTTTCTGCCGTTTCCTTTTCAATATTTTCGGACATAAATTCGTCCAGCATATCCTCCATATGGTCATTTAATTCCTGTTTTATATCGTCCCTGTCAAACTTAAATTTAACGTGTTTAACAACTTCATTGCTGAAATCATCAAGCAAAGGCATGGCTGTTCCCTCCAATCACTTTGTTTACAGATAAAGAGAAAACTGTCCATTTTTCTTTTTCTTCGGAAAGCTTTTCCACTCCTGCTATTGTGATAGAGTAATATTTACGCTCCTTTCCAGTTTCTGCTTCTTTTTTATAGCTTTTAATCAAGCCTGCATTTTCCATTCTGTGCAGAACAGGATACAAAGTTCCCTCTTTAAACTGAAAAACATTTTCGCTTCTGTCCTTCAGTTCTCTTATAATTTCGTATCCGTAGCAGTCCTTTTTATCCAAAAGCGACAACAAAAGCATAACTGTACTTCCGCCTATAAGTCCTTTATCGAAATCCATATATATCCCTCCTTTGCAATTAATACATAGATTATCTATGTATTAATTATACCTTGATAATCTATGTATGTCAATTTAATTATCCCTTTGCCATAAAATTCGACAAATATAAATTTAGCAGTCAGTTGCCAGTGGGCAGTGGACAGATTTAAAGCCATCCCTGAAAGGGAAGGTGGCATTGCGAAGCAATGACGGAAGGG
>CAKQPE010000107.1 GCA_934256695.1 uncultured Eubacteriales bacterium
GGTGTCAAGCGAAGGTTGACGGAAGGGTTTAAATAAACGATAAATTTATATTTAAGACTAAGAAAAGCAATTTAAAACAAATAGTTTTAAATTGCTTTTTTTAAATTTTAATAAAATCCTGCAAAAACAGAAGCGATTATAACCGTAATTATGCCTGATACAACAACTGATATGGAACTCATGGCACCTTCAAGCTCACCTAATTCAAGAGCCTTTGCCGTACCAAGTGCATGTGAGGACGAACCGAAAGCAAGACCTACGGCTATACGGTTTCTTATTCCGGCTATACGGCATATGCTTTGACCGAATACGTTGCCTACGACGCCTGTTATTATTATTACAGGTACTGTTATTGATGGTATTCCGCCCAATTCATCGCTTACACCGTAGCCGAAAGCGGTTGTTATTGACTTAGGCAGAAGGGTTACATATTGTTCGTGGGTGAGCTTAAATATAAGAGCAAGAGCAAGTACACAAAGCATACTTGTAAGAACACCTGTTATAATGCCTACCATTATGGCAAAAGTGTTTTCCCTCAGTTTTTTCATTTCCTGATGAAGCGGAACAGCGTAGCAGACAGTGGCAGGCGTAAGAAAATATGTAATATGCTGAGCACCGTAATTATATGTTTCGTAATCAATGTGGAATAAGCATAAAACCGCAATTATAATTATTGTTGATATAAGAAGCGGATTGAATATTGGCGACTTAAATTTTTTGTTTATTATATAACCTATATAGTATGTAAATAAAGTTAAAAAGAAACCGAAATAGGAAGCTTCTTTAAACATTTCGTTTAACATTTTTTCTTCTCCTTTCTTTCAAGCACAAACTGTGTAACCCTTCCCGTTACTACCATTACAATAAAAGTAATAACAAAAAGTGCAACCAGTATAGGTATAATAAATGATTTAAGTTCTTCTACGGCTGTCATTACGCCGACAGTAGAAGGAACAAATGTTATAATCATAATATTAAGCATAAATGTTCCGGTATCTTTTATATTGTCAAATTTTACTATTCCTGTTTCAAGCAGAATCATCATTATTATAAGACCGTAAATGCTTGCCGGAACAGGAAGCCCAAGAACCTTATGCAGTATTTCACCTACAAAGGACACACCTATAATTATTGCCAACTGACTGAGATATTTCAATGTTTTCCCTCCTCAAATATTTCAACACAAATGTTTTTGTTGAATTTAAGAGATATATTATTCCCATTTTTGCCATTTGTCAACAAACTAATGTTATCATACAAAAATATAATACATATGATTATATGTAGCATATCGCTATTGTGCCGAAATATATTATAAAATCAGTATTTTTAATTTTTTGTTTCCTGTTTTTAAATAATTGAAATAAGTGTGCAATATATATAAAATATTTGCCGTAAAATGCCGTGTTATTAAGTCTATTAATGACATTATTCTTAACTTAAACAAAGTTTAATAAAAAATATGTTTATTTTGGGTTAAAAATAGATTAAAATATCTACTTGTAAAATATAATACGGAATTTTATAATGCCTTTAGCAGACAAAGAAAATAACGGAACGTAGAGCGATAATTAAAGAGGTAAAATATATGGATAGTCAAAACATTGTTCATGCGAATAATTCCGCAGGAGAGAAAACAGTCAGAAATATCGTATTTACAAAATTAATAGAGAAAATTAAAAACATTGATTTAAAGACAAAAGCAAAAGATTCGTTTTGTATATTTCCGAAACGGGTTTTTATATGGATATTAATTTCTGCCGTAATAGGGTATTTGCTGAATTTTAAATTTAAGGTTGATGTTGCCGAGTCATATATTTATTCGTCGGCAATGATGTATACTTTATTTATACCGTTATATTTTGAGCTTTCGGGTAAAGCGGAAAAAATATTTAAAGCGGTTGTTTATATGTGTATTCCGTTAATATCTTTTTATACAGTTGAATTTTTAAACGGAAATTTACTTACGGAAGATTTAAAGGCATACCAGATAGCACTTAATCTTATCTGGTACTATATGGTATACATACTTGTTTTGGTTGCCTGCAGAAGATATGCCGTTTCTGTAATTATATCGGGATTTATATTTATTTTTATAGGCATAGCAAATCATTATGTGCTTACTTTCAGGGGAACTACCATTTTCCCATGTGACATAATAACATGGCATACGGCACTTAATGTTTCGGGAAACTTTGATTTTTCGCCTGACAGCGAAATGATTAAAGCCGCATTTTATTATTTGCTCAGTATTGCTATAGGCTTCAGATTTTTGGGAAACGGCAAATTACGTATGAGAAAAGTATTTGCAATACCTGTTGTTGCAGTATCTGTAATATACACAGCAGTATTTTTCTTAACACCTATGCTTCCTGCACTTGGAGTATATGCCCAGCAGTGGAGAACACAGGAAAACGGATTTATACTTAACTTTACAACAGCACTTAGATACAGTCATATGTCGGCTCCGGAGGGATACAGCAAAGATGCCGTTAATAATATTGAGTCGCACTACAACAGCTTGATAAACAATGAATCAAGTCTCGATTCACTGGTGGGAAATACATCTGTAAGGCCTAAAAACATAATAGCTGTTATGAGTGAATCGTTTGATGATTTCAGTGAATTTGAAAACCTTTCGCTTTCTGAGGACCCTGCACCGTTTTTCCATTCATTAAAGAAAAATACAATAAAAGGGCGTATGTATTCACCTGTAACGGGCGGCGGAACGGCAAATGTAGAATATGAATATCTTACAGGCAATTCACTTTCATTCCTTTCCGAGGGAACGGTTGCATATCAGCTTTATATAAAAGCCGGTGCACCTAACATGGCAAGGCAGATGAATGCTCTCGGTTATGAGACAACGGCATTTCACCCATATCTTGCTTCCGGCTGGAACAGACGTGAGGTATATACTCATTTTGATTTTGACAATCAGATTTTTGTGGATGATTTAAAGGTACAAAATATAGTAAGAAAATTTGTCGGCGATGCCTGTGATTTTGAAAAGATTTTTGACATTACGGACAGTTCCGACAAGCCTCAGTTTATATTTAATGTAACAATGCAAAACCACAGTGCTTATGATAAGCCTTGGCCAAACCAGAAGTATTTTGTTGAACCGGACAAAAGCTGTGCTGTTTTAAGCAAGACAACATCTGCCACACAGTATTTTTCGCTTATACGAGAAAGTGATGATGCAATAAAAGAGCTTATAACACATTATGAAAATTCCGATGAGCCTACGCTTATAGTATTTTTCGGTGACCATCAGCCGCCCCTCGGAAAGAAGTTTTATACTCATCTTTACAGAAAAAATCTGGATAAGCGTTCAACGGAAGAAGTTTTGAATCAGTATAATACACCGTTTTTCATATGGGCAAACTACGATATACCTGAGCAGGATAATGTAAAGATAAGTACAAATTATCTTGGTGTACTTACGGCAAAGCTTGCAGACATTCCGCTTACCGGATACCAGAAGTTCCTTGACAGAGTGCATGATGAAATGCCTGTAGTATCCAATATAGCCATAATTGATAAGGACGGCAAAATAATAGAAAGGGATAATACAAAAAAATTGACACAGCAACAGCAGGAACTTATTAAGGAATATAGTTACTTAAATTACTATAATCTTTTTGACCGTGATGAGACAAATACGGACAAATTCTTCTATCTTGGTAAAGTGCCTGACGGAGATAACTAAATGTTTTTATAATAAGCTATGCGTTGTGAAGAAAATTTCGTGAATTTAAAAAAATATTAAATAAAACTTTTTATTAAAAATACCGTGACAAAGTCACGGTATTTTGCTATAGATAAAGTTGTTTTATAAAGCGGAAGGGTTCGGGAAACGAACGAGTTTCCCGAATGGAATCCGCAGTCAAAATCTTGATTTCGATTTAGATGTCTTAATCTTTTACACTTTTTCTGAAAAGCTCAACCATTTCAGTTTTGCTTATTTTTTTGCTTACAGTGGCAAGCTTTGCCGGTATATTCATCATTCGGTCGGCATATTCGTTTATTTCCTCATCAGTACAGCTTACTCGTTCAACAAGCTCTCTAAGGAACAAATCAAGTTCCGAGGTATCCTTAAAGTTGAGAATTGAAAGTATTTTTGTTACTCTGTCCTGTTCAGGCACAAAGTCCATGTATGCTTTTGTAAACTGTGCATTGGCAGGCCCATGAGGAAGATGTTTAAAATACGTAAGATAATATCCCATTGAGTGTGGCAGAGATGTCTGTGACTGTGCTATGGATATTCCTGCAAGGGTAGAGGCAGTAAGGAGCTTTTCTCTTGTTTCGTAACTAAACTCGCCTTTAATCAACGCTTCTTTACAATCTTTAAATATTTCCATGCCTTTTTCGGCTGTCATGTCGCTCATTAAACTGTGTTCTGTGCAGAGATATGACTCTATAAGGTGTGTAAGAGCATCAACAGCCGTGTTTCTTGTTGTCCTTACAGGAAGGCTTTCAAAATATTTTGCGTCAAGAAATGCGGCTTCGGCAAATGTTCGTTTTGATATGCCTACTTTTGTTTTCTTTTCCGGTACGGTCAAAATGGCATACTGTGTTACTTCACTTCCTGTACCTGCGGTTGTAGGTATTTCTATTACGGGAAGATGTTTGGCGTCGCCTTTTTCAAAAAGAAATTCCGGCTTTTCATCAGGATTTGCGGCAAGAAACGCAATGGCTTTGGCACTGTCCATAGGAGAACCGCCGCCGATTCCGATTACAAAATCAGCTTTTTCTTTAACGGCTGTTTTTCCGGCTCTTACTACTGTGTCAAACATTGGGTTTTCTTCTATTTCATCAAAAATACAGTAATCAATATTATTTTTCTCAAGAACTGAAATTATATCGTTTTGAGAACCATTTTTTTTAGCAGAAGAATGTCCGGTTACAATAAGTGCTTTTTTGCCGAAGGATTTAAATAAATCGGAATTTTTCAAAACACAGTCTTTTCCGAAATATAATTTTGTAGGCATTAAGTATGCAAAGTCTTTCATATTAAAACATCTCCTTTTTGAAAAATATGGATTATAGATTTAGTATATAGTTTTGAACTTATTTTTCACATAATCTGCCTTGCCCATGCTCGGCACATTACACACCGATGAGAATGTGTTAAAAAGATTACACCAAAGTTATCAACATCAAAAAACCGCTGTTTTTAAACAAATTTTAAAGTTATACACATTATTTGTTCAAAAAACCATAGATTTCAACAGGGTTATCCACAATAATCTCTGCTCCGGCTTTTATAATATCATTTTTTGATCTGAATCCGTAGCTTACACTTAATACGTCTATACCGGTGTTTTTGCCTGTAAGTATGTCTACTTCGGAGTCTCCCACATAGAGTGTTTCGGATTTTTTTACACCTAAAAATGCCATTGCTTTTTCGGACATATCAGGTGCGGGCTTTCTTGCAGTGCCTTCTTTTTCGCCTATTACTATATCCAAAAGCGAACCGAAAAACTTGTCGCATATTTCTTTTGCGGCAAAATCGGGCTTGTTTGTAACTACGGCAAGTTTGTATCCTTCGGATTTTAATTTTGTCAGAAGCTCTTTTATTCCGTCGTAAGGGATTGTTTTTTCACAACAATGACTGAAATAATATTCTTTTAATTCTTTGAACATTTCATCAAAATTACTTATTTCACTGCTGTCTGTTTTTCCGAGGGAGAGGGTAAGAAGAACCTTTAAGCCGTTGCCTACATAGCTGTAAGCCTGTTTTTCGGTTATTTCTTTGTAGCCGTATTTTTTTAGTATGTAATTTACACTTGCGTGCAAATCGAAAATACTGTTTATCAGTGTTCCGTCAAGGTCGAATAAAACTGCTTTGTATCTCAAAAAATCACCTTCCGAATTCTTTATTTCAGTTCTTCGATAATAAGCTCGGCAAACTCCTTTAAGCCATAGCCTTTTATTTTGCTTTTGTCCTCTGTTACCAGATTAAAATAACAGTTTGGAATGTGTTTTACCGCAAGATTTTTCTTTATGCAAGGGGAACAGCCCTCGTTGTGGTTTGAAGGGTGTAATTTGCAGTCTGTGTTTTTGCAGGTACAAAAATTTTCCATATAAATCACCTCATTCCGCTTTGTCGGCTTTTTCTATATATCCTTTTATTACTTCACATGAGTGGTCAAAAAGTGCTTTTTCGTCAGGTGTAAGGGAAATTTCGATTATTTCCTCAACACCGTCTTTACCTATAACACAAGGTACACCGGCACTTACGCCTTCCCAGCCGTACTGACCGTGGAGAGCGACGGAAACAGGCATAATGCGTTTTTCGTCTCTTAATATTGCTTTTATAATCTGGCAGGCGGCAAGGCCGATACCGAACTCTGTACGGGATTTTCCGTTTACGATGTCAAATCCGCCTTTTCTTACAAGGTTCATAACATTGTCTTTTTCGATTTTGCCTATTGTATCCGGATACTCTTTCTGCATTGTGTCAAATGATTTTCCGCCGAAGTATACATGGGAGAATGGAACCATTGATGAATCGCCGTGTTCACCCATACAAAAAGCTTGAATGGAGTTTCTGTTGTATCCGGAAGCATCTGCAAGGACTCTTTTAAGTCTGCTGCTGTCAAGAGATGTGCCTGTGCTGAAAACATGGTTTTCCGGAAGGCCGAGACGTTTTCTTATATAGTCTGCAATAATATCGGCAGGGTTTGAAATGCTTACAACTATTCCGTTAAATCCGCTTGCTTTAAGTTTAGGTACTACGTCCTGAACCATTGCAAGAGTTTCGTCAAACATTTCCAGTCGTGTTTTTCCAGGAACAGGATAGTGTCCTACGGACATTACAACAACGTCTGCATCGGTGCAGTCGCTGTAATCGCCTGTTCTTACAACTATGTTTTCCTCAATGCTGCTTACGGCATCGTATATATCGAGAGCATGGGCATAAGCCTTTTTTTCGTCAATATCTATAAGGACTATTTCGTCTGCAACGCTTCTTAACATAAGGCTTGATGCTACGTGGCTGCCTACATAGCCTGCACCTATAATAACAACTTTTCTTGTTTTAATTCCCATTTTGTAAAACCTCCCGTTTGCAAAGCCGTGTAAAAAATTATACAGTTTGATTTAATTATTAAATATGGTTTTACAATAGCACAAATAAATAACAGTGTAAAGTAAAGACCTTGGGACTCTGTCCCAACCCCTGCGATTTTTTGAAAAAAATCGAGTAAAACTTTTATCAAAACGCAATTACATTGCGTTTTTCGGGATAAAATTATAAGTTATGTTATTAAGATTTTGATTTT
>CAKQPE010000108.1 GCA_934256695.1 uncultured Eubacteriales bacterium
CCTCGCCAAACTCAACTTTTACGTTGATATGTCCGTCTGGCTTTTTGTGGGAAAGCAGTACTACCGTCTCCACATGTCCCGAGTGACAGAACTGATCCACTGGCTGTGCCGTTCCTTTCTCATACCCATTACTGCAAAGAACCTTCAAATCCCTTGCGAAAGTAGATGGGTCACAAGAAACATATACAACCCTCTTTGGCTGCATTTTTATTATTGTATCCAATACTGCTTCGTCACAGCCTTTCCTCGGTGGGTCAACTACCACAACATCTGCTGTAATTCCTTCTTCATAGAGCTTTGGTATAACTTCTTCGGCAGAACCTGCTATAAACTCGGCATTTGTAATTCCGTTTATTTTTGCATTTCTTTTTGCGTCCTCTATTGCCTGTTCGACTATTTCAACACCTATTACTTTTTTTGCCTTCTGTGCGAGAAAAAGTGAAATCGTGCCTATCCCACAATAAATATCAAATACATTTTCGTTTCCTGTAAGTCCTGCCAACTCCAAAGCCTTGCTGTAAAGCACCTTCGTCTGTATAGGATTAACCTGATAAAAGCTGTTTATTGATATTTCAAACTTTACATCGCCTATATAATCGGTTATAAATCCCTGTCCCCATAAAACCTTCGTTTCCCTCGAAAATATTACGTTTGTATTTTTTGTGTTTATATTCAGAACTATACCTTTAAGGCCTTCAACCTCGGAAAGTTTTTTAATAAGCTTTTCTTTCTTCGGAATGCTTTTTCCGTTTATAACTATACATATAAGAACCTCTTTTGTAATATATCCTATTCTTGTAACTATATGTCTTATAAGTCCTTTGCCTGTAGTTTCATTATAAACAGATATATTTTCTTCTCTAATAAACTCCCTTATAAGTCTTATTATTTTATCATTAAGCGGGTGCTGAATAAGACATGACTCAATATCAATTACGTCATGGCTTCTCGGTGCATAAAAACCTATTTCAACACCGTTTTTACCCTCTCTTACCGGAAACTGTGCCTTATTTCTGTAATGAAACGGTTTTTCCATTCCTATAGCATCATTCACATCAGCATTTTCAAAGCCGCCTATTCTTTCAAGCACATCTTTAACCTTTTTTGTTTTAAATTTAAGCTGTTCATCATAGCTTAAATGCTGCAAAGAACAGCCTCCGCAGCGTTTATAAACAGGACATTTCGGCTCAACTCTGTGTTTGGAAGGTTCTATTATTTCCATAAGTCTGCCGAAGGCAAAGCTTTTATTTACCTTTGTAATACGTACCTTTATTTTTTCACTCGGCAATGCATCTTTTACAAAAACCGTAAAACCGTCTATTTTGCCTATTCCTTCTCCTTCATTGCCTATATCCGTTATTTCCATAAAATAATCTTTATTTATTTCAACATGTCATATATTGTTCATATGTATCCTCATTTCTCGCAAAATTCACACACAGTATCATGGCAGACACAATGTCTGCATTTCAAGTAATCGCCTTTAACCTTAAACTTTTTGCCGTCAAGCATACTACGCATATCTTTAAGCACATGCATAAGCTCTTTTCTTAATTTTCTTGTATTATATACAGTAAACATATAGTCTTTATACATTAGTCTGCCATACTTAATTTTTTTCCCATATTCTTCCTCAAGTATGACAAAATATGCTGCCAGCTGCATTAAATCACCCATATGAGGAAGTGGCTCGCTTTTTATTGAGCCACTTTTTATTTCTACAGGCATAAGCATATTTTTATTTTGAAATATAAAATCCGGCTTACCCTGTATATCAAATTCTTCTGATTTAAGCAACGTACTGTATTCTATAGACTCGACCTTATCATCCGGTCTTGTATCGGAATAAATCATTGTCCAGCCTTTTAACTTAAAAGATGTTTTTTCTTTTTTTATTTCTTTTTTTAAAAATTTAAATTTTAAAAATATTAAAACTACAATAAATATTACTGTCAAATACCTTATGTCAATTATATTAAACAAAACCTTTTACCTTCATAAATATTAAAATCAGAACTACAAATACTGCCAATGTCAATATTAATTTAAAAATATTTACGGTTCTGAACTTAACATTGCTGTGATATTCCAGTCCGGAGGCAAAATTACTCAACCTACTGTCCTTTATTCCCAGTCTTTCGTTTCTTTCTGCCGCAAGTTTTCTAAGTTCTTTTCTGCCGTAAAGTCTTTCATAATACCACTGATATGGGCAATAGCAGTATTTATTTATTTCATTTGCCGTAACGGTTCTTTTGCCGTCAAAAAGCTCCATTTTTTAATACTCCGTCTTTCTTATATTTCTCTGCATCATTTTATTGTAACCAACCCATCTTCCCTGGGTACTGTCTCCGTCAATAGCTTCTTCTATCGCCTTTACTTTTGCGTCCATGTTGTCGGCACAGTGAAGTATAAACGCCTCTATTGTCTTAGGAAGCTCCGGAGAACCATATTCAAACTCGCCGTGATGAGCAAGTATGCAGTGTTTTATAATACTTTCAAGCTCTGCCGGAAAACCTTCTATTTTTGCAGCAGCATCATGCACCATTTCTGCACCTATAAATATATGTCCAAGAAGCTGACCGTCATCTGTATATTCGTTTATCGGAAACTGTGAAAGCTCATATATTTTTCCTATGTCGTGAAGCATTGCAGAGCATATAAGTATATCTCTGTCAACCCTTTTATATCTATTGCTCATAAAATCACATATTTCCGTAACGGAAAGCGTATGTTCCAAAAGTCCGCCCAAATATCCGTGATGAAGTGTTCTTGCCGCAGAATGTTTCTTTAAATTATCTGCAACAGTTTTATTCTTATTAAAAATCTCATCAAGTAGTTTTTTAATATATTTGTTGTCTATTGTATCAATGTAACCAAGAAGTTTTTTGCACATTTCGTTTGTGTCTTTTTCGGTACTTGGAATATAATCCATAGGATCATATTCACCTTCCTGACTTTTGCGGATACGTCTTATGTTTATCTGCGGTTCATTATTATATATAATTACAGTACCGTCTATTTTGATAAAATCGTTTTCTTCAAAACTTTTTATCTCGTTATTTAAATCCCAGACCTTACCGTCAAGAAGTCCTGTTTTATCCTGAAGTTTAAGAGAATAGTAACTTTTGCCTGCTCTTGATTTAAGAGTCTGCTTTGATTTGCAAAGATAATGTCCGACTACGTTTTCGCCTTCTCTAAGTTCATTAATATATCTCAATCAGCTCACCTCGTTAATTTATATTTAATAATATTTTTATACAGATACATTATACAATATTTTTTATTCTTAAAAACAAAAAATATATTTTATTTAATAAAAAATTTATGCCGCCAATATTTAATTCGGCGGCACAATAAATAATTGCTTATTTAATTACTGATATTTTTCAAACTCAACTTCTTTGTATGCGTCAACGTCAAGCGGAATACCGTATTCGTTCCAGTCGCTCATTATAGCTCCCGTCTGTTTGATTATAATATCATAAAGAACATTTCCGTTTTCTGTTTCAATAGTGGAGTACGGAAGTGTCTTATGATACTCAACCGTAAGATCTTTATATTTAAACTCGTAACCGCATCTCATTCTGTATGCACCAAGAGAGCCTGTATATTCAAGGTTTTCATCAAGAATTTTGTATATCTCGTCATTATCTATATCGTAAAGATTTTCCATTGTTGTATTGCTGTAGTTTGCTCTGAGCTGAACTTTATTTACATATTTAATCATTCTGTCAAAGAAAGCCATAAGTTCATCTTTCGAAAATGTATCGTAAAGAACACAGTTTATTCTTATTAATACACCTGTTTTAAGTATTTCACTAAGCATTTCGTCAGAGCATTCGTGAACATATCTTTTAAGATGTCTTGATACATTTACGCCTGTTATTTTGTCTTTGTTTTTTATTAAAAACTTAGGGAATTCCGCCACAGCACTTGCTGTAAATGCAGGAAATGTTGTGTTTATAAATATTTTATGTGTCGAAGGAATTGCATTTAATATAGTCTGAAGTCCTTCAATATCTGCAAAAGGTTCTCCGCCGCTTATTACAAAATCACACTCAGGTGTAATTGAGTCCATAAGTTTAATGCTTTCAAGAATTTTTTCAAGACTGAAACCTTCCATATCGGCATATTCTTTTTTATTGACACAGAACGGGCAATTATTGTTGCAGTCCCAAGGAACCATCATTGTTACGGTTGCCCCACCCTCTCTTGTAATGTATTTCATTAAATTTACTCCTTTCAAACTATATAATTTCATTTAATCAAAATTTATATAAGGCTTTTTCTCTCTTAGGCCGTTTAAATACATTTTCAAAATACCTTTTAAACAGCATTTTAAAGGATAGAATTTATTCTATCCCTGTTTTAAGATTATAAAACAGAAAATACACACCAAAAACTTGCCTACTTAATTATACATTAGTATTTTAAAGTACGCAACAAAAAATATTTATCATATTCATTATTTGTAATGCGAAATAAACTATCTTTTTTATTATACATTAAAAAACCGGAATACACAAATACAAATTTTAAAAATTTATAAAAAATCCCGAAAGTGCCATAGTTATGCCGTAATTTAATGGTTTTAAATCATTATCAACTACAATTCTCTGTAGTATTTCTTTGCAAAAGAAATAAACTGCTGCATTTGAGCAGTAATATATCTTTCTTTTTTCCACACTATGCCTATATCTGTTTTTAAAGGCGGATCTAATTGAATTGCCCTGTATTGCGGAAATTCTCTAATAGCACTGCTATACAAGAAACAGCCTGTTTTCCCGTTTTTGATAAAATTAATCATTGTATATAACTGACTTGCCTGCATAACAATATTAGGATGGATTTTATATGTTTCAAATCTGGATTTCAATAAAATATTCTGTACCGAGTCTTTGTTAAACAAAATAATATCACGGTTATCAAGATCAGCTATAGTGATACTTTCCTTATCCGATAACGGGTGACTTTGAGAAACACAAAATACAAGCTTGTCATGTAGCAATACGCAACTGTCCAATCTGTCAATATTATACATTTCCATATTAACCAATGCAATGTCCAATCTGTCCTCCATGACCATATTACAAGCTCTTACCGAACCGAATTCCTCTAAAGAAACTTTACATTCAGGATATTTCTGCATATATTGTTCAAGCATATCAGGAAAAATTATTCCACTCAAAATAGGCGGAATACCTATTTTTATAGGCTGTTTTTTATTGCTTTTGCTTAGTTCCAACTGCATATCACTGCAATATTCAAGTATATAAATCGCTTTTTCGTAAAACTTTGCCCCATCATCTGTCAAGGTAAGCCTGTTGTTTACCCTTGTAAAAAGTGTAATTTTAAATTCTTCCTCTAACTCTTTTATTGCCAATGATATTGCAGGCTGTGTTACAAATAATTCTTTTGCGGCACTTGTAATGCTGTGACATCTGCAAGTTTCACAAAAATATCTAAGTTGTATAAGTGTCATATGTTCACCTCTTAACAATACTCTTTTTATAATTATATACCATAAAATTTATTTATGGTATCTTAAAATTCATTAAATAGACAAATATATAATAAGTATATATTATTTATTCTGTAAAAAAAAGAAATTGTTTACATTTCGGTATCGGTCAATACCGTTTAAAATTAATCGGAGGTTTTAAAATGAACGAAAAAGAAATACAAATCAAAAGATTAACAGACATGGTTGCGGACTTTGTCGGCTTTATAGGGAAAAAACTGCCTGATGATATTATTGCTAAACTTAACGACCTTGCTTCAAAAGAAACCGATGCACTTCCGAAAGTTTTGTATGAAACAATGGCTAAAAACCAAAATCTTGCAGTTGCACTTAACCGTCCAAGCTGTCAGGATACAGGTGTAATTCAGTTTTGGTTAAAATGTGGGACAGCCTTTCCGTATATTAATGAACTGGAAAATCTTCTTACAGATGCTGTTGTACAGGCTACTTTTGACACACCGCTACGCCATAACAGTGTACAGACTTTTGATGAATACAACACAAAGAAAAATGTAGGCAAAGGAACACCTACCGTTTGGTGGGATATTGTTCCCAACAGCAGTAAATGCGAAATATATGCTTATATGGCAGGTGGCGGCTGTTCACTTCCAGGAAAAGCAATGGTTCTTATGCCTGGTGCGGGATATGAAGGAATTACCGACTTCGTACTTGACCAGATGACTACTTATGGCTTAAATGCCTGTCCTCCTCTTTTGGTTGGTGTAGGTGTAGGTACATCTGTTGAGACTGCCGCACTCAATTCCAAAAAGGCATTAATGCGACCTGTCGGTTCACATAACGAGAATAAAAATGCCGCTAAAATGGAAACTTTCTTGGAAGAAGGAATAAACTCAATAGGATTAGGTCCACAGGGTATGGGCGGAAAATACTCAGTTATGGGTGTAAATATAGAAAACACAGCCCGTCACCCTTCTACAATAGGTGTTGCTGTAAATATAGGCTGTTGGTCACACAGGCGAGGTCATATTGTTATTGACAAAGACCTTAATGTTGTATGTGATACTCATTCTGATTGGAAATTTTAATTTATCGGAGGAAATAAAAATGATTGAAATAAGAGGAGACAAAAAAGTTCTTATTACACCTGTAAGCAAGGAAGATTTAAAAGATATAAAAATAGGCGATATTGTTTGGCTTGACGGAGATTTAATGACTTGCCGTGATGTTGCCCACAGAAGGCTTGTGGAATACGGACGCAAACTTCCATATGATATTAAAGATAAAGCCATTTTCCATGCAGGACCTATTGTACGTAAAAAAGAAGATACCGAAGCTGAGTATGAAATGGTATCCGTAGGCCCTACAACATCTATGAGAATGGAAAAATTTGAATATGAATTTACAAAAGAAACGGGAGTACGTGTTATTGTTGGAAAAGGCGGCATGGGAGCAAACACAGAAAAAGCCTGTAAGGAGTTTGGTGCAATTCATTGTGTTTTTCCTGCCGGCTGTGCCGTAGTTGCCGCTACGGAAGTTGAGTATATTGCACAACACCATTGGGACGAACTGGGAATGCCCGAAACATTATGGTGCTGTAAAGTAAAAGAGTTCGGCCCTCTTATAGTATCAATAGACACCAACGGAAGAAACTTATTTGAAGAACAGAAAGTAATATATAATAAAAGAAAGGAACTTGCAAAACAAAAAATTTATCCGGAAGTAAAATTCATAAAATAACAGCGTTGAATTTATATTTACATATCTATAAAAA
>CAKQPE010000109.1 GCA_934256695.1 uncultured Eubacteriales bacterium
GTGTTATTATGTCAAAAAAATAAACCCTGAACAGATAATTGTTGTAACAGGGTTTGGCAGTATTGGTTAATGTATATATACTAAAATACAGTTTATAAACGAATTAAAAAGAAAAGGATTTCAAATCCTCAATGTCTATTGCAGGGTGAATAACGGTATTTAATGCATTGGCTATTATGTCGGCAAGGCGTTCTATGGTCGAGTCAACTTCTTTTGGTGTGACAAACATGTTTCCCGAATAGGGTTCAAGGGCTTTTAATATATCATCAAACTTGTCCTCGTCACAAAGATGTTTTATACATTTAAATGTTTCGCTTTTCGGCTCGGATTTTTCAGCCATTGATGAAAGTATTCCGTCAAAAGTGTCGTTTATCATTGTTGCTGCATCTACAACTGTAGGCACACCTATTGATATTACATCAATACCAAGATTTTCTTTATTAAGTGCCTTGCGAGCATTGCCTATGCCTGCACCGGGACATATACCTGTATCCGAAAGCTGTATTGTTGAGTTAATACGGTTTATGCTCCTTGCGGCAAGAGCGTCTATGGCAATTACAATGTCTGGCTTGGTTTTGTCTGAAATGCCTTTTATTATATCGAATGTTTCTATTCCGGTTATTCCGAGAACACCGGGAGAAATGGCACAGACATTGCCTACGGAGTTTTTGATTTCTTTAGGAAGGGTATCAAGTATATGTCTTGTTACAAGTATTCTGTCGGCAACTTTAGGCCCGAGAGAGTCGGGAGTTACGTTTCGGTTGCCAAGACCTACAACAAGTATTTTGTTTTGTTTATTTATATTAATAAGCTCATTTATTTTATCCGAAAGGGTAAGGGTTATTTTTTTCTGGCAGTCTATGTTGTTGTACCGCATTTCTTCGGACTCTATGGTAATATATCTGCCTTTTGGTTTGCCTAACTTTTTGCTTCCGCTGTCGGTTGTAATTTCAACCTGTGTTACAGTCATTATTTCATCTTCTGAGCTGATTATATTTATACCGTCATTTTCGGCCTCGTTTCCGCTTTTATATATAGCTTCTCTTGCTTCTATTGCAAGATCGGTTCTGATATTGCCTATATCCATTATAATTCCTCCTTTAGTTAAGACCTAAAAATTTTGGGATTTTATTAAATCCGATTAATTCGTCATAAGATTTTTTATATGCCTATATCAAAAACGTATTAAAAATTACAGATAAAACGGAAAAAATTAAAAGGTATAATTGTTTTCCGAAAAACGCAATGAAATTGCGTTTTGATAAAGTTTAGGTCAAGCCTTTTTAAAGGCTTGCAGAGTTTGAGACGGAGTCTCAAGGTTTTCTTTATTTTTTACTGTAAAAAAATTTTTATTCAAGACATACACCAAAACCGTTTTGGCGGAATAGATTATATAATCTTCTGTTTGCAGGGAGGAATTTGTATGACAGGTATGTTTATTTTGGCTCTGTTATTGTTTTCCACAGGCTGTATGGGTACTTTCCCTAAACCGTTGACACCTGATGAAGAAGAAAAATACATTAACGAATATTTAGATGGAAGTGAGAAGGCAAAAAATATACTGATAGAACGAAATCTGCGTCTGGTGGCTCATGTGGCTAAGAAATACTCATCTTCGCCAGCAGATATTGATGACATTATATCCATAGGTACTATAGGACTTATAAAAGGTATTTCTTCGTATGATAAAACACGAAAAACCAGACTTTCAACTTATGCTGCAAGATGTATAGATAATGAAATACTTATGTATCTTAGGTGTATAAAAAAACATTCGGGAGAGGTGTTTCTCCAAGACCCTGTAGGCAAAGATAAAGACGGAAATGAAATAACTGTTATAGAAACAATACCGTCAAACGAAAATTTTGTTGATACAACGGCAGAAAAGAATATTCAGCTTAAACAACTGTGTAAAAATATACCGCTGCTGCTGAACAAAAGAGAACTTCTTATAATAACTTTAAGATATGGTCTTAACGGACAAAAAGAAATGACACAAAGAGAAATAGCAAAAAAGCTTAATATATCACGCTCCTATGTATCCAGAATAGAAAAGAAAGCATTATTAAAGCTGAAAACAGATATAGTTTAAACTTATTTTATTTCTTTATAAGCCGGAGGAGCTATCCTCGGCATTACATATTTTATATTATACTTCTTAATCCGATATTTATTTTTTTCTTAATTTATTCCCCTAAAAATTATTTTAAATTAATTTTTTTTAATAGTATTGTATTGAAGTTTAATTTTACTGCATTATTATGTTATACTTTTTATTATGTAACATAGAAATTAAATACAGAAAGGACTGAATAAGCTATTTGAAAAATTCCTTATCTAAATTAAAAGAAAAACTTACAGAGTCATTAAATGCGGTTTTGCCTATTATAGGAATAGTTCTTATACTTAGTTTTTCCATAGCACCGATATCATCAAGTATACTTTTATGTTTCCTTATGGGTGCGGCTATGATTGTTGTAGGAACAATGTTTTTTACTCTCGGGGCAGAGATGAGTATGACTCCTATGGGTGAAAGAGTGGGAACAGCTGTAACAAAGACAAAAAATATAATATTTGTTGTTATATTAGGCTTTATACTTGGTTTTATAATAACCGTATCAGAGCCGGATTTACAGGTTCTTGCACAGCAAGTGCCGTCAATACCGAATATAACACTTATTTTGTTTGTGGCTGTAGGCGTTGGAATATTCCTTGTTATAGCTCTTTTACGTATGCTTTTTAGAATTTCACTTCCTGCAATGCTTATAATTTTTTACATAGTTGTATTTACGATTACATTTTGTGTACCTAAGAGCTTTATTGCGGTTGCATTTGATTCCGGAGGAGTAACGACCGGGCCTATGACTGTTCCTTTTATAATGGCTTTAGGTGTGGGTATATCGGCAGTACGTACCGATAAACATGCCTCCGATGACAGCTTTGGTCTTGTTTCCTTATGTTCTATAGGGCCTATAATGGCTGTGCTTATATTAGGAATAATTTTTAAGCCTTCAGATAGTTTGTATACACCGCCTGTTATTCCAGAAATAGAAAATTCAATAGAGCTTTGGAATTTATTTAAAGTAGGATTTCCTTCATATATAAAGGAAATAGCCATTTCTCTTTTGCCTATAATTTTATTTTTTGCAGTATTTCAATTAGCAGTGCTAAAGCTTTCGAGAAGAAATTTAAAGAAAATAATAATCGGACTTATTTATACATATGTTGGACTTGTATTTTTCCTAACAGGTGCAAATGTAGGTTTTATACCGGCAGGAAATTATCTTGGGCAGGTTATGGCAGGTTTGGATTATAATTTTATTATAATACCTGTAGGTATGATTATAGGTTTCTTTATAGTTAGGGCAGAACCGGCAGTTTATGTTCTTAACAAACAGGTTGAAGAAATTACAGACGGAGCAATTCCGGCAAGGGCAATGGGAATAAGCCTTTCTCTTGGTGTGGCAACATCTGTAGGCATAGCTATGTTAAGGGTTCTTACGGGAATACCAATAATGTATTTCCTTATTCCCGGATATGCCATAGCAATAATACTTTCGTTTTTTGTACCGAAAATATTTACGGCAATAGCTTTTGACTCGGGTGGAGTTGCATCAGGCCCTATGACAGCAACATTTCTTTTACCTTTTGCACAGGGGGCTTGTATAACTGTAGGCGGAAACATAGTAAGTGATGCATTTGGAGTGGTTGCAATGGTTGCTATGACACCGCTTATTACAATACAGATTTTGGGAATGGTATTTCAAATACAGAAACTCCGTGCCAAAAAGAATGTATCTGCAAAACCGTATGTGCAGGACTTGGATATGCTTGACGATGACGCGATTATTGAGCTTTAAGAAAGGAGCAGATGATGAGCGATTTATATGTTATGGTTTCTATAATAAACAGAAGTGCCGTAAAGAAATTCACTGCTCTTTATGAACAATACGGAGTAAGCGTAAATTTTGTAACGGTAGGTTCTGGTACGGCGGTAAACGAAGTTCTTGACTCTTTCGGTCTTGAAAAAACGGAAAAAGCCGTAATACTTTCTGTTATAACCGATACTACGTGGCAGAACATTAAAAAAGGACTTCAGAATAAACTTAAAATAGACATACCCGGTACGGGAATTGCTTTTACAATTCCTTTAAGCAGTATAGGCGGAAAAAAACCGCTTTTTTTCCTTACAGAAAACCAGAATTTTGAAAAAGGAGATGAAAGCACGTTGAAGGATACAAAGTACGAACTGCTTGTAATAATAGCCAATCAGGGATATACGGATATAATAATGGACGCCGCAAGAAGTGAAAATGCCGCCGGCGGAACGGTTATACACGCAAAGGGAACAGGTATGGCAGGCTCGGAAAAGTTTTTCGGCATGACAATAGGTAACGAAAAAGAAATGATTTTTATAGTCGTAAAAACATCTATGAAAAACAAAATAATGAAAGCTGTCATGGATAAAGCCGGAACAGGCTCAAAGGCACAATCCATTATATTCAGTCTGCCTGTTACAGATACCGCCGGAATGAGATTGATAGAAGATGATGAATAATAATTGACTTTAAATATTTTTGAATATATAATAACCTCATAAAACCCGTTTGGGAGTGGATTTTTCAAGCTTTGCTTTTTTCGCCACACAATAGTTTAAACGCTGTTGTGTGGCTTTTTATATGCAAATCAACAGGGAGAGAATGTTTTATGGATCAAGCTTTTATGAAGGAAAAGAAAATACTGCCGCTGGTTATTTCAATGTCACTGCCTATGGTTATTTCCATGTGTGTAAATTCGCTTTACAACATAGTTGACAGCTTTTTTGTGGCGAAGCTAAGTGAGGATGCAATGACGGCTCTGTCTTTGGTTTTTCCGGTACAGAATTTTGTAAACTCTGTTGCAGTAGGCTTCGGAATAGGCATAAATGCGGTTATGGCAATTCGTTTGGGCGGGGGAGACAGGGAAAACTCCGATAAAGCCGCTTCTCAAGGCGTTATGCTGAGTATTTTACACGGAATAATACTTACATTTGTGTGTATATTCGGTATGCCGTTGTTTTTAAGTCTGTTTACTGATAACGAAAATATAATAAATATGGCTGTCGAATATTCAAATACGGCATTTTTGTTTTCTGTAATAATAAATGTTGAAATTGCCTTTGAAAAAATAGTTCAGGCTGTAGGAAAAATGAAGGTATCCATGTTCAGCTTAATATGCGGCTGTATAACAAACATAGTTCTTGACCCGATATTTATATTCGGTGTCGGTTTTATTCCGTCTATGGGAATGAAAGGTGCTGCTCTTGCAACTGGAATAGGGCAGATAGTTACTCTTATTATTTATGTATCATATTATAAATTAAACGAGCTTCCTTTTAAAATTGATTTTAAATACAGACATTTTGAAAAGAAGTTTGTGTCACGTATTTACTGTATAGGCATACCTGCAACTCTTAATATGGCTTTGCCGTCATTTCTTATTTCGGCATTAAACGGAATTTTATCGGCTTTTTCGGAATCATATGTACTTGTACTTGGAGTATATTATAAATTACAGACATTTATTTATCTTTCGGCAAACGGAATAGTACAGGGAATACGTCCTTTGGTAGGGTATAATTTCGGTGCAGGGGAACACAAAAGGGTGCGAAAAATATTCAATACGGCACTGGTACTTTCTGCCGTTATAATGGCAGTAGGTACGGTTCTTTCTTGGACAATGCCGGATAAGCTGTTTTCGCTCTTTACCAAAAATGCCGAAACGGTAAAAATAGGTGTAAATGCACTTCATGCCATAAGCATAGGCTTTATAGTTTCTGCCGTATCCGTAACGGCATCGGGGGCTTTGGAAGGTCTCGGGAAAGGTATGCCTTCCCTTATAATATCTCTTTTAAGGTATATAATTGTAATTATACCGCTGGCTTTTGTACTGAGCAGATTTCTTGGTGCAGACGGTGTATGGTATTCTTTTGCCGCAACGGAATTTATAACGGCAGCGGCGGCATATATTATTTATTTAAGAAGTGAATAGTAGACAGGGTACAAAACTATTATTGATAAATATTATCGTTTGTATAGTTGACTTAAATTTGATACAGCCCTATAATTATATAGGAAAAGTAATTAGCTTTAGCTAATTAAGGAGGAATTTATATGAGTACTGTAATTATAGTTGCTGTTATAGCGGTAATATGTGTTTTCGGTATTAAAAGTTATGTTAAAAAGCTTTCATACGGTTGCTGCGGAGCTGGTGATGAGCCGGCTAAGAAAATAAAAGTAGCCGATAAAAACGAAGCTGATTATCCGCATTGTGTCAAAGTCGGTGTTGAAGGAATGACCTGCAAAAACTGCAAGATACGAGTAGAAAATTATTTTAACGAAAAAGACGGTGTTTGGGCAGAGGTTGATTTAAAAAATAAATCTGCTTTAGTCAGAAGCAAGGAAGTTTTTTCGGAAAAAGAAATAAGAGATACTGTGTCAAGAGCGGGATATACTGCAACAAGTGTTGTGATTGAAAAGTAAAATATAAATGGTTTTAAGAAATACATTAAATTTATAACAATATATTTTCTACAGCTAAAGTCTGTGACATCTGTCATTGACTTTTTTGTTTTTTAGGCAAATAAAAATTTATCGGACTGAAAGACCTTGGGGTTTCACCCCAAACCCTGAAAATTTTTTGAAAAAAATTTAGTAAAACTTTTGATAAAATGCAATTTCATTGCATTTTTTGTAAATCCATTAACGGAAATTTTATAATTAATCCCAAAATACCGTGACTTT
>CAKQPE010000110.1 GCA_934256695.1 uncultured Eubacteriales bacterium
TTTCAGGGACGGCTTTCGAGTTGGGAAGGCTCCCATGAAAGGGGAGCTGTCACGCAGTGACTGAGGGGTTATGATTTCAGTCCGATAAATTTATATTTATCTTTTCTTCAGCAGCTCGGCAACCGTATTGCATAACAGCCCCATGTCTATCGGTTTAACAAGATGTGCATTCATTCCAGCCTGTAGTGTTCTTGCTATGTCTTCCGAAAATGCATTTGCCGTAATGGCTATTATCATAACTTTCTTAGCATCTGCCCTGTCCAAAGCACGTATCCTTTTTGCCGCCTCACAGCCGTCCATTTTCGGCATCTGCATATCCATAAGTATTAAGTCAAATTCATTTTCTTTTGATTTTTCAAACTTTTCAAAACCATCTGCTCCATCACAAGCCTCTGTTACTATACCGCCTAAGTCACTTATAAGCTCACATATAAGTTCTCTGTTTAACTCATTGTCCTCGACTATAAGTATGTGCAAACCGCTTAAACAACCCATGTTTCCGCTTTTCAGCTCTTTTTCCGTCTTTTTTTCTTCCGGTGCAAAGGGAAGTGTAACAACAAACTTTGTTCCTTCCGATAATTTGCTTTCTACCGTAATCTGCCCGCCCTTTTGCGATACAAGATTTTTTACAATAGCCATTCCAAGTCCGTTTCCTACAGCAGCACCTGCACCGAAACGATTTTCTCTTTCATAGGGTGTAAATAGCTTCGGCAAAAACTCACTGCTCATTCCTATACCTGTATCCTCAACAATAAATATATAGTTTTTGCTTTCTCTGCCTGCCTGTTTTAAACTAACACGTATTGTGTCACCTTTTTTAGTAAACTTAGAGGCATTGGACAACAGATTGTTTAATATCTGGTTTAACCTTAATGCATCACCTACTACAAGCTTAGTAAACACTTCGGATTCAACTGTAAATTTTTTCCCTTCTGCCTCAGCTTCTTCTTTGAAAGGCTGTATACATTCTTCAAATTCATCACATATATCAAATGCCTTCTTTTCGAAATGCACTTCTCCCTGTTCAAGTCTTGATACATCAAGTATATCGTTAATAAGTGCAAGCAAATTTCTTCCCGTTTTATCTATTTTTCTGCTGTAATCACGCCTTTTTTCCGCCGTACAGTCATCTTTTGCCATAAGCTCATTCATTCCGAGAATAATATTAAGCGGCGTTCTCATATCATGGCTCATATTCGCAAAAAACTGTTTTTGTGATTTTTCGTTGGCATCTGCCGCCGCAAGTGCTTCTTCCATAAGTTTAATATGCTGCAACTGATTGCTTTTTTCTTTGTCTATTTCTCTAAAAGCAATTATGACTTCGTCTTTAGGCATAAACTTGTCAAATATAATATTTACATTTACCCACTTGTATTTCCCATCAATCATTCGCTTAAAATCGCCGCCATAATTGCTGACTTTATTTTTTATAACATCTTTTATTTTATCAACAGCAAAACTTTTTCTGAAATCCGCCGCCGTTTCTTCATCAAGCATATTACTTATTGCCAAAACCATATCTTTGTAGTTTCCACCTTTTGGTATGGTCTTTTTTACCTCGGCAGAGCCTTTAAGCATTTCATATTTTTCTTCTCTTAAATTCACCCTGTATATGGCATAAAAAGAATTGCATATTGCCGTTATGGTGTTTACGACATTTTTCATATCAGTATTTGTTTTTTCACCTTTTCTCCACAAAGCAAACATTATTATAAAGAAAAGCAAAATTATAACAATATACTGTGATGCCGATTGGCAAATCCCTTTAAGAAATGTAGCATTAGGCACAGTAAAAATACACAGCCAGTCATTGCTTACTCTGCTGTAGTAAACTTCTCTTTCTTTTCCGCCAAAGCCTTTTATGTTATTTTTTGTATTTGTAATTTCACCGTTATTTATTTTTTCACACAAAAGTGCTATGTGCGGCGAAAGTTCATCTTTGCTTACATTAAAAGGTGTTTTTTCATAAAGTATTTTTCCTGTATTATCACACAGATAATATGAACTGTCTTTTAACAGATTAATATCGCTGTGCATTTTTTCAAATGTACTTTCTTCAAGGTCAACAACAAATACATTGCCTGTTCTTGGGCTTACAGAACATATACTTACCACATTTTCGTTAATAACATTGTCTTTATACAATTTTGAAAACGTTACGTTTCCATCAGGCATATATCCTATATTGTTATACCATTCATCAATAATTTCTTGGTATTCTTTAACATTTTTTCCTTTATCGGAAGAAACCATCTTTCCGTCAAATACAGCAAAGCATTTAATATTATCATTTTTTGATGCTGTCTTTGCCTGTTCAAAAAACCTGTTTACAAGTTCTTCCTTCTCTTTTTCCGTGTATTCGTCACTACAGACATTATCCACATATGTCAAACCGGTCTGAACTATTGTCTTATATACAGAAATATTTCTTTCTTCATCGGCAGCATAGCTTTTTATCAGTTCCTCGCCCATAATTTTTGCATTTTCCATTACCGATCTGTATGTATTCCATATGCTGAAAACAGAAAGTGCGATCATTATTGCCGTCGTTATAAAAAATCTTCTCCTGCTATAGGAAATTTTTTTCCTTGTAGCCCTATAAATTCTGTCCATAAAACTTTTCCTCCCCGAAAGCCAAAAGATATGTCTTATATATATACAATCAGCTATTGTTTTTATTATATATATCAGATCGATTTGTATCAAGAAATTAGTTTTATTTTAGTAATTTTTTCTTTAACTATGCAATATATTTCGATGAAAGTAAAGCTTTTTAAGACAAAAATAAAGCCTCGGCACATTTCTGCACCGCAGCTTTATTTTTTGATGTTATTTATTTTGAAGCTGCAACCCAGTCTTTTATATCACTGTATATGCAACCGAAAATACGCTCTGCATTTCCTTCTCCTGCAAAACTGTTGTGGGCACTTATAAGCAGTCTGTCAATATCCCAAAATCTGCTGTCTGCCGGAAGCGGTTCCTGTTCAAATACATCTACGGCAGCACCCATAAGCTTTCCGCTTTCAAGTGTGTCCAAAAGTGCCTCTGTGTCTACAACAGGTCCTCTTGTAATGTTTACAAATACCGCTTCGTTCTTCATAAGGTCAAAGCAATGTTTGTCTATAAGATGATATGTGTTGTCAAATAACGGTATGCAGTTTACCACTACATCAGCCTTTGCAAGTTCCTCGTCCATTTTGTCCATTGTATATATTTCGTCAAATGAACCGTCATTCTTAGGGAATGGATCAACACCTATCACATTTGTATCAAAAGCTTTAAATCTCTTGGCACAGTGTGAACCGATAGAACCTGTACCGAGAATCAATACTCTTTTTTTGTATAATTCCACAAGATTCCAGTCACATTCCCACTTGTGTTCCCTCTGCTGTGCTTTAAGCTTGTGTGATTTTTTGTATATCTGCAAAACGGAACAGAGAACAAATTCCGAAATAGGAATACTGTGAACGCCGGGACAGTTCTTTAATGTTATGTTGTTTTCCTGAAGATATTTGTGTGGCATCTGGTCTGTTCCTGTTGATGTTGTGTGGACAAACTCAAGATTTTTAAACTGTTCTATAGGGTTGTAATCAAAAAATTTAAAACATACAACACCGTTTATGTCATTGAAATCCATATCGTATTTCTGTGTTTCCGGTCCGTCAAGGTAAAGCACCTCTAAGCCGTCAATATCGTTTAAGCTTTCAAACTGTTCCTTTGTAAAGCTGTGCTTGTTTGCAAAAAGAAGCTTTTTCATTTGTTTTTCCTCCCCCAGCAGATTATGCCTTGCCTTCAATTATATCATATGTAAGTTTGCCTACTATTTCAGCACCTTTAACTATTTCATCATCTTTAGCCGTTGCATAGCACATACGAATCATATGAGAAGGCTTCTTTCCGTCAAGAGCGAAACCGGAACCCGGTACGCAAACAACGCCTCTTTCTATGCCCTTCCATGTGAAATCAACTGCGTCAACTGTATCAGGCATAAACATCATTATGAACATACCGCCTGTAGGGTGGCTTAACTTGCATGAAGGATGAATATATTTTTTAAGTGTCTCCATAATAAGAGTTGATTTTCTGCGGTATTCTTCCTGTGCTTTTCTGATATGAGCTTCGTAATCCGTCTTTGTCATTACTGCCCATGATACATACTGTGCAAGTGTGTTGCTGTGAACATCACTGCACTGTTTGGCTACATTAATGTACTGTCCGAATTCCTTCTTAACTACAAGATATCCGAGACGGAATGAAGGAGCCATAACCTTTGAAAGTGAGCTTGTGTAGAACACTCTGCCCTCTGTATCGTATGATTTAATAGGATTTACCGTTTCACCTTCAAATCTAAGCTCTGCATACGGATCGTCCTCAAGTATAATTACATCATACTTGCAGGCAAGGTCATAAAGTTTTTTACGTTTTTCCGCTACTGCGGAAAATCCTGTAGGATTCTGGAAAGAAGGAATTGTATAAATCATCTTTACTTTAGGATTTTTCTTTAATTCTTCTTCTACAGCGTCAACATCAATACCCGTATCATCAATGCCAACACCTATAAGGTCTGCTTCGTATGCTCTGAAAATATTATACATACTTGCATAAGACGGTTCTTCCGTTATTACGGCATCTCCTTTTTCAAGCCATATTTTAGCCGTAACATCGGCAGCCTGTGTTCCGCCGCTTACTATGTATAAATCATTTAATTCAAAATCAAAACCGTATTTTTTTGCAAGTCTCTCTTTGAGAGCATTTACAAGTGGAGGATAACCCTGAACAGCACCGTACATAAGCAGAGACTCAACCTCATCACTTTCAAGCGCTTCTTTGTAGAACTGTTTCATTTCATCAATAGGATATGTTGCAGGAGCCGGATTTCCGTTGGCAAAAGTAATTAAACCCGGTTTAAGTGCTGCCTCTGCAAACTGTCTTATAACTGAACCTTCGATGTGGTTCATACGTTCTGCTACCTGAACTTTCATAACTCATACCTCCATTTTAGTCTTTATTTTATTTTTAATTTATAGTATATAACATACTATATAACAATTTGTAGTATATAACATACTATATAACTTGTAAATACATTATCTTTAAATCAGTTACATTTATATAAAAATATAATAAGCCATAAGTATATTTAATATAACATACTATATAGCCTTAAAATATATGATATTAAAATTATATAACATCATTGTAAGCCATGCATATTATTCATAAACATTTTTAATTAAATTACACATATTCTACCATTGTCCGTTAAAGTAATCAATATCTAATGTAAACATCAGCATTAATATTCATCAATCAATATATTTTTGCATATAAATACATCTTAAATCTCACTGTTCCCGTATATATGGTCTCTCTTATTGAAAATCATTCTTTTTTATAGTAAAATAGATTAAATTAAATCTTGGAGATGATTAAATGTCTATACTTGTTCTCGGCGGAGCCGGATATATAGGTTCCCATACGGTTTACGAGCTTATTGATAACGGATATGATGTAGTTATAGCCGACAATCTTATAACAGGACACAAAAAAGCTATTCACCCAAAAGCCAAATTTTATGAAGGTGATATAAGAGAAAAAAGCTTTATGGATTCAATATTTGAAAACGAAAAAATTGATGCCGTAATTCATTTTTCAGCCTTTTCTCTTGTTGGCGAAAGCATGGAAAAGCCTCTTAAATATTATAATAACAATATGTACGGCACAATGGTTGTTCTCCAGAGTATGGAAGAACACGGAGTTGACAAAATCGTATTTTCATCAACAGCCGCAACCTACGGCGAGCCGGAAAGAGTACCTATACTGGAAAGTGACAAAACAGAGCCTACAAATACATACGGCGAAACAAAGCTTTCTATGGAAAAAATGATGAAATGGCAGGACAGAGCAAAGGGACTCAGATATGTTGCTCTCCGTTATTTTAATGCCTGCGGTGCCCATGTGTCTGGGGCAATAGGCGAAGACCATTCACCCGAAACACATCTTATACCTATTATACTTCAGGTACCTAACAAACAGCGTGACTTCATAACAATATTCGGTGATGATTACGATACACCTGACGGAACCTGTATAAGGGACTATGTACACGTAACAGACCTTGCCAGAGCACATATTCTCGCCATGAAATATCTTTTTGACGGTGGAAAAAGCGATGTATTTAATCTTGGCAGCGGCGTAGGATTTTCCGTAAAAGAAATAGTTGAAGCGGCAAAAAAAGCAACCGGTCTTGATATTGCCCAAAAAATAGGGCCAAGACGAGCCGGAGACCCTGCAAAACTTATTGCCTCAAGCCAGAAAGCAAAAGATATTCTCGGTTGGAAACCGGAGTTTGACAATATCGACCTTATAATAAAAACTGCCTGGAACTGGCACAAAAACCACCCTTACGGCTTTGGTGATAAATAAGACCTTGGGGCTTTGCCCCAACACCCTACAATTTTTTGAAAAAAATTGAGTAAAACTTTAGTAAAATACCGTGACACAGTCACGGTATTTTTGTATTAAGTATAAAATCACCGATAATAAGGCGGCTCTTAAATCGAAATATAATAAACCTCCAGTTTGTTTGAAGGGTTTTAAAGCCTTCTCCCTCGTGGAGAAGGTGTCACGCAGTGACGGAT
>CAKQPE010000111.1 GCA_934256695.1 uncultured Eubacteriales bacterium
GAATACCTACAGAGCTTCATTACGAAATGATGAGCTCCCTTACAGGTAACCAGAAGGTTAAGGTTCTTCTTGCACAGGCTCTTTTCGGAAACCCTGATATTCTTCTTCTGGACGAACCTACCAACCACCTTGATTTACAGTCTGTTCGCTGGCTTGAAAACTTCCTTATGAACTTTGAAAACACTGTAATCGTTGTTTCCCATGACAGACATTTCCTTAACAAGGTATGTACTCATATTGCCGATGTTGACTACGGCAAGATAACAATGTTTGTAGGCAACTACGATTTCTGGTATCAGTATACACAGATGACACAGAGACAGTTAAAAGACGAAAACAAGCGCATTGAGCAGAAGATGAAAGAGCTTCAGGAATTTATCCAGAGATTCAGTGCCAATGCGTCTAAGAGTAAACAGGCAACAAGCAGAAAGAAGCTTCTTGATAACCTTCAGCTTGACAACATAAAGCCTTCTTCAAGAAGATACCCGTTTATCAATTTCAAACAGGACAGGGAAGTAGGCAATGACCTTCTTGAGGTAAACGGAATTTCAAAGACAATAGACGGAAGAAAGGTTTTAAACAACGTATCTTTCAGAATTAATCCTAACGAAAAGGTTGCTTTTGTAGGTACAGATGAAATAGCAAGAACAACTTTGTTTAAAATAATAATGGGTGAAATGGAGCCTGACGAGGGAAGCTTCAAATGGGGAATTACAACATCACAGGCATATTTCCCTAAAGATAACTCACAGTATTTTGACGGCTGTGACGATTCACTTATTGACTGGTTAAGACCGTATGCAAAAGAAGGCGAGCAGTATGATGCAGATATAAGAGGCTGGCTCGGAAGAATGTTGTTCTCCGGCGAAGAAGCACTTAAATCGGCAAAGGTTCTCTCCGGCGGTGAAAGAGTAAGATGTATGCTCTGCAAGATGATGATTTCCGGTGCAAATGTACTTGTTCTTGATGAGCCTACAAACCACCTTGACCTTGAAAGCATAACTGCACTTAACAATGGTCTTATTGATTACAAGGGAACACTTCTCTTTGACTCACAGGACCACGAGTTTGTAAACACAATAGCTGACAGAATAATAGAAATACTTCCAAACGGTATTATTGACAGACAGGAGACCTTTGACGAATACCTTGATGACGAAATAGTAAACGAAACAAGAGAAAAATTAATGTGATAATTTTTTAAGGAGGCGTTTTTATGGAACTGAAAGAAGCAATTTACGGCAGAAGAAGTGTCAGAAAATTTTCGGATAAGCGAATAAGCGATGAAGATTTGCAGGAGATACTTGACGCAGGTCTTTGGGCCCCGTCTGCGGTAAATCTTCAGCCGTGGTATTTTGTTGTGTGTCGTTCCGATGATGCACTTAAAAGACTTAATACTATTATGGGCGGTTCTATATACGGTCTTACAAAGGTTTTGAACAACAGATTTAAATCAAATCCCGAGGTTATAGATGAAACGGTTAATTTCGTAAAAAGCCTTGGCGGTTCAAGCACGGTTATACTTACTTTTCTTCAGCAGGAGGAGTATGACGAGTATACGGCTGCCGTTGAGTCTGCCGCAGCGGCAATGCAGAACATAGTCCTTACAGCATATTCAAAGGGAATTTCATCTTGCTGGCTTACTGCACCGCTCCATGTGGAGGACGAACTGAGAGCAGAGTTTGCACCGGGAAAAGGTCATCTTCTTGCGGCAATTACCCTTGGCTACAGTGACCTTAAACCGAAAGCACCGAGAAGAAAAGACGGAAGGTTTGTTATTGTATAATAAGATCTTGGGGCGTTGCCCCAATACCCCACAAGCCTTTAAAAAGGCTTGACCTAAATTTCAGTATAAAAACGCCGCATTAGCGGCGTTTTTAATAAAAGTTTTGATCCAGCTTTTAGGGAACCGCAAAGATAAATGCGGTGAGCGAAGCTCATTTTCGCTTTGCGAAAATTCCTGACCAAGAAAGCTTGTCAGGGGTTGGGGTGAAACCCCAAGGTCTTAGTAACGGAGGTTTTTATGATAACCGGAGTGGGAAACGATGTTGTAGAGACGGCAAGAATAAAAAAAGCTATGGAAAAAAACAGCTTTGTTGAAAAATTCTTTACACCAAACGAAATTGAATATCTTAAAACAAAAAATTTCTCTGTTGAAACGGCGGCAGGTATGTTTGCCGCAAAAGAAGCCGTAAGCAAGACTCTCGGTCTGGGTTTCAGAGGATATATGCCTAAAGATATGGAAATAACCCACGATGAGTACGGAAAACCCGGTGTGAAGCTTTTTCCTAAGGCAGAGGAAAAGATTGCCTGTATGGGAAAAATAAATATTCATCTCAGTATATCCCACTGCAAGGAATATGCAACGGCTTTTGCTGTGGCAGAAAAAGAAGAATAAAAGAATAGCCGAAGCAATAAAGGAGGAACCGTTTATGAAAATAGCTCTTGGTTCGCAAATGCGTGAAATGGACAGAATAACAACAGAAGAATACGGTATTCCGAGCATAATACTTATGGAAAATGCGTCAACGGCTGTTGCCGAAAAATGCATGGAATATCTAAAAAAGGAACAGAAAAAAAACACTCTTGTTGTCTGTGGCGGCGGAAATAACGGCGGTGACGGTTTTGCAGCGGCAAGACTCCTTAAAGTACACGGATATGACAGTAAAATATTTTTCTGCGGTAAAAAAGAAAAATTGAAAGGTGACGCACTTATAAATTATAATGCGGCGGTAAATATAGAAATACCTGTTGAAACTGATAACAAAAAGTTGTCTGAACTGATTGAAGAAGCAGATCTTGTTGTTGACGCTGTTTTCGGAACGGGCTTTTCGGGCGAACCGAGAGAAGAATCGGCTTTTGTTATAAACAAAATAAACGAAGGCAATAAATATGTTATAAGTGTTGACATTGCCTCGGGTGTTGATTCCGAAACGGGACATATTTCAAATGCCTGTGTTAAGGCTGACGAAACGGTTTCTTTCTGTATGGCAAAGGTCGGAAACATTCTTTATCCCGGTGCTGAAAAGTGCGGAAAATTAACAGTTGCGGATATATCAATACCACAGCAGGTTAAAGACACAATGGATATAAAAACGGAAGCTCTTGACTTTGCAATGGCAAAGGAGCTTGTTCCGAAAAGGAAACCGAGAAGCAATAAAGGAACATACGGAAAGCTGTATGTTTTTGCAGGCTCTTTTTCAATGGGCGGTGCGGCTGTGCTTTGCTCAAAGGCGGCATATAAATCCGGCTGCGGACTGGTTTATTCCTGTGTGCCGGAAGAATGTCTTTCGACAATACAGATGCTTGTTCCCGAAGCGGTTGCAAAGCCTTTAAAAAGTTTTGAAGGCAAGTTAGGAAAAGAAAGCTTTTATGCAATAGAAAATGAACTTGATGTTCCCGACTGTGCGGCAATAGGCCCCGGAATGGGAAAAGGCGGCGAGACAAGGGAGTTTCTTAAACTTCTTCTTCCGAGACTTAAATGCAAAGCAGTTATAGATGCCGATGCCCTTAATAATATATCCGATAATCCCGAAATACTGCGTAATATGGCACAGATGCCTGTAATTACTCCTCATCCGGGAGAAATGAGCAGACTTACGGGAAAAACGGTGAAAGAAGTTTTAAACGATACTATAGGTACGGCAAAAGAGTTTGCAAAAGAATATAATACCGTTGTTCTTTTAAAAGACGCAAGAACGATTATAGCTTCGCCTGACGGAAGGGTCTATATAAATATGACAGGAAATAATGCTATGTCAAAAGGCGGCAGCGGAGATGTGCTTACGGGAATAATAGGTGCATTGCTTGCCGTTATGGAAAATCCTTTTGAGGCGGCGGCTCTGGGAGCGTATATCCATGGCCTAAGCGGTGAAAAAGCAAGTGAAAAGCTTGGACACTACGGTGTTTTGGCAGGAGATATATGCAGATGTATTGCTGATATTTTTAAATTGACGGAGTAATAGAAAACAAGCCCATATGCGTATAATGGTAACAAAAACATATGGGAGTATAAAAAATGAAAAAGATTTTTTCTGTTGCGGTAATAACGGTTTTATCGGTAATTTTTGCTTCCTGCGGATTTGTTAAAAGCAGTGAAACACCTATGGAAAAAATTCAGCAGACATTAAACTCAATGGAAGGCTACTATTGTACTGCAGATTTAACAAGGTTCAGTAAGGACAGTGAGAAAAAATTCGGCATAAAGCAATATTATAAAATGAGTGGCGAATACCGAATGGAAATGACATCTCCCGATGATGTGGCAGGAAATTATACTGTATACGACGGAAAAACCGTATGCCAGTATAATCCGAGAGTTGAGGGGAAAATAATAAAAGATGTACCGGAAAATAAAGCAAGAAATGAGCTGTTTCTTGGTTGTTTTATAAAAAATTATATGCAGAGCGAAGAAGTTTCCATAGCTGTATCAAAAACAGACGAAAGCAGATGTACAGTTCTTGAAGCTGTTATTCCGGGAGAAAATAAGTTTACATCAACAGAAAAGCTGTGGATTGACAACGAAACCATAACACCTGTAAAGTTGGTTATATACGACTCCGAAGGAAAAGAAAAATATGTTGTGGAGTATAATGAATTCCAATTCAATCCTGATTTTGAGGACGGAATTTTTAATATAAACTAAAAACAAATCATTAAGTCAAAAGATATGACGAAGGGAGATTTTTATTTTGGGATACAAAAGACTGACAGCAGAGATTGACCTTGATGCAGTTGATTTTAACATTAAAAGCATTATTAAACGTGTAGACGGCAGAGCAAAGCTTATCGGTACAGTAAAAGCCGATGCTTACGGACACGGAGCAATAGAGGTTGCAAGAGTTCTTGAAGAAAACGGAGTTGATATATTTTCCGTTGCTATGCTTGATGAGGCGATAAATCTTAGAAAACAAGGACTTGACAAAACAATACTTATGCTTGGTCTTACACCGCCGGAATATATAAAAGAAGCTCTTGAATATGATGTTATACTGCCTGTTGTAAATTATGATGAGGCAGTAAAAATATCTGAAGCCGCAAAAGAACTTGGCAAAAAGGCAGTTATACATATTAAGCTTGATACAGGCATGGGCAGAATAGGTTTCAGAGCAGACTGCAAGGAAACTGCAGACGAGATTGAAAAAATATCAAAACTCGAAAATATAGAAATAAACGGAATATTTACTCATTTCTGCACAAGTGACTGCAAGGATAAAACATTTACCAAAGTTCAGAAGGAGCGTTTTATAAACACAGTCGATGCTGTTGAGAAAAGAGGAATACATATACCGCTTAAACACGCTTCAGCAAGTGCGGGATTAATGGATTTTGACGATATGTTCTTTAATGCCGTAAGGCCGGGAATTATACTCTACGGATATTACCCTTCCGACGAAGTAATGAAGGAAAGACTTCCTTTAAAGCCGGTTATGAGCCTTAAAACATATGTTACTTTTATAAAGGAAATCGAAAAAGGTGACTCTCTCGGCTACGGAAGAACATATATTGCCGATGAAAAGAGAACAATAGCAACTATTCCTGCCGGATATGCAGACGGATACAACAGACTGCTTTCCAACAAAGGCAGAGTTCTTGTAAACGGAAAATCGGCACCTATAAAGGGCAGAATATGTATGGACCAGTGCATGGTTGATATTACAGGCATAGATGCAAAGGAATGGGACGAAGTAGTTCTTTTGGGCAAGCAGGGCAATGACGAAATAACGGCAGACGAAATAGCCGAGACAATAGGAACAATAAGCTATGAGGTTTTGTGTATGGTTTCAAAACGTGTTCCGAGAGTTTATATAAGAAACGGAAAAGTTATTGAAGAAAAAAATTATCTTATTTAATTTTAAGATATTGAATATACCTTCATTTAACCGTCAATACTAAAGACATACCCCAAAAGGTGTGTTAAAAGAAGTTTATACATAAATAAAAATCAGACTTTTATATAATATCACACTTATGGGCGGACTATGGGTTTTATAATTCGGAGTGTGGTTAAAAATGACAGTTAAGCGTGGAGATATATTTTATGCCGATTTAAGTCCTGTTGTAGGTTCAGAACAAGGCGGAATAAGACCGGTGTTAATAATTCAAAATGATGTGGGAAATAAATACAGTCCGACTGTGATATGTGCTGCAATTACATCGCAGATAAACAAAGCAAAATTGCCTACACACATAGAACTGGACTGCAAAAAGTATTCTCTTGTTAAAAACTCAGTTGTGCTTTTGGAACAGATACGAACCATTGACAAAAAGCGTTTGAGGGAGAAGGTTTCAAGGCTTGATAATGATATTATGGTCTCTGTAAACAGGGCATTGCTTATAAGCCTTGGAATATAAAAAGACCTTGGGGTTTTACCTCAAGGTCTTTTGAAGGTGTCGATAAAGTCGACACCTAAGTCGAAATCAGGATTTCGACTTGTTCAAACAGAAGAATAAACAGACAGGTTCCATCGGCTT